>CAUQEF010000010.1:0-89830 GCA_963517315.1 uncultured Prevotellaceae bacterium
ACAGAAAAACGGCGGATGCGCGCGCGTACGCGCGCGAAGGCAAAATTCCCCTAACGCAACCACCCCACTCCACAATCGGAGCGCGCAGAACAAGGCTTGCCCGAAAAAGGCAAATAAGAACAGCCATTGTCAACTCTATTTATCGAAAAACAAGACACAAGCATACTCACACAACGAAAAACAGGATGCTCGTCAAAAAAGTGCAACAAAAAGAAGTCGCTGCAAATATTCTTTTCAAAGAAAAACTGTATTTTTGCAAAAAACCGACCTGCTGGCTATTCTCCGCTCATTCGGCGGCGCCATCCCGCTCACCCGCAGTCGCAATTCGCGCCGCAACGAACGGCACAACGAAACAACGCCTTTTTTTCAACCCCTCAATTCATCCCGACACATGAAACAACTGCTACTCCTCGTGCTCACCGCCGTGCTGACCCTGAGCGCCGGCGCACAAACTCGCACCTTCACCGACCAACTCGTGGTGGAACTCGGCGGAAAATCGGGCGCAACAGCCCCCATCACGGCTCAAGTCCTCCTCACCGAGCACGACGGCAAGGTGGATCTCGAACTCCGCAACTTCGTGTTCAAAGCCGGCAAGGGCGATCCCCTCGGCGTGGGGCACATCAAGCTCACCAACCTGCCCGTTACCGTGGAGGGCGACAAAAAGACCTTCAGCGGCCGAGGCAAAGCCTCTCTCACACCGGGCGACCTCCCGGGCATCATCTTCTGGATGGCCGCCGGCACGAAATCGGTCGACATGCAGGCCGAGGGTTATCTCACGGCCGACAGCCTGGCTTTTGTCCTCGACTTCAAAATGCCCCGCATGCAAGTGCCGATGAAGGTGAAATTCGGCCAATTGGGCACCACAGGACTGCCGACAGTAGCCTACGAAGCCACGCCGGCTTCCGTCTTCACGCTCGACGGCCGTCGCCTCGAAGTGCTCCCCGCACGCGGTGGCATCTACATCGTGGGCGGTCGCAAGGTGGTGCGCTGACTCCGCGGTGGGCGCTGCGCGCTTTCCACCCCGACGCACCGCCGCCCGATGCGCTCCCTCAACACAACGACACCGATGGGTCAGCCCATCGGTGTCGTTGTCTTGTTTTGCCGGGAGGCGCTCCGGAAGTGCCGGCCGTGAGCGTGCCTCCGGTCGGTTGTCGCCTTGCGGGCGGGGCGGGGGCGGGGCTTCTCTCCCTTTCTTTCGACGAAACAGCGGCCGGCACCCGCTCACGTATTAAATCTGCACTTCTTTAGCATAAAAATTCATATAAAAGAATACATAACGCAGAAGTGATTCGCAGAAAAGCTGTAAATTCGCTCGAAAATCACCCTCTGCTGTTGCGCCATCGCTGCTCCGACACGTTCTTTCCACGATGTACGAGCGCCGGGAGCGGTGCCCCAAGGGCAAAAGGCGGAAGAGGGCTTTTTCATTCCCATTCACTCCCAACGTATGAAGCATTTACTACTCATTCTTTTCGCTGCCGTGCTGAGTCTCGGCGCCGGCGCACAAACCCGCACCTTCACCGACCAACTCGTGGTGGACATGGGCGGAACAACCGGCACGACCGCTCCCCTCACTGCCACGGTTTATCTCACGGAACACGACGGCAAGGTGGATCTCGAACTCCGCAACTTTGTCTTCAAGACCCCCACGGTCAACACAGCGGTCGGCCATATCAAACTCAGCGACCTGACGGTGACCGAAGACGGTGACAAAAAGCGTTTCAGCGGCAAGGGCAAGGCCAAAATCACGAGCGGCGATCTGCCGGGCTACTTCTTTTGGATGGGCACCTTCTTGTCTCCGCTCGATATGGAGGCCGAGGGTGAATTTACGGCTGACAACCTGCACTTTACGCTCGACTTCTCCGTCCCCATTCAAGGCAAGATGAAAGTCAAGTACGGGCAACGGAAGACGACCGGCATTCAGTCTGCGGTGCACGCGCCGGCCGACGAAACGATCCACACGCTCGACGGGCGTCGTGTCGGCACGCTTCCCGCACGCGGTGGCATCTACATCGTGGGCGGCCGCAAGGTGGTGCGCTAAGTTCGCAACCGGTGCACGACACGCGCCGGTTCTCCGCCGCAAGCGGCGACTACTCAACACCAAAACGGCACCGACGAAGCAGGAAAGGGCTCATTTTGAATTATTGTCGTGGACGGTCGGGCGAAAATGCGGGGAAGTTCGTAATTTCGCCGACATAGGACTAAATTCTCCGGCTATGTCACAACTTACCCGCTTGTTTTTCCTCTGTATACTCGCGTGCTGCAGCCTCACAGCCGCCGCACAAAACGACAGTATACCCACCGACCTGCCAAAGGCCGAAAAGGGCGAGGCGCCGGCGATGCCGATCAGCATCGAGGTGGGCAAAGCGCTGTACAAAGGCGACAGCATTCCGGCGGTGATCTTCCAAGGGATTTACAAATACCCGCCCTTGGACTTTGCCAATGAGAAAGACCGGCAAAATTACTCCCGACTGGTGCAGAATGTGAAGCTGCTTTTGCCCTTGGCCAAGATGGTGCGCACGACGATTGTAGAAACTTACGACTATCTCCAAACGCTGCCAACGAAAAAAGAGCGACAGGAGCACATCAATGCGGTGGAGGCCGATCTGAAAAAGGAATATACCCCACTGGTGAACCGCTTGTCACGCTCACAGGGGCGCTTGCTGGTGAAACTCATCGACCGTGAAACGAACCAAACGGGCTACCAAATTGCCAAAGCTTTCGTGGGTTCGTTCAAGGCCAACCTCTATCAGGGCATCTCGTTCTTCTTCGGCTTGAATCTCAACAAGCACTACGATCCGGAGGGCGACGACCGCTTCACCGAGCGCGTGGTGCGCATGGTGGAGAGTGGACAACTCTGAATCAGCGGCGTCGCGCCGCGGAGAACGCAGCCGATTACCAACCGGATGCACAGCTTGCCAACCGGATGTGCTGCTCTTAAAACGAAACACTGCGCCGTTCCCTCGCGGGAGCGGCGCAGTGTTTTATTGTATGGAAGCGGTCGCGAAGAGCGCAGTGCTTATTTCTTAATGTCCTTCAGTTCCACCTTGAAGATGAGTGTGGAGAAAGGAGGAATGCCGCGCGTGCCGACTTCGCCATAGGCCAAGGTGTAGGGGATGACGAGTTCGTACTCAGAGCCCACGGGCATGAGTTTGAGACCCTCCTGCCAGCCCTTGATGACTTGGTTGAGGGGGAAACTTGTGGTTTCGCCGCGCTGGTAGCTGCTGTCGAAGATGCTGCCGTCGATGAGTTTGCCTTCGTAGTGCACCTCTACCGTCGAAGTGTCGGTGGGCAGAGCACCGTCGCCCTTGCGCACGACCTTGTAGAGGAGCCCGGAGGGCAGCGCCACCACACCCTTCTGCTTCTTGTAGTTGTCGAGATAGGCGAGGTTGGCCTTGCGGCGCTCGTGGATTTGAAAATCGCGCTGATCGCTCACCACTTTCTGTGCAGAGTCGGGGGTGAAAGAAGCGCGACCGGCGATGCCGTCGGACATACCCTTGAGAATGAGCGAAGCGTCGGTGTAGTTGACGTTTTCACCGCCGCCGAACGAGCGGTTGAGCGTAACGACGTTGGCCTTCACCTGTGCGGCGATGTCGGCACCGGTGACGATGGCGCGGCAGCGTGCCACTTCTGCGTCGGAGAAACGACCTTCGAGGGCTTGTCCGAGGGCGAGGAACTGCGTGGAGTCGATGCCTTGCGTACGGAGCAGGTAGGTCTTCATGTCGGGCACTTGGGCTACACCGTAGGCATAGGAGAAGTGCGTGCCCGTGGCGGCCTTTCCGGTGGGGAAGTCCGTAGTGATGGCGGCAGCGGCCGTTGTCTTTTTCTTCTTGGGAGTTTTGGGAGCTGCGGTTGCGCTCATCGCGAAGAGAGCGAGCACCGCCAAAACAAAATGACGAATTTTCATGATGAGAAAATGGGTTGGATGGTGTGCAATGCGACACTTCCGATGCTACTCGTGAGCAGCATCGGAGGCGTCGGTTTTGTGCAGGCGCGCGACGAGCGAGGTCGAAGCGCGCGACTACAACATTTTACTTAACTTGTACGGGCATTTCCTGTCCCTCGGGCATCTGTGCACCCATTTGGGGAGCGGCGGGTGCGTTCTTCACACCCACGAGCTTCACCTTGAAGGTCAAAGCCGAGTAGGGAGGAATGGGACCGCTTTCTTGTGCGCCGTAGGCTTGGTTCCAAGGGATGTAAACGATCCACTCAGCACCGACCTTCATGTTCAAGAGCGCGGTGGTGAAACCGGGGATGACACCGCCGACGGGGAACTCGATGGTTTTGCCGTTCGACGAGTCGAACACCTTGCCGTCCATGAGGCGACCTTCGTAAGACACCTCTGCGATTTGATCCTTGGTGGGCTGAGCACCGGTACCGGGGGTGAGTTCCTTGTAGTAAACACCGCCGGCGAGCGCTTTCACACCTTCCTGCTTGGCCATGTTCTTGATGAAGGCTTCGTTCTTCTTCTTGGTTTCGCCATAGAGTTTCTCGTTGGCCTTGGCCGTGAGGGCGCCCATGAGATCCTTCAAGAAGGCATTGACCGTCTGGGTGTTGTAAGCCACGCCATTCTTGTCGAAGAGTGCGCTCACGCTGTTCTTGCCGTCGAGCATACCGGCCAAGAACTTGTCACCCGAAAGGTGTTGCGTCGAGTCCTTGCCGAAGATCTGCTGTTCGATTTGGGGGAAGAGGCGCGACTTCACGTTCATAC
This sequence comes from uncultured Prevotellaceae bacterium, assembly GCA_963517315.1. Lineage (GTDB taxonomy): Bacteria > Bacteroidota > Bacteroidia > Bacteroidales > Bacteroidaceae > Alloprevotella. Next base: position 4,709 of record CAUQEF010000010.1, read on the forward strand.
CGGCCTGCATACCCATTTGGTAAGCCATTTCCTTCTTGTCGTCGCCGGCGTTGATGCCGTCTTTCATGCCTTTGAAGAAGGCTTCCACGTAAGCCGAGTCAGAACCGGCCTGCATGAGGTAGCCTTTGATCATTTCGGGCGTGGGGGCTTGCGACATACCGAGGGCATAGGACACGGTGTCGATTTCGCTGTTGAGCTTTACGGAAGAAGTGGATTTGTCCTGCTTGCCACAGGCAACCAGAAGCGTCATGGGCACGAGGAGTGCACCGAGGAGAAATTTATTCATTGCTTTGTTTTTATTTCGAGGAAGAGATTATTTGCCTTCGATGCCGAGCAGTTCGACGTCGAAAACGAGGGCGGCGTAGGGCGGAATGCTGCCTCCTGCACCTTGCGCGCCGTAAGCGAGTTCGAAGGGGATGAAGAAGCGGAACTTCGAGCCGATGCTCATCAGCTGCAAACCTTCTGTCCAACCGCGGATCACGCCTTGGAGGGGGAAGCTGGCGGGTTCGCCGCGACGATAGCTGCTGTCGAACACCGTGCCGTCGATGAGTCGGCCTTCATAGTGGCAGCTCACCGTGTCGGTGGCCACGGGCTTCACGCCGAGGGCGGGCGTGAGCACCTCGTATTGGAGTCCGCTCTCAGTGACCTTCACACCTTCGCGTTTGGCGTTTTCGGCGAGGAAGTTTTCGCCGGCTTCGCGAGCGGCCTTGCCGGCCGCTTCCTGCTGTTCGCGCAAGAATTCCTGCACAAGGCCTTGGGCTTGCACTTCGGTCATTTCGGTTTTCTCCCCGTTGAGCACCTGTTCGACGGCGCGTGTGAACTCTGTGGTCAGCAGTCCGTCGATGTTCATACCTTTGAGGTTGTTGCCGATGATCAGGCCGAGGGCGTAAGAGATTTTTTCCATATAATACGGAGCAAGTTGTCTTTTTTCTTATTGATTTACAGTGCGCAAAGATACGAATTAATCATTTGTTGCGCTCTTTTGCTTCCTATTTTTTTCGGCACAAGCGCTTTCTTCGCGATAAATTTTGTCGATGACGATGCCGGCGAGCGTAAAACCGAAAATGGCCGTGATGTGCGACAACGTTCCGTTGATCTGTGCTTTACGGTCGTTCCAAGAGTGATGGAGCAAGTCGGCGCGTCCCTCTTCGCGGTCGGTGATTTCGGCCACCGTGGGTTCGGGTTCGGTGATGTCGTCCGCCCCGAGATTGGGCAGCACTTCGTCGGAGAACACACAAGCGAACTTGCGTTTCGGGCGCGTTTTGGCGCGTTTGAATTTATTGCGCAGGGCGCGAGCGAGCGGACAGCCGCTCACCTTCCAAAACTCGGCAATCTGCACCCGCGTGGGATCCATTTTCAGCGCGGCACCCATGGACGAGACGAACAGCGCCGAGGTTTGTGTGGCACGCAAGATGAGGTGCGCTTTTTCGGCCAGCGAATCGATCGCGTCGATGATCACATCATAGGTTTCGAGCGCGAAGTTCTCGGCGTTCTCCGCGCAATATATATCCTGCACCGCGCAGATTTCCGCATCGGGATTGATGGCCAACAGGCGTTCGCGCACAGCTTCCACCTTGACGCGCCCCACCGTCGGCACGGTGGCGGGCATTTGGCGATTGACATTCGTGATGCTCACGCGATCCGAGTCCACCAACGTGAGCCGGCGCACGCCCGAACGCACCAAACTCTCGGCGCACCAACTGCCCACCCCGCCGACGCCGAACAAGATCACGCGCAATGTGCCGATGCGGTGCAGCACGCGGTCGCCGACGAGTAAGCGGGTGCGGTGAAAAATCTGTTGTTCGCGCTCGGTAAATTCACCGGAAACAGAAGAGCTGAGGGTAGAAGCCATAAAAACAAGGGAAGAAGTGAGAAAAACAAGAGGAGTTTTGAAAAAAAGGAGCGGGCTTTTGGCAAAAAGTAGGGAAGAAAATACGCCATCGTTCAGCTCCCGCTCAGCACCTCGCGCAGTTCAGCCACGCCGGCGGAGGCTTTCGCACGAATCAGGTGCACTTTTCGTCCGTCGGGGACGGCCACTTCCTGCGGATCGATGAGAAAAATGGGCGTTTCGCGCCGAGCATAGCGCACCAATCCCGCGGCGGGATAGACCACCAGCGAAGTGCCGATGATGACCAGCACGTCGGCTTCGGCCACCCACTCGGCGGCACGCTCAATCAGGGGCACCGATTCGCCGAACCACACAATGAACGGGCGCAACAAGCTGCCGTCGCCCGCCTTTTGCCCGGGGAGAATGTCGAGATTCGGGGGCGTGAGGGTGACAAGGTGGAAGGGATTGTTCGGATCGCGCGACGAACAAGCCTTCATCAGTTCACCGTGCAGGTGCAACACCTGCGAAGAACCGGCGCGCTCGTGCAGATCGTCGACGTTCTGCGTGACGATGCGCACGGCGTAGTCCGCTTCCATCTCCGCCAACAGCTCGTGGCCGCGATTGGGGCGCGCTTCCACCAGCTGCCGGCGCAGGCCGTTGTAAAACTCGTTGACAAAATTCGGATCGCGCTGCCAGCCTTCGGGCGTCGCCACCTGTTCCACGGGATGGGTTTCCCAAAGTCCGCCGCTGTCGCGGAAGGTGGCGAAGCCGCTCTCGGCACTCATCCCCGCGCCGGTGAGCACCACGATCTTTTTCTGCTGTGTTGCCATATATAATAATGTATCAATGCTGCAAAAATACACTTTTTTCAAACTCACCTCCCGATCCGCCTCGACAAAGTGCGACGACAACGCGAAAAAAACGACCCTCGCTCACATTATCGACGAAGAATGCTTACCTTTGCCCCATTAACTCAAAAAAATACCCATGAATTTAGTACGCACTCGCGACGGGCACAACTACCTGACCCCGTTCCTTTTGGTCACCACACTCTTCTTTTTGTGGGGATTCGCCCACAGCATTCTCGATGTGCTGAACAAGTACTTCCAAGACGCATTGCACCTCAGCAAAACCCAATCGGCCTACATCCAAGCCGTGGTCTACGGCGGATATTTCCTCATGGCGCTGCCGGCCGGCGCCTTCATTCGCCGCTACGGCTACCGTGCCGGCGTGCTGCTCGGCCTTGTCCTCTACGGCATCGGGGCGCTGCTCTTCATTCCCGGCGCGCAGATCATGACCTTCCCCTTCTTCCTCGGCTGTCTCTTCATCATCGGTTGCGGACTCACCTTCCTCGAGACCTCCGCCAACCCCTATGTCACCGTACTCGGCGACCCCGAACATAGCGAACAGCGCATCAATTTCTCGCAGGCCTTCAACGGTTTGGGATGGATCCTCGGACCGGTGGCCGGCAGCTACTTCCTCTTCACCAAACAAGGCCAATCGCCCGACATCTCCATGCCCTATCTGCTCATCGGCATCGTGGTCATCGCCGTCGCCCTCGTGTTCTCGCGCGTTCGTCTGCCCGAAATCACGCCTGAGGAGGACGAACTCACCCAAGCCGAGGAAGCGGCGCTCGAAGCCGAGGGCGATCACAATCACAGCGACCTCCACGTGCTGCTTCGCAACGGCGCTTTCCTCTTCGGATGGGTCGGTATTTTCGTCTACGTGGCGGCACAGACCGGCGTGAACAGTTTCTTCATCAACTATGCCGTTGAAAACACCGGCATCAAGAGCGCCGACGCCAGTCTTATCCTCGGTGTCGGCGGCATGGGGCTTTTCTTCGCCGGTCGCATGCTCGGCAGTTGGATCATGCAATACATCCGCGCCGAACGCCTCCTCGCCGTTCTCGCTCTTGTCGCCGCCCACTGCTCCATGCTCGTCGTGGCCTCTCCCGGCCGCGTGGGTTTCACGGCGTTGCTCATCGTCTATTTCTGCGAGAGCATCATGTTCCCCACCATCTTCGCCCTCGCGCTCCGCGGTTTGGGTCGTCGCACGAAAATCGCCTCGTCGCTTCTCATCATGGGCATCGTCGGCGGTGCCGTGGCTCCTGTGCTCATGGGACTGATTGCCGACCACTCGTCCATGGCCTACGGCTTCATCGTGCCCCTCGTTTGTTTCTTCATCATCGCCGCCTACGGTGGTTTCGTGGCACGTCGCAGTGCTCGTGCGAAGCACCGCAAATAAAAGCTGTTTCTCCCCTTCATGGCTCATAAGAAAAAGATGAATGCGGCCGCCCTCGCCGCCTATAAAGCCGAGAACGAAAACTTTCTCGCCAACCTCCGCGGGCGCGCCGGCATTCAAGAACTGCGTTGTGGCGTGCTCTACAAGGTGGTGCAAACCGCTCCCGCTCCGCCGGCCGATGCCGACGAGCGCACGCTGCGCCGCCACAATGCCACGCCCGCACCGCGCTCGGTGGTGACGGTGCACTACGAGGGTCGGCTCATCGACGGCCGCACCTTCGACTCCTCGCGCCGTGGCGCCGGCACACCGCCCGCCTTTCGTGTCAACGAACTCATCACCGGATGGCAAGTGGCGCTCGTCAACATGCACATTGGCGACATTTGGGAACTCTACGTCCCCGCCTCAGCCGGATACGGCGAGCGCGGCGCCGGTCGCGACATCCCCGGGCACAGCACCCTCATCTTCCGCATCGAACTCTTAGACATCGCATAAAACGCTTTCATGAACAATAGCATCGTCGTCAAAGGCGCACGCGTCAACAATCTCAAAAACATCGACATTGAGATCCCTCGCGAGCAATTTGTCGTCATCACCGGACTTTCCGGCTCGGGAAAATCTTCATTGGCCTTCGACACCCTCTATGCCGAAGGCCAGCGGCGCTATGTCGAAAGTCTTTCGGCCTACGCCCGCCAGTTTCTCGGCCGCATGAACAAGCCCGAGTGCGACTACATCAAAGGGCTGCCGCCGGCCATCGCTATTGAGCAGAAAGTCAAGACGAACAACCCGCGTTCTACCGTCGGCACGAGCACCGAGATCTACGAATATCTCCGCCTGCTCTTCGCCCGCGTGGGACACACCTACTCTCCCGTGAGCGGCGAGGAAGTGCGCCGCCACAGCGCCGACGACATCGTGGCCGCCGCCCTCCGCCACCCCGCCGGCACGCGCTTCACCGTGCTCGCTCCCCTGCGCTTGCTCCACGAGCGCACGTTCAAAGAACAAATCGAAGTGCTGCTCCAGCAAGGCCTCTCGCGCTTGGATCTCGACGGCGACATGGTGCGCATGGACGAAGCCATCGAAAGCCCCGCTGCCGTGGCGCGCCACGAAGCGGCCTTGGCCGAAGGCCGCCTCTTCCTCCTCCTCGACCGCTTGGCCGTCGACGGTTCGAAAGACGGCGTGACGCGCCTCAACGACTCGGTCGAAACGGCACTCTATGAGGGCGACGGCGAATGCCTGCTCCGCTTTTATCCCGAACGTAACCTCGAGCACTTCTCCACCCGCTTCGAGGCCGATGGCATCAGCTTCGAAGAACCGAGCGACAACCTCTTCTCCTTCAACAATCCCGTGGGTGCCTGCCCGCGTTGCGAAGGTTTCGGCCGCGTGGTGGGCATCGACGAGCATCTCGTCGTCCCCAATCGTTCGCTCTCGGTCTACGACGGCGCTGTGATGTGCTGGCGCGGAGCAAAACTCAGCCAGTGGCAACAGGAATTCATCCGCCGTGCCGCCGCCCACGACTTCCCCATCTTCGAACCCTACTACAATCTCACGCCCGCCCAGCACGACCTGCTCTGGCACGGCGGCCCCGGTATGGCATGGGAGGAGGGCGACGTCGATGTGTGCATCGATGGGTTCTTCCAAGCCCTCGAACAAGGCGCCTACAAGATCCAAAACCGCGTCATGCTCGCGCGCTACCGCGGCAAGGCCGAGTGCCCCGTTTGTCACGGCACGCGCCTGCGCCCCGAGGCCCTCTACGTGCGTGTGGGCGACCGCACCATCGCCGACCTCGTGCGCCTCTCGGTGGCCGATCTCGCCAAGTGGTTCGACGCGCTCACCCTCTCTGAGCACGATGCCACCGTGGCGCAACGCCTGCTCATCGAAATCCGCAGCCGCCTGCGCTTCCTCAACGAAGTGGGACTCGGCTACCTCACCCTCGACCGCCTCAGCAACTCGCTCTCGGGCGGCGAAAGCCAACGCATCAACCTCGCCACCTCGCTCGGCAGCAGCTTGGTGGGTAGTCTTTACATCCTCGACGAACCCTCCATCGGGCTGCACTCTCGCGACACCGATCGCCTCATTCGCGTGTTGCGCCAACTCCGCGATGTGGGCAACACCGTCATTGTGGTCGAACACGACGAGGACATCATCCGCGCCGCCGACCACCTCATCGACATCGGCCCCGAAGCCGGCCGACTCGGCGGCGAAGTGGTGTGGCAGGGCAAGGTCGCGCCCGCCGATGCGCCGCACCATTCCGACAAAACGGAGAGCCGCAGCCACACGCTCAACTTCCTCACCGGCGCCGAAGCCATTCCCGTACCCGCTTCGCGCCGTCGGTGGAATCGCTTCATCGACGTTGTCGGCGCTCGCGAAAACAACCTCCGCGGCATCGATGTGCGCTTTCCCCTCAACGTTCTCACCGTCGTGACGGGTGTGTCCGGATCGGGCAAATCCACCCTCGTGCGCGACATCTTCTACAAAGCCCTTCTCCGTCATCTCGACCAGTCGGGCGACCGTCCCGGCGAGCATGCCGACCTCACCGGCGACCTCGACGCCGTGCAAGCCGTCGACTTCATCGACCAAAACCCCATCGGCCGTTCCACGCGCTCCAACCCCGTCACCTACGTCAAGGCCTTCGACGAAATTCGCAAACTCATGGCCGAACAACCCCTGGCGCGCCAAATGGAAATGGACGCCAAATTCTTCTCCTTCAACACCGACGGCGGCCGCTGCGAGGAGTGCAAGGGCGAAGGCACGGTGAAGGTGGAGATGCAGTTCATGGCCGACCTCGTTCTCGAATGCGAAACCTGCCACGGCCACCGCTTCAAGAACGAAGTCCTCGACGTGCGTTTTGAGGGACAAAACATTTACGACCTCCTCGAAATGACGGTCGACCAAGCCCTCGACTTCTTCGAATCCCACGGCAAAAAGAAAATCGTCAAGCGCCTTCGTCCGCTCCGCGATGTGGGACTCGGTTATATCAAACTCGGGCAGTCGTCCTCCACCCTCTCGGGCGGCGAAAACCAGCGTGTGAAACTGGCCTACTACCTCGCGCAGGAGCGCGCCGTCCCCACGCTCTTCATCTTCGACGAACCCACCACGGGACTTCATCTCCACGACATCAACCGCCTCCTCTCGGCCTTCAACGCCCTGATCGAGCGCGGCCACACGTTGATTGTGATTGAACATAATCTTGATGTCGTAAAAACAGCCGACCACGTCATCGATCTCGGTCCCGAAGGTGGTTCGGGCGGTGGCGACCTCGTCTTTGCCGGCACACCCGAAGCGCTCGTCGCCTCCGGCCGCGGCTACACCGCGCGCTACCTCGCCGAGAAACTCACACCGCAATAGTTTTTCACGAACGGACTAAACAAACAAAGTGGAAGAGAACCTTTCCTTCTCTTCCACTTCTTCTTTTCTTATCATGCCCAACCGCCGCCCACTTATTCTCATCCTGCTCGCCCTCTTTGTCCTTTGGCTATGGGGCAACCTCTCCGGTCTCCCTTGGGGCATCCCGTGTCTCTTCCGCCGCTTCACCGGCCTCTCCTGCCCCACCTGCGGCACGCAACGTGCCCTTTTCGCCCTCCTGCACGGCGATCCGCTCACAGCGTGGCACTTCAACTACCTCTGCCTTTCATCGCCCTGCTACTCTGCACCCTCGCTGTCCTCGCTTGGCGAAAAAGCCCCCTCTATCGTCCCCTCACCTCCCTGCCGGCTGTGATGATCTACGCCGGCATCCTAATGGTTTGGCTCATCGTCCGCAACCTATACGGCATTTGAAGGAAATGGCACGCCAATAAATGCAAAGTCGGGCTTCACCATGTGTGGAAACCTGAATTTGTTTTTAGACCTTAGGCGGCTCATATCGGGTAGTCATTAGACTTAAATTTACTCGCGAGATAAACACAAAGCGAAGCGACAAGATGAACCACTAATTCCGCTTCTTCGTATGAAGGTTCATTGCCTTCTTTTAAATGCCGACCTTTCTCAGATGAAAATCCCCATACCTTTTTAATCGCCTCATCTAAAGGTCTAGGCACAATCTGTGGATTGTCATTAAGCAACTCACCCAATGTTGCTTTTCTGTTGCCTGTAACCTCCCGACAAACACATTCTAACGCTGCCAAAGCGTGCTGAATTGAACCCGTTATTTCGGGAGATGGTCGCCTCGACAAATCAGAAATGGCTTCCTTGATTTCATTCTGTGACGTATTTAATCCCTTTTCTTCAAGCTTGAATTTTGCTTTTTCGATTCCATCCTCAAAGGCCTCGTCCCCTCTCGCTTCGATGATCCCTTTTTCCATTTTCCATCCGATTCCGTTCATAAGAAAGTACTCATTTACCTTTTTCTCGAAATCATTTTGAGAAAGGGGAGAAACCTCGCAGTAAAACTGCTCAATGATGTCATAGATTCGATTCCATTCGCAATTTTCAATGATGTCCGAAATCTCATATTTCATAAAATCATTTTCTTGCCAATTATTGGGGTCTTCTCCACTATAGGTAACAAAGCATACTAACCTACGAATCCTCTTTAAACTAGGCTCAAAGTGTCGCATAAGTTGAAAAACGAATCTTCTCAACTCCTTTGGAGCATCGTTCCTTACACAAATATCTGCGGGGAGGACAACAATTCCTCTTCGTTCTGTAAAAGTCATACTGTAGATTTATTATTTCTTGGTATCCTAAAAAGGTAAGAATGGGTATTTCTTGATTTGCACCACTTTGTTTTCGAGTCTCTTTCAAAAGCATAATCTCCACCCAAGACCTCATCACTTCCTTACAAATATACGCCAATCCTCCGAAAATACTCCACAACTATTCTCGAAAAGCAGCGCACTTTTTCGGCAAAGACGAAGGGAGGGTGAAGGAAGGAATGAGGTGAAGGCAATCTCCCTCGCGCGCGCGTACGCGCATCAGCGAGTTTACGATTTTTGCCTTCACCTTGCTACCCATTCACCGATAAACCACTATGTAACAAGGAGTTACGTGTGAAGGCTTCACCTTTTTGCCTTCACCTATCCATGCGGCCTAATCTACTGATTCACAAATCGTTGCGGTGAAGGCAGGAATAAAACAGAAAACGACGAAAAAGGGTGAAGGCAATGAGGGTGAAGCCTTCACCCATATCGTGCAGGTTATCAACGAGTTGAGGGAAAAAGGTGAAGAAGTGAAGGCAAAAATCGAAAATTCGCTGATGCGCGCGCGCGAGAGAGAGCTATTTTCGACCGAAATCGGCGGGAATTTCACCCCATTGGTCGGTTTCCCATTTCAAGATGGGATTGGTGACGCGGTGCGCCTTGAGCCAGGCTTCGGCGCGGGCAATCATTTCGTAGAGCTTTTCGGTGCGCGGGGTGCGCGCCAACTGCGTGCGACACTGCTTGCGGCGCACCCACGAAATGGCGGTGGCTGAATCGGAATAAATGGGCATTTTCGTACCCTGCTTGTCGAGGAGGGCGAGGGCATGGACGATGGCGAGAAATTCGCCAATGTTGTTCGTGCCGTGGACGGGGCCGAAATGGAAGATCTCGCGCCCCTCGGCGAGGAAGACGCCGCGATATTCCATCGCACCGGGATTGCCGGAGCAGGCGGCGTCGACACAGAGCGTTTGGAAGCCCACTTTGGCCAAGACCTCGGGCGAGGGCATGTGGACGGGGCGGACACCGGGAGCCGCCGGGGTAGACGCTTGAGAGGCAGCGGCGGCGGGGCACTCGGCAGGACGATGGGGAGGGATGTGCTCCTCGGGGTCGTCGGCTGCGGCATACTCCGCTTCGTCGCGCGAGGCGAAGGCTTTGTAACGCGCACCGGGAAAACCCTCGACTTGTTCGCGACACTCTTCCCAAGAGGGATAGACTCCGGGGACGCGGCCGCGCCAAACGACGTAGAACTTGGGTTTCTTGCTACTCATGGACAGGAGAAAGAACAGAGAGATGAGGAACGCTGCGCCGAAGAGCGGCGCGGCGAAAGAAAAAGGGCGATTTTGCCGGAACGGGTGTCCGACAAAATCGCCCTTGGGCGTGGTTCGCTGTAGCGATGCAGGCCACTCGTCGGTTTACATGCGCTCGGGCATTTCGATGCCGAGGAGTTCCATGCCGAGACGCACCACTTTGGCGACGTTGCGCGAGAGGACGAGACGGAAATTGCGCTTGGCGGCGTCTTCCTCGCGAAGGATTTGGAACTCGTGGTAGAACTGGTTGTAGTCCTTGACGAGTTCGTAGCAATAGTTGGCGATGGCCGAGGGAGAATAGTCCTGACCGGCGGCGCGAACGACAGCGGTGAAGTCGGCGATGCGCTGGATGATTTCTTCCTCCTTGACCGAAATCTCGGTGGCGGGATCGACGGCCGTCGTTTCGAGGCCGGCTTCCTGCGCCTTGCGGAGAATGGAGCGGATGCGGGCGTAGGTGTACTGGATGAAGGGGCCGGTGTTGCCGTTGAAGTCGATGGATTCTTCGGGGTTGAAGACCATATTCTTGCGGGCGTCGACTTTGAGCAGGAAGTACTTGAGTGCGCCGAGACCGACGATGCGGGCCACCTCTTGTTTTTCGGCTTCGGACATGTCGCCGTTCTTGCCGGCTTCGTCCATGGTGCGGCGTGCCTGTTCGATCATGCCTTCGATGAGATCGTCGGCGTCGACCACCGTACCCTCACGGCTCTTCATTTTGCCGTTGGGGAGTTCGACCATGCCGTAGGAGAAGTGCACAAGGCTCTTTCCCCACTCGAAACCGAGACGATCGAGCAGGAGCGAGAGGACTTGGAAGTGGTAGTTCTGCTCGTTGCCGACCACATAGACCATTTTGTCGATGGGATAGTCGCGGAAACGGAGTTTGGCAGTGCCGATGTCTTGGGTCATGTAGACCGAAGTACCGTCCGAACGGAGGAGGAGCTTCTCATCGAGTCCGTCTTGCGTGAGATCGGCCCAAACGGAGCCGTCTTCGCGGCGATAGAAGAGGCCTTTTTCGAGTCCTTCCTCTACCTTTTCCTTGCCTTCGAGGTAGGTTTCCGATTCGTAGTAGATCTTGTCGAACGAAACGCCGAGTGCCTTGTAGGTTTCGTCGAAACCGGCATAGACCCACTCGTTCATTTTGCGCCAGAGCGCGCGCACTTCTTCGTCGCCCTGCTCCCACTTGCGGAGCATTTCGCGCGCTTCGACCATGAGCGGTGCTTCGTTCTTGGCGCGAGTTTCGGCTTCTTCGGCAGCGACGCCTTCGGCTTCGAGACGGGCTTTGAGTTCGGCCACTTCGGCGCGGTAGTGCTGATCGAACGCCACATAGTAGTCGCCGACGAGGTGGTCGCCTTTCTTACCGGTGGACTCGGGCGTGTCGCCGTTGCCGTATTTCTGCCAGGCGAGCATGGACTTGCAGATGTGGATACCGCGGTCGTTGACGATATTTGTCTTCACGACACGGCTGCCGTTGGCTTCTGCGATTTTGGACACCGCCCATCCGAGCAGGTTGTTGCGAACGTGACCGAGATGGAGGGGCTTGTTGGTGTTGGGCGAGGAGTATTCGACCATGGTGAGGGGACTTTCTTCACCTGGCGTGGCGAGGCCGTAACGCTGATCTGCGTCGATGTTCTCGAGGAGTTCGATCCACTTTTTGGGCGCGATGGTGAGGTTGAGGAATCCCTTGACGATGTTGAACGTCGAGACGAGGTCGGTGTTTTCGACCAACCACAATGCGAGGTCTTCTCCGGTGTCTTCGGGCTTTCGCTTGGAGATGCGCAGGAAGGGGAAGGTGACCACGGTGAGGTGTCCCTCGAAGTCTGGGCGCGTTTTCTGAATTTGCACCTGTTCGGGGGTGATGTCGGCGCCGTAGCAGGCCTTGATGGCTTTGACGACGGCGTCGGTGAGTAATTGTTCGATGTTCATTGTATGTTGGACAGTGAGTTGTGTTATGCTAAGAGAGGTGCCGACTAACGGCGGGCGCGCCGAAAGGTGGCGATGACGGGAAAATGGTCGGAGAGGTAGACCTTGTTGTCGACATGCGCTTCGACGGCTTCAAACTGGGGATCGGCCAGCAGATGATCGATGCGCACGTACATGGCATCGCGGTTGAAGGTGCGCGAAATGCCGTTGCCGGCGGCACGAAACGCGTCGTTGAATCCGAGATCGACAAGGCGATGACGGGCGGAGGAGATGGGGGTGTCGTTGAAATCGCCGCAGATAAATTTGACTTGGTCGCGGTGCTCGTTGACAAAGCGCGAAAGGGTGTCGACCATTTCGGCACGAGCGGCGGCGGCGAGGGTGATTTTGCTGTAAAGTCGGCGTTTCCATGCTCCGGAATCGGGATTTTCGCCGGTTTTCGTCCATTGACTGAACTTTCCGCGCTCGTCAAAGGTCAACGCGTTGGAACGAAGGTGACAATTCACGACGATCCATGGTTTTTCGTCGGGCACTTTCAACCAAAAGGCGACGATGATGTTGCCACCGGAGCGAGAGATGAGTTGCGCATCGGTGACGGGATAGGTGGAGATGACACCGAGACTTTCACTCCCGGCATTGTAGTTTTTGAAGTGGGGAATAGGGGTGGGCTGCAAACGATCGACCAATTCTTTGTTGTGCGCAATCGATCCCATTCCCTCTTGGTAGGCAATGATTTGCGCACCCGATTCGATCATATAACGTGCCATTTCCACGTGGCCGCTGTCGGTTTCGCCGAAACCGCGGGTGTTGTAGGTCATGACGCGGATTTCTTCGGCAGCTATACCCGAAGAGCTGCTGCCGACGAGGTTGATCGGTGCATAAGTGCGAATGCTGCCGAATCCGAGGAGCAGACCGAGGAGCGGAATCCACACACGACGCGGTGCAAAGACGAGACAAAGCACGCCCATCGCCAGCACACTGCCGAGCAACAGGGGAAAAAGCAGTGCATAGGCGGCTGCCGCTCCGAACTGTCGGGGATCGACGTAGGGTGTGAGCGCGCACAACCAAAAAGCGACGACCGTAAACCACGACGCCCCGGCCAGAAACATGGCAACAAATCGTGCCCACGCCCCTTTTTCGGGAGTTCGAAAGTAGTGGAAAAGACGACGCAAGAAGGACATACGCTTTAAGAACGACGTGTGTTGTTGAACAAATCTTTTTTCTCCTCTTCGGTGAGAGAAGCGTAGCCGGAACGGCGCACCTTATCGAGGATTTCGTCGATGCGCTCCTGTTCTTTGCGTCGACGGAGGTTGTATTCGCGATCCGTTTCGGTCGCGTGATTCGCGCCGGTCGAAGAGCTGTGGAAGGAAGAGGAATTGTTTTTCGACTGCCCGGAGAACAATCCGCGCACCGCGCCCTCGATGGCTGCGCCCACCTGCTGAAAAGCACGACGTATGCGCTGCATCACGCCGCCGCCCGCCGACGAAGAACCGCCGGAATAGTGGCGTGTGTAGGGATTGTAGTGGCCTCTGTTTTGCGCCGCCATGATCTGCCGGCGCCAGTTCCGGAAATAGAGCCATCCGAAGAACATACCGCCGAGATGGGCGAAGTGGGCGATGTTCCCGTTCGAGAAGAAGGCAGAGAACACCTCAATGAGCGCATAGCCGAAGACAAAATACTTTGCCTTCATCGGAATCGGAGGAAAGAGCAACATGATGCGCTCTTCGGGAAAGGTCATGCCAAACGCCAAGAGCACACCATAGCACGCACCGCTCGCCCCGATCGTCACCCACGAATTGAGATAAGCATTCATTGAGATGACCTTCATGCCGTCGGACACCATCATATACCGGTTGAGCCCCTCTACATAATATTGTCCCAACTGCCACAATTCCTGACAAAACGCGGCACCGACGCCACAAATGAAATAGTAGATGAGGAAACGTCGCTGCCCCATCGTCTGCTCAATGATGCGCCCGAACATCCACAACGAGAACATGTTGAGGAGTACGTGCGACCACGATCCGTGCAGGAACATATAGCTCACCACCTGCCAGAGACGAAAATCGGGTGCCAAGAAGAAGTGCAAACCGAAAAGATCGGTGAGCACATCACCACCTCGTTGTGCCACAAGCTGCTGCAGCATGAAGAGAATAATGTTGATAAACAACAAGTTGCGCGTTACGGGAGGGATGGAATTGAGGAATCCGTTGGAAGACATGTATGAGAATGCATATCCCCGCAAGCCGCACACATCGAAAGGTGTGCGACTCGCGGGAGAAACGAGAATGAGAGAAAGGCATCGTGATCGCGCGGCAGGGCACAAGCCGTCAGGAGCATCGTGGAAAGGCTTCTTCTACAAGCCCCTCCTCGATCTCAGACCGGCCACTCGCTGCGAGCGACTCGAGACGCAGTGGATCAGAATTCGAACTGCTCGATTTTGAGCGCACCGAGCGTTTCCAAACGACCGACGAAGTGTTTGAAATCATCGGTGGCCGCATGAGCAGCCAAGGCCTCGGCCGAAGTCCACGTTTCGCAGAACATGAACACGTCAGGGCGCGTTCCGCTCTCGAAAACATCGTACGAAACACAGCCGGCGTGCGAACGACTGGCAGCCACCAGCGCGAGGGCATTTTCCAACGCTACGGCATACTGCTCGTCGTTGGCTTGAAAGAAACAATTGACGCGAATCATAAGAAACAACGAAATTAGAAGTAGTAAGAAGCCTGAATATTGAAGGTGTTGAGTTGGTAGTCGGGCAAAATAATATCGCCGATGCCGACTCCTGCTTTTTTGAGGAACGACTCACCGGCCTTGCCGAGTGCTCTGTTGTAGCCCAAGCCCAATTCAAATTTGCCGGCCAGCACCACACCAGCGCCGAAATTCCACGTCGTCGACAGATTGCTGCGTTTGAACAAGGGATTGTCGCCACTCTGAATGTAGTCCTTCAACAAAATATCCTTGTCGCCCACGGCGAAAGAAAACTGCGGGCCTGTGGAAGCATAAACACCCACGCCCATGATCGTGAAACGATACTTCGCATTCACCGGGAGGTCGATCGAACTATAATCCTTCTTGAAACCGGCCTTGCCCTCGTGCGAAACAGAGAACTTGCGCTGGTTGTAGACCAACGCACCGTCGAGGTGCAAACCGAGGATAAGCCCCAAATCCACTTTCGGACCCACGTACCAACCGGCACCGCTGCCGCCTTCCATCAAATTGGCAAAAGCCGCAGAGTTAACCTTCGTCCACGAGAGGTTGTAACCGGCCGTCACACCGAGTTTCGGCCCGGTAGCATTGGCCGAGAGCGTCATGGTGAGCATCACCATGAGGGTAAAAAGCCATTTCTTCATAACTATAAATGTTTTAGTGATGTATATCAGAATGGGATGTCCGACAAGCCAAGTCTTTCGGAAAAGCTGCGCGGCGGATCATCCAATCGAAAGTTTAGAAGTAGAAAGAACCTTGAAGACTAAAGGTGTTGAGTCGATAGTCGGGAAGTTTATCCTTTCCGACACCCACGCCCACCGTATTGAGGAAGGACTCGCCGGCCTTATTGAGCGCCACATTGTAGCCCAAACCGATTTCAAGTTTCTTGAACAGCACAATACCGCCGCCGAAATTCCATGTCGTCGACAGATTTTCACGTTTAAACACCGGATCTGTGTTATTGGCCAAGCTTTCCAAAGCCCCTTTCTTATCATTCATCGAAAAAGAAAAATGCGGTCCGGTGTAAGCATAGAGGCCGACACCCGAAAGGGTCAAACGGTATTTCACATTCACCGGAATATCCAGCGAAGTATACGTCTTGTTGATATCCGTTTTTCCTTCTTGCGAAACGGAAAATTTGCGCTGATTGTAAACAATTGCGCCGTCGAGGTGCAAACCGAGAAAGAGGTGGAAGTCCAACTTCGGTCCGGCGTACCAACCGGCACCACTACCGCCGCTCAGCAGATTTTCGACCGATTCACCATTCAACTTCGTCCACGAGAGGTTGTAACCGCCCGTCACACCCAGTTTCAGTCCGAAGGCGTTGGCAGAAAGCGTCATGGTGAGCATCACCATAAGCGCAAAAAGGCATTTCTTCATAACTATAGTTTGTTTTGAGGTTTACATGTGAATCACCGCGCGTTCAAACCAGTAGACGAAAATTCCGGCAAAGTAGCCTGCGGCGGCCACCCACGTGATTTTTTTCAGATACCAGCCGAAGGAAATCTTCTCCAAGCCCATGGCCACAACGCCCGCGGCGCTACCGATGATAAGCATCGAACCGCCCACACCGGCGCAGTAAGCCAGCAGTTGCCAGAACACACCGTCTTGTGCAAAGTCGCCGGCGGCCTCGATGGGATACATGTTCATGCAGCCCGCCACGAGGGGCACGTTGTCGACGATGGACGAAGCCACACCGATCACGCCGGTCACCAAATAGTGGTTACCGCCCGACACCTCGTTGAGCCACTGGCCGAAAGCCGGCAACACCCCCGTTTCTTTGAGCGTGGAAACGGCCAAGAGAATGCCGAGGAAGAAGAGAATCGTGGTCATGTCGATCTTGCGCAAGATCGTGGCCACCCGCTGTTTCGTCGTGCTGTCGCGGTGGCGCTTCGTGCGATAGAACACCTCCGTGAGCGTCCAAAGCAGCCCCAACACCAACAAAATGCCCAGATAAGGAGGCAGTTCGGTGAGGCTATGGAAAATGGGTACGAACAGCAAACCGCCCACGCCAAAGAAGAAGATCAAGCGGCGCTCAAAGTCAGAGAATTGGTGCACATCAGGCACCGCCTTCTCTTCACTCAGCTCGGCCTGACCGAGCGTGCCGTGCAAATGAAATTGCAACAAGAAAGCCGGCACCACCATCGCCGCCAAACTGGCCAAGAAAATTTCTTTCATCACACCGGCAGCCGTGACCGAGCCCTTGATCCAAAGCATAATCGTGGTCACGTCGCCGATGGGCGAGAAGGCACCGCCCGCATTGGCGGCAATCACGATCAGACCGACATAGTAAAGGCGATCTTGATGATTATAAACGAGTTTGCGCAACACCATGATCATCACAATCGTGGTCGTCAGATTGTCGAGCACCGCCGAGAGGAAGAACGTAATGAACGCAATTTTCCACAACAGCGAACGCTTGGTGCGAGAACGCAGCGCATCGCGCACAAAGTTGAACCCACCGTTCGTGTCGATGATCTCCACCACCGTCATGGCGCCCATGAGGAAGAAGAGCGTTTCACTGATTTCGCCGAGATGCTCGCGCAGAATGTGCGAGGTCACGAAATTCATCACCGCTTCGCCCGAAGATTTCAACTCTTCGGCATAAAATTGCGGAACATATTCGGCGGCGCCGAGGGTGTAGAGCACCCAGCAGGCCACACACATGAGCAGCGCCACAGCGGCTTTGTTGACTTTGATCACGTCTTCGAGAGTAATGAACAGATACCCGATCACAAAGACCGCGACGATGAGGGGAGTGAGCATAAACAGATTTTACGAATGAACGATAAGGAATTAGTCGGTGCAAAAATCGTAAAAAAAAAATAGATACACAAGCCTATGCACGCGTATTTTATACGCCGTCGCCAAAAAACCGCGTCAAAGGCCAACAAAACAAAATTAAATCACTATTTTTGCACCATCACCTACTCGATGGCTTCGTAGTTCAATGGATAGAACAACCCTCTCCTAAAGGGTAAATAGGGGTTCGATCCCCCTCGGGGCTACTTCTTTTGAAACACATTCGCCCATCTCCCTCGCACGCCTCACCGGTGTGCGATTTTCGTTTCCCCTTCTCAGCCGCTCCACAGTCGTTCGCAACAGCGGCCTTCACCACGAACCCATCCTTACGCATGCGTCACGCGCGCATCAGCCGTTTTCCACTTTTTGCCTTCACCGCTTCACCACTCCCTTGCAAATCACTAATGAACAACAAGTTACGGGTGAAGGCTTCACCTTTTCGGTTTCACAGCCCGAAACAACATAAACCAGTAAAAATCAAACCGTTACGTGTGAACACAGCAAATACAGCGAAACATCTCGAAAAGGGTGAAGGCAATCAGGGGTGAAGCCTTCACCCTCATCTACCTACTAATCAGCAGCTTACAACAAAAAGCTGAAGGAGTGAAGGTAAAATCGGAAAACGGCTGGAGTGCGCACGATACGCGCGCGAAAGCAGCCCGGTTTTGTTCAAAACTCCCCTTGTTTTTCCACAAACTCCCCGTGTTCTGAAAGAAAAACGAGGAGTAGCCCGCGTTTTCACGTTCTTCATTCCATCATTCCGATTTATTTTGCTATATTTGCACGCTGAATCGTTGTGCGCATTTGACATTATCGCCCATCCATTCCCTCTTCTCTGTCCCGTCACAGAGGCGCGGCGCCGATTTACTCCACGAACGGAGCCCCCACGCCTCTCCCCCACCTCAAAGCAGAGAACACCCCACCCGCAACAATAAAAAACAACAATAAACAACTCAATCTCAATGCAAAACAAAGGATTTGTCAAGTTCATTGCGATAGCCTTGACCCTGATTTGCGTCTTCTATCTGAGTTTCTCCTTTGTCACCCGTCACTACGAGCAAAAGGCAGAAGCCATGGGCGAAGTAGCAGGCAAGGCTTATCTTGATTCTTTGCGCCAAAGCGAGGGAAGTGTGTGGCTCGGCTACGACTACAAGTCGTGCGAAGCCCTCCAAATCGGTTTGGGTCTCGACCTGAAAGGCGGTATGAACGTCATTCTCGAAGTCTCGGTTCCCGACGTAGTGAAGAACCTGGCCGGCAGCAACGCCGACAACCCGCAGGTGAAGCAAATCATGGACGAAGCTCGTGCAGAGGCCGAACACTCGTCCGAGAACTTCCTCGACGTCTTCGTGCGTCTCTACCAACAGAAAGTGGGTAAAGACCAGCTCGGCGGTCTCTTTGCCCTTAAACTCAAGGAAGAAGGTATCACCCCCCAGAGCACGGACGCGCAGGTGAAAGCCGCCCTCGAAAAGGAAATCAAGGCGGCGGTCGACAACTCCTATCAAGTGGTGCGCCAGCGTATCGACCGCTTCGGTGTGGCACAACCCAACATCCAGATCCTCGAAGGTCGCGGACAGATGGGGCAGATCATGGTCGAAATGCCCGGTATCAAAGAGCCGGAGCGTGTGCGCAAGCTCCTCCAAGGTAGTGCCAACCTCGAGTTTTGGGAAACCTATCGGCTGAGCGAGGCTCTAGCGGCCATCACGGCACTCGACACTCGCCTCGCGCAGGCCGGCACCTCTCAAAAAGCGGCCAAGGCTGACACCGCGAAGGTGGACAGCACGAAACAAGCCACCGTAGCCGACGCTAAGGCTTCTGCTGCCGACGCCCTCAAAGCACTCGGACAGAAGAACAACGCCGGCGAAGCCAAAGAGGCTGCCGCTGCGACCAACAAGGCACGCGAAGCCGCCCTCAAGGCACACCCCTTGCTCGGTCTCTTCGCTATGCCCGGTAACAACCCGGGATACTGTGTAGTGGGCTACGCCACGGCACTCGACACGGCGGCGATCAACCGCGCTATCCACTCAGAACTGGCCGCACAGGTGCTGCCCGCCGACCTCAACCTCGCTTGGGGTGCGAGCGCCGAAAAGGGCTTGTTCGAACTCTATGCACTGCGTCGCACCGATGGCAAGGCGGCCTTGGCCGGCGAAGTGATCGCCACGGCGAAGGACGAGTATGACCAAAACCACCGTCCCGTGGTTTCGATGACGATGACGCCCGACGGCGCCCGCGAATGGGCAGCCATCACGAAGCGCAACATCGAACGCCCTGTAGCGATTGTGCTCGACGGCATGGTCTACAGTGCCCCCAACATCAAGAACGAAATTACCGGCGGCGTTTCGCAGATCAGCGGACACTTCACGACACAACAAACCCAAGACTTGGCCAACGTGCTGAAGAGCGGTAAGATGCCGGCTCCCACCAACATCGTTTCGGAAGAAACTGTCGGACCGAGCCTCGGTGCCGCTTCGATTCAAGCCGGTTTCACCGCTTGCGTCGTGGCCTTTGTCCTCCTCATGGTCTTCATGTGCGTGTTCTATGGCTTCATCCCCGGTATGGTGGCCAACAGCGCGCTGATCATCAACTTCTTCTTCACCTTCGGTGTGCTCACTTCGTTCCAAGCGGCACTGACGCTGAGCGGATTGGCCGGTATGGTGCTCTCGCTCGGTATGGCGGTCGACGCCAACGTGCTCATCTATGAGCGTACGAAGGAAGAACTACGCGCCGGCAAAAACCTGAAGCAAGCCCTTGCCGATGGTTACGGCAATGCTTTCTCCGCCATCTTCGACTCCAACCTCACGTCGATCATCACGGCGGTGATTCTCTACAACTTCGGTACCGGTCCGATTCGCGGCTTCGCCTTGACGCTCGGCATTGGTATCGTGGCTTCGTTCTTCACGGCCGTTTGGCTCACGCGCATTGCTTATGAGCACTTCCTCGACCGCGACAAGTGGACGAAACTGACGTTCAGCACCGCACTCTCGAAGAAATTCCTCACCGATACGCATTTTGGTTTCATGGGCATCGCCAAAAAGACGGCCATTCTCGTTGCCGTGCTCGTTGTGGCCGGTGCCGTGAGTCTCGGTGTGCGTGGTTTGCAACGCGGTATCGACTTTTCCGGCGGTCGCAACTATGTGGTGGAATTCGAACAAAAGGTTTCGCCCGAACAGGTGAAAGATGTCGTGCAGAAAGCCATCAACGCCAAGGGACAAGGTGGTACGGTGAGCACTTTGGCTATCGTCACCACGCAAAATCCCGCTGTCCGCGTTTCAACGTCTTATAAGATTGAGCAAAGCGGCGAAAAGGTGGATCAGGAAGTCGAACAACTCATCTGGAAGTCGCTCCACGACAACCACTTGATCAAGGCCGACTACAACACCTTCAAGGATCGCGACAACCGCGTGGGTGGTTCGATCATCTCGGCACAGAAAGTCGGTCCGAGTGTGGCTGCCGACCTTACCCGCGGCGCCGTGATCAGTGTGATTCTCTCGCTCGCAGCGATCTTCATTTACATCCTTGCTCGCTTCCGCAGCGTGGCCTTCTCGGTGGGTGCCATCATCGCACTGACGGTCGACACCTTCCTGATTATCGCTATCTACTCGGCATGCTGGGGATGGTTGCCGTTCTCGATCGAGATCGACCAAACCTTCATCGGTGCGATCTTGACGGTGATCGGTTACTCGATCAACGACAAGGTGGTGGTCTTCGACCGCATCCGCGAGAACCTCACTCTCTATCCCACGCGCGACACGGAGCGCCTGTTCAACGATTCGATCAACAACACGTTGACGCGTACGATCATGACCTCGTTCACCACGCTTTTGGTGCTCCTCTGCATCTTCTTCTTGGGTGGCGATGCGATCCGTTCGTTCTCCTTCGCCATGATTCTCGGCGTGGTGATCGGCACGCTCTCGTCGATCTTCCTTGCTGCGCCCATCGCCTTCCGCATCTACGCTAAGCGTTCTGCGAAAAAGGCAGCGGCTGCTCAAGCCTAAGCTCCGGCTTTACGACATACAAAAAACTTCCCCGCAACCATTCGGCTGCGGGGAAGTTTTTTTGTGATGTGGAAAAGAAAGGATTCAGAAACCGTCGACGCGATTGGCTTTCGCCACTTGTTCGATGCGCATCAGACTGTTGCAAACACGCGCCACGTCGGCTGTGGAAGGGAGAGCGACGGTGAGTGTTCCGCTGAATATGCCGTCGTGCGTGTCGAGATGAACGGCTTTGAGCACGAAATTTGGAAATTCACCCATCGCCTGCGCGATGCTGAGGAGCATGCCGCGCGCATCGAGCCCTTCGACGTGAATCGGCGTGTCGTATAATCGCGCGGTACTTTGCTTCGGTTCCCAACGCGCTGCGACGAGATTGTTGCCGAAACTCGTTTTGTGCTTCAATGCCACGGGGCAAGCGCGGCGGTGCAGTTCGAGGTGCTCATCTTGTGTGATGTAGGCGACGACTTCATCGCCGTGAATCGGTCGGCAGTGCGGACAGCGCTCACAGTGATCGAGCACTTCTTCGGTGAGTTCGAGCACAGCCTTGCGATTGAGGCCGCGCACGAAATCGGGCGTGAAGGTTTTCGCTTCTTTGTGCTCGCTGTCTGAGGTTTTCTCCTTGAGGAAGGGCACGAAACGCCGCCAGCCCCACCCTTTCGAGGTGCTCTTGCCACGCAAATGAAGCACATCGGCTTCCGACAGGACCAAATTCCCCTCGCCGATGGCGAGGAAAAGGTCGGCGGGCGACTTGAAATGATGAAAAACGGCCAACTTGTTATTTGTCGCGTTGCCGATGGGGAGTTTGCGCGCCGTGAGGAAAGATTGCAACATCTCTTCGCCTTGTTTGCGTCGCTCTCGTGCGACCTTGCGTAAGGCGGCGGTGATGCGTCCGCGCGCCTTCCCGGTCGTGACATAGTTGAGCCAATCGGGTTGAATGGTCTGCTGGCGCGAGGTGAGTACCTCAATTTGATCACCGTTCGTCAGGCGATGGCTCATTGGCACGAGACGATGATTGACTTTCGCACCCATGCAGTGACTTCCCACCATGGAGTGGATGGCGAAAGCGAAGTCGAGCACCGTAGCTCCTTGCGGAAGCGTGACGATTTCGCCCTTAGGTGTGAAAACGTTTAGTTCTGACGCAAAGAGATTAAGTTTAATAGTGTCGAGCAAGTCGAGGGTGTCTGGCTGGGGGTCGTCGAGAATTTCCTTAATGGAGTTGACCCACGTATCCAGCTCGTGTTCATCGTGTTGCACGCCCTCGTCCTTGTATTTCCAGTGTGCGGCAAATCCTCCTTCGGCCACGTCGTCCATGCGATCGGAGCGGATCTGCACCTCGATCCACTTACCTTGGTGCGACATGAAGGTGTTGTGCAATGCTTGATAGCCGTTGGCTTTCGGCGTGGACAACCAATCTCGGAAACGAGAGGGGTGGGGTTTGTAAATTTGCGTGAGCGCAGCGTAGATCGCATAGCATTCGGCAATTTCGTTCTCCCGATTTTTCGGTCGGAAAATGATGCGAATGGCCAAAATGTCGAAGACTTCCTCGAAAGGGACGTGCTTGCGTTGCATTTTCTGCCAAATGCTGTACGGACTCTTGATGCGCGCCTTGATTTCGTAGTTGACTCCCTTGCTGTCCAAGGCTGCGCGAATGGCCGGGGTGAACTCTTGGAACGCATCGTCGCGCTGTAATTGCGAATCGTTGAGTTCTTTCATGATCAGCGCGTAATCTTCGGGATGCTCGTACTTGAAAGAGAGGTTTTCGAGTTCGGTTTTGATGCGATTCAAGCCCAGTCTATCAGCAAGCGGCGCAAAGATGTAGAGCGTTTCGCCTACAATTTTATACTGGCGCGAAGGCGGCATCGAATCGAGGGTGCGCATGTTGTGAAGACGGTCGGCGATCTTCACCAAGATGACGCGAATGTCGTCGCTCATCGTGAGGAGAATCTTCTTGAACGTCTCAGCTTGCATCGAAGCGCGGTCGCCGAAGATGCCGCCGCTCACTTTCGTCACGCCTTCGACGATGTTCGCCACTTTTTCTCCGAAGAGATTGGCGATATCTTCACGCGTGTAGTCAGTGTCCTCGACAACATCGTGCAACAAGGCCGCGCAAATGGTGGTCGACCCCATGCCCATCTCCTCACACACCACTTGCGCCACGGCAATGGGGTGGAAAATGTAGAGTTCACCACTCCTGCGTCGCACGCCTTTGTGCGCCGCTTTCGCAAAGTTGAACGCCTTGGTGATGATCTCCGTCTTTTTTCGATGATTGGAAGCGAGATACGTGTCGAGCAAGCGTTGGAAGGCCGCCTGCACCAATTGTTCTTCTTGTTGTTCGCGTCCTGCGCTATCGTTTTGTGACATAAGCCAATCAATATAAGCGCGGAAGCATCACCCCCGAGGACGTGATGCTTCCGTACAAAGAATATGCAATTACTTGACGCGGAGTTTTTTACCCGCGCGGATAGCCGAGCCTTTGAGATTGTTGATTTTCTGCAACTTCTCCACCGTCGTTCGGTTGCGTCGAGCGATTTCGATGAGCGTATCCCCTTGTCGAATCGCCACTTCTTTGGGTTCCGACTCATGAGAGGACTTTCCTTTGCGTTTTTTGGATTTCTCCGCCGCAACATGTCTTCTTTCGCGGCGCTCACGGCGCTCTTCTGCCAAAGCCTGCCGACGACTCTGACGCGAAGACGACGATTTGGGTTGCACCGCCACTTCTGCGGGCATGACTTCCACACGGCGTTCGGCAACCTCCGTGACGGGAGCCACATTGTAGACCGAATCGCCCAACTGCAAGAAGTGGTCAATCGACTGCAAGGGCAATCTCAGCGCACAAGACTGCGAACTGCCGGGAATCACCTCCTCACGATACTGCGGGTTCATCGCCTGCACCGTCTCGAGATCCAAGTTGCACGCCGCGGCCACCTGTCCCAAATAAAGGTCACGCGTCACCACCACCGTATCCGTCTCTGCGGGCGCAAGGGTCTTCATCGGCGGAATCTTGTGGTCACAATAATAGTTCATCACGTAGTTCGCCGCGATGAAAGCCGGCACATAACCGCGAGTTTCGCGCGGCAGATAAGGATAAATCTCCCAATAGTCGCGCGCACCGCCGGCACGTTTGATGGCTTTGAGCACATTGTTGCGCCCACAGTTATAAGCCGCGATGGCCAAAGTCCAATCTCCGAACGAATTGTAGAGATCTTTGAGATATTTTGCCGCCGCGCGCGACGACTTGATCGGATCGCGACGCTCATCGACCAAACTGTTCACCGTCAAACCGTAGTATTTCGCCGTCGGCACCATAAACTGCCACAGTCCCGCCGCACCGACATGGCTCGTCGCCATGGGGTCGAACGCACTTTCCACCACGGGAAGATACTTCAATTCAAGGGGCACACCCTCCGCTTCCAATGCCTCTTCAAAAATCGGCACATAGAAGTTTTGCACGCCGAGCATGAAGCTCACCGAGCGACGCAAGCGACCGGTGTATTGGTTGATGTAGTCCTGCACCACATCATTGTAAGGCATCTCGACGACATTGGGCAAACGGCGCAGGCGGTCGATATAGACCTCGCGGGGGAACACAGGATTCTCGTTGGTGAACAACGTCGAGTCCACCTGCATGTATTTCTTCATGTACCATCCGTCCACTTGCGTTTCGACATTGTGCAACATCCCTTCGGTGGGCGTCACCTCGTTCATCTCGGTGGCAGTCTGAAAATTGCCTTCCGACACCGTGATCGTGTCGGCCATAGGCAAAACGGTGGTGGCCGTCGCCGATGCGGCGAAGCATCCGATGGCCAAAGAGCAGAAATACTTATAGATATGGTTCATCATTGTGAATATGGGGCTGAACAATGGTCAGAAAGTCAACGTCGCGCCCAATCCCATGGCGGGTAGCGACGATGCACCATTGTGGGTTTCAATCAGGGCAGGAGAAACGCGCAAAGACAGATCGGGACTGATGTCGAAGACCGACAGCTGTGCATCCACATACGCGTCGACGACCGACAGCAGATACACCCCGATGAAGCAGAACGCCGAGAGGTCGCGATAGCGACGAAAGCGATCTTTGCGGTTTTTGAACACCGACTTAAACTGTTCCAGACGCGAATCGATGTCGTAGCCCGGGGGGAAGAAGTTGCGATACGACGCGGTGTTCGGATCGTCGTCCATGATGTCGAGATAGGCCTGCGAATAGTCCATGAACATCTGTTGATTCCAAAGGAAAGCATAAGTGCAACCGATGAAACCACCGTAGAAAAGGGGCAACTTCCAGTATTTTCTATTGTAGATTTGTCCCGCTCCCGGCGCCACAAGCGCCAACCACAGCGCGCGCTGCGGGTTGGGAACAAAAACCTTGGCCGGCACACGCACCGTGAGGTCGGTCTTGACCGATGCCGCCGCCAGTGTCGCCTCATTTTGGCGCACCAGGAGCGCGGTATCCACCGGCGCCGCCTCCGACTGCACACTGTCAGTCGGTACGCCGAGAAGCGCGGGGGCGAAAATGCTCGTCGCTCCGCCCGGCAGCGTGTCTACTGCCGTCGTTTCCTGCGGCAGCGGCACATATTGAGCCTCAGCCCCGATCGGCCAAAGCGCCAAACAGAGCACCACCGGCAGCAAGGCCGCCAAGCGCCAAGCTCCACCGCAGCGGAAACGAGAAAAAAGAGCGTGAACAGCCATCGCCATCAGGGCAGACCTCCGCACAGCCACCGAGCCGATCAGCTCAGCAGCTCGAGGAGTCCGAGCACATGTTTGAGTTCGTATTCGTCGTTGAAGGGAATCGAGATCGAGCCCTTGCCTTTGTTGTAGGTCATGTTGACCTTCGTGTGAAACACCTCCGAGAGGCGTTCGCGCACCGGCACATACTCTTCGGCCAGCGTCTTCTTCTTGTCGCGGAGGTTCTTGCGTCCGCTCGGCACGGTGCCGCCGGCATTGATCTCCTTCACCATCTCCTCCACCTGGCGCACCGAGTAACCCTTCTCCTGAATCTCACCGAAGAGCTTCACTTGGAGCGAGGGCTGTTGCAGTCCGAGGAGGGCACGGGCATGTCCTTGATCCATTTCGCGCTTTTGGAGCGCCATCTGCACCTGCGCGGGGAGTTTGAGCAAGCGCAGATAGTTGGCAATGGTGGCTCGCTTCTTGCCCACCTTCTCCGAGAGCGCGTCCTGCGTCAGGTCGTACTGCTCGATCAGGTTCTGGTAGGCCAGTGCGATCTCGATGGCATTGAGGTCTTCGCGCTGGATGTTCTCCACCAGCGCCATCTGCATCATGTTCTCGTCGTCGGCCGTGCGCACATAGGCCGGCACCGACAGCAAGCCCGCCATCTGCGAGGCACGCCAACGCCGTTCGCCGGCAATGATCTGATAGGTGCCGTCGTCCATTTTGCGGAGCGTGATGGGCTGGATCACCCCGATCTGTCGGATGCTCTCGGCGAGTTCCTCGAGCGCCTCCGCGTCAAACTCTCTGCGGGGCTGGTTGGGGTTGGCCACGATCGAGCGGATGTCGACCTCGCCGATGCTCGACGACCCGCTGGTGTGCACCTCGCCGGTCGAGATGAGTGCATCGAGTCCGCGTCCGAGTGCGGGATATTTTTTTTGTACGGCCATGTCGTGAACTTAGTGGTGGAAAAATGCGGTGAGCCTGAGTGCCGGACGTCAAGCCGGGGTGTTCTTTTGGATGATCTCGCGAGCGAGCGAAAGGTGGTTGACCGCACCGATCGATTCGGCATCGTAGAGAATGGTGGGAATGCCGTGCGACGGGGCTTCGGAGAGCTTCACGTTGCGCTGCACCACGGTTTTGAACACCAACTCTTGGAAGTGGCGTTTCACCTCGTCGTAGATTTGGTTGGCCAGTCGCAAACGGCGGTCGTACATCGTGAGGAGGAAGCCTTCGATTTCCAATTCCGGGTTGAGCCGCATCTTGATCATGCGGATCGTGTTGAGCAACTGCGTGATGCCTTCGAGCGCGAAATATTCGCACTGCACGGGGATGATGACCGAGTCGGCCGCCGTGAGGGCATTCACGGTGGTCAGGCCGAGCGAGGGCGAGCAGTCGATGAGAATGTAGTCGTAATCGTCTTTCACCACGGCGAGCATCTCCTTGATGACAAACTCGCGACGTTCCATTTGCAGGAGTTCCACATCGGCGCCCGATAGGTTGACGTGCGAGGGCACGACATCCAACCCCTCGATGTCGGTGGTATAGATATTTTCGCGAATATCCTGTTTGCCGATCATCGATTCGTAGACCGACGATTCGATCTTGCCGACATCGACACCGATGCCGCTCGAAGCGTTGGCCTGAGGGTCGCAGTCCACGAGGAGTACTTTTTTCTCGAGCGTGGCGAGCGAGGCGGCGAGATTGATCGAAGTGGTCGTTTTTCCCACCCCGCCTTTCTGGTTGGCGATTGCGATGATTTTTCCCATAGTGATTCGTTGTGTCCGACACATGTTCGGATCGGTTCGTGTGGCAAAGGTAAGAAAAAAAAAGTGTTCCACGATGTTTCACGGCGTTTTTTTACAGCTCGTCGCCTCCTCGCCCGCCCCCGCTCACAACTCCCGCCTCACTCACCCTTTGTGCTGTCAAACGCAGTCCGCAATTCGTCGACTTTTTTCACTCGCCGCAGACAGTTCCTCTCATCGACAGGCGCAAATTCGTCCGCTCGCGACATCTCGTTTTCGCCATTCCTTTTCACCCCGCCGACAACGCGAAAAAACAAGTGGAGTTTCACTCGAAACCTGTCCACTTCTCACCACTTTCTCCCAACTTTTCACACGCCGAAGCCCACTTCGTTCGCCCCTATCGCCCCTTCACACACGCGCATACGCGCACTCCATCACTTTTCGACTTTGCCTTCACCTTGCAGGCGAATTGCCTTCAAAACACTGACAACAAACAAGTTACGAGTGAAGCCTTCACCTTTTTCCCCTTCACCCCAAAAAGAAGATAACCCACTAATAAACAACCACTTGCGGTGAACAAAAAGGTGAAGACAGCATGCGCAAAAAAGGTGAAGGCAAAAAGGGTGAAGCCTTCACCCGTATTTCGCTCAGCACCAACACATTGATGGCAAAAGGTGAAGAGGTGAAGGCAAAAAACGAAAAACAGCGGATGTGCGCACGCGCGCGAGGAAAATAAGGTGCACAACGCGTCGCCGACGGTGCGCCGAGGCACTGGGTCACGCGACACAGAGAAAAGCAGCGAGCTGTTGGCCTATTCGGGAGAAAACACTAACTTTGTATCGAGCGCGGCATCCTGCCGACGCCGACCAACACAAACGCCCCATGAGTGCACGCCTTCTTTGGGTGGACGACGAAATCGATCTCCTCCGCCCGCACTGTCTCTTTCTCGAAAAACGAGGTTACGACATCACCACCGCCTCCAACGGCAACGACGCGGTGGAGCTTTGCCGCACGCAGCGCTTCGACCTCGTGCTGCTCGACGAAAACATGCCCGGGCTCTCGGGACTCGAAACCCTCGCCGCCGTCAAAGAGGTGCAACCCGACGTGCCCGTGGTGATGGTCACCAAAAACGAGGCCGAGGATCTCATGGATCAAGCCATCGGCGCACAGATTGCCGACTATCTGCTCAAGCCCGTCAACCCGATGCAGATTCTCATGGCGCTCAAAAAGAACATCCACCGCCACGAGATCGTGCAGGAGCAAACCGAATCGGGCTATCGCCGCGAGTTCGCCCAACTCGCCCTCGACATGGACGCGGCCGACGACGCCGCGGCTTGGGTGGAACTCTACAAGCGCCTGGTGCACTGGGAACTGCAGTTGGCCGCCGGTGCCGACGGGGCGATGGCCGATCTGTTGCGCGACCAGAAGGAAGAGGCCAACGCGGCCTTCGCCAAGTTTGTCAAGGCCAACTATGCCGGTTGGATGGCCGATGCCGATGCGACGACGCGCCCGGTGCTCTCGCCCGATGTGTTGCGCCGCGCGGTGTTCCCGCGCTTGGCGGCCGGTCGGCGCGTGGTGCTGCTCGTGCTCGACAACTTTCGCTATGACCAGTGGCGCGTGCTCGCGCCGGAACTCGCGGCCGATTTCGACGCGGAGGAACAGGTCTATTTCTCCATCCTGCCCACGGCCACGCAATATGCGCGCAACGCGCTCTTTGCCGGCATGATGCCGCTCGACATTGCGCGCACGCACCCCGATCTGTGGGTGGACGAAGAGTCGGAAGAGGGCAAGAACCTGCACGAGGCCGAACTCTTGGAACGCCAACTCGCCCGACTGCACCGCCGCCCCACCTTTGCCTATCACAAACTCAACGATTCGGCGGCGGTGGACAAGTGGTTGGCCTCCTACGACGAGATGCGCAGTCGCGATCTGAGTGTGGCGGTGATCAACTTCATCGACATCCTCAGCCACGCCCGCACCGAGAGTCGCATGGTGCGCGAACTGGCCTCGAACGAAGCGGCCTATCGCGCCATCACCCTCTCGTGGTTCCGCCACACGGGCTTGCGCGAACTCTTCCGCCGCTTGGCGGCCGACGATGCCGACGTGGTGCTCACCACCGACCACGGTTCCATTCGCGTGGATCGGCCGGTGAAGGTGGTGGGCGACCGCAATGTGAACACCAACCTGCGCTACAAACTGGGGCGCAACCTCTCCTATCCGGCCAAAGAGGTCTTCGAGGTGCGCACCCCTGCCGACCTCCGGCTGCCGGCCCCCAACCTCTCGACGACTTATATCTTTGCCGCCGGCGCGCGCTTCTTCGCTTATCCCAACAACTACAACTACTATGTGCAGCACTTCCGCGACACCTTCCAACACGGCGGTGTTTCGATGGAAGAAATGATCGTTCCGCTCATCACGCTGCGTCCCAAAGGGCGCTGACGCGGTGTTCCGGGCGCAAGGCTGCTCCCCTCTCTCGCTCTCTCGCACCGCCGCACCGACAGCGCGCGGCGGATCGACCCATGCATTCAAATTCTCCTTTCATCTCCTTATGAAAAAAATCGTGATCGCCATCGACGGCCACAGTTCCTGCGGCAAGAGTACGATGGCCAAAGCTTTGGCGCGCCGTGTGGGCTACATTTATGTGGACAGCGGCGCGATGTATCGTGCCGTGACGCTCCATGCGCTGCGTCATGGTCTCTTTGCCCCCGACGGCAGTTTGGAAACCGAGATGCTCCGCGAACAAATGCCGCAAATCGAAGTGAGTTTCCTCCTCGATCCCGCGACGCAGTTGCCGCAGACCTATCTCAACGGCGAATGTGTGGAAGACGCCATTCGTTCGCTCGAGGTGAGCAACCACGTCAGCCCAGTGGCCGCCATGCCTTTCGTGCGCGAGGCGATGACGGCGCAGCAGCAGGCGATGGGTCGTGCGAAGGGCATTGTGATGGACGGTCGCGACATCGGCACGGCGGTGTTCCCCGATGCGGAACTGAAGATTTTCGTCACGGCCTCGGCTGAGGTGCGGGCGCGCCGCCGCTACGATGAACTGCAAGCCAAGGGTATGGCGGGCGACTACGAGGCGATTCTCAAGAACGTGCAGGAGCGCGACTACATCGACTCGCACCGCGAAATGAACCCTCTGCGTCAAGCTCCCGATGCGCTGGTGCTCGACAATTCGTCCCTCACCCGCGAGCAACAGAGCGACTGGCTCTTGGCGCGCTTCGAAGAGGCCACGCGCGAAGATTAACCGCGCGGCGAGGTTGTCGACGAAAAAGAAAAATCCCATGTTATGAAAGACATAACATGGGATTTGCTGTACATGAAGATCGTAATAAGCCCTTATAAAATATAGGGTTGTCGGGGATTTTCTCATAGAAAACAAGCTCTCTCTTGCATCTAATATGAAATGCAAGAGAGCTTAAAAAAACAGTGGATGAAGCATCAGATAATGCGATCACCTAACTAAAACTTGTATCCAACAGTGAGCATAAGATTGTCGAAGTCATTGGAAAGAGAGTTGTCATAGGCAATTGACGCTGTGTACTTTTGCTTGAACTCCATACCCACACGAACTCCGATTCCATAAGCAAAGCGGTCGGTAGTTTTGAAGAAACCTGAAGACTCTGTCGTTGTCTGTATCCCACCACCTAACAAATTGGGGATTGTGGCTGTGACTTTGGCAGTTCCCCCAAGACCATAGCTGAGATAGGGACCGGCCTCACCAAAGAGAGCGAATTTGTCATTCAGTGCCTTCTTATATCCCACGTGCACAGGAATGTCGAGGTAGTAAGCACTTGCGTCTGTTTCTATAAGAGCATAATCGAAAGTGAAACCTTTAGCACTAATGAATGCACCTACATTGCCGTAGAAACCTTTTGCAACTGAAGGGAACTCTTTGTTTGCACGCACTCCGACGTGAAAACCGATTTTAGAAGATCCAACTTCTGCAGAGGCGCAGTTCAAACCTGCCTGTGCTTCCCAATTGATGTTTTGTTGAGCGAATGCACCAGTTGCAAAACTGATACAAGCCAGCAGTAGAAATTTCTTTACCATATTGTTGATTAAATAAAAAGACTCATCTCCAAGTAGACTGTAAATAATTAATTCTCTCATTGCTGCAGCGCTTCTTTCGTTCTTGAATCTCTCATCAGTATGCTTCACTGATTTATAGCACAACATCTCTATTGACACCGCAAAGTTCATTAAAAGAAATGATAGTACAAAAGTCTTTTCAAAGAAAACACAGATATCATCGCTACTTCGACTTTTATCACATTGGTAACTCCCTCCTTTCTTCAAGATGAAATCCCTTTCTACCAGCAAGTAAAAACCTGAGTTCGGCATTCTATGCACATCCCAATATGACCCACTTACGCTCTGCTCAAGCATGAGAACTCATGCGATCGAAATAACCTCGGACTGGAGTACGACTCTGCGGAAGTAGTACTATTCACCCCTTGTCGTAGGTCATCAAGATTCAGACATAACTGTCCTTAATACACAAACCCTCTATTATAGGAGAGAGTTTCTCAACCCAATAGGGAAGATCTCTCGATGGGAATAAAAGATAATTTCCCGGATTTGGATATTCGACACCTGTTAAGAAAAATCTCCCGGGGTATTTAAGCAAATCAGCTATAAAATCCCGAGTGAATTTATGGTCAGAAAAAGAATTTAGCAAGACAGGGTTGTCTACAGAATCTTCTACTTCTCTCCCGTACTTCTGCAAAAGCGCTCGTTTCCGCTCACGAGTATGATATGCTTGTACTTCTTGCCTCAATGTCTCCATTAAAGATTGTTCTCCACAAATTCCTGGGATAGTAATCACATCAGAATGAAATTTCTGGCTTTCTGGATCAAAACACAACCACCCTTCTTTTAATACAACATCTGCTATTTTGTGAAGCGTACTTGTAGAAAGCCCTTCACATTCCTCACTATCAAAAAAACCTCGCCAACGCATAGCAGCATCAGTGATGCTGAACTCTCAAAATAAGGTATTTTTCTATTGATACGCCTATAAATTGACGGTATAAGTAATCTCATATATATTATAATAGGTGCACTCTTGGCATTCACATAATGTATATGGCTTCTTCCACGGTGCTCGAGTAGACCTGGTAATCCAGCATGCAGATGGGTATCTGGATGTTCCATGCAGTAATTTAATTTCTCTCTCTCATTTTTAGCCTCATGCCCTATCGGATGACCTCGTGAGAACCGCATTTGGAACACTCTTTTATGATGATTGCTCATTATATCATTATTAGTACATGCAAAGATATGAATTGGAGAGCATTATGCCCATTTCAGGAGCACGTTTAACCAATAGGCTTAAAACTTTTCCATTCATCTTTCCCGAACAGCATCCATTTCAATAGCAAAACTCCCCCGTGCGTCGCTTGACACACGGGGGAATCTTTTTCAATAACGGGCAATCCGTTTTCTTCGCTTAGGCGCGATGGCTTTCCACCCAGCGGCGAGCGTTGACAAAGGCCTCGAGCCAAGGCGTGCAGTCGTCGGCGCGGCGATCGGCGGGATAGAACGGCGTTTGCCAAGGCAGGAAGGCGCGTTCCAAGTGAGGCATCATCGCCACGTGACGGCCGTCGGCGCTCGCGATACCCGCGGCGTTGTAGTCCGAACCGTTGGGGTTGGCGGGATATTGGTCGTAGGCGTAGGAAAGCACGATGTTGTAGTCGGCAGCGGGACGGGGGAGGCTGAACTTACCCTCGCCGTGAGCCACCCAAATGCCGAGACGGCTGCCCGAAAGGCTGCTGAAAAGCACCGTATCGTTGGGCGCCACGTCGACACCCACAAAACCGCTTTCAAATTTGTGGCTGTCGTTGTGCAACATGCGAGCGCGGCGGTCGGTGTGTTCGGGGTTCACCAAACCGAGTTCGACCATCAACTGGCAACCGTTGCAGACACCGAGCGAAAGGGTGTCGGGGCGAGCATAGAAGCGGTCGAGAGCGGCTTTGGCCTTCGGGTTGAAGAGGAAAGCACCCGCCCAACCTTTGGCCGAACCGAGCACGTCGCTGTTCGAGAAACCACCGCAGAAGACGATGAAGTTCACCTCATCGAGGGTTTCGCGGCCGCTCACAAGGTCGGTCATCGTGACATCCTTCACGTCGAAGCCGGCGAGATGGAGCATATACGCCATTTCACGCTCGCCGTTCGTGCCTTTCTCGCGAATGATGGCGGCGCGCACGCCGGAAGGTGTGCGGCGATCGGGCGAAACACCGAGGGTGGCAAACGATCCGTCGAACGAAGCGGGCAAACGGAAGTGGAGGGGCTGCGACTTATAGTTGTGTGCGCGCTGTTCGGCGCAACCGTGGAAGCTTTGGAACGTGTCCATCTCGGCCGAAGTGTCGTACCAATCCTCGCGCAAGGCGTCGATGTCGAGTGCAAGTTGACGATCGGCGCGGCGGAGCGTGAGGGTGCGACCCTCAACGGGGCGACCGAGTTCGACGGCGGCCACACCCGCTTCGGCGAGTACGGCCAAGAACGCCTCGTTGCACGCATCGGCCACCTGCACCACCACAGCGGGGTTTTCGGCGAAGAGGGTGTGCGCGAAGTCGCTGGCGGGCGAGAGTGCGTCGAGCGAGAGTTCGAGACCACCCTTGGTGTTGGCGAAACACATTTCGAGCAAGGTCGTCACCAAACCACCCGCGCTCACGTCGTGACCGGCGAGGAGGAGTTCTTGCGACACGAGCTTTTGCACCGCAGCGAACGCACGGCGGAAGGCTTCGGCATCAGCAACCGTGGGCACGTCGCTACCCACGCGACCGAGCGTCTGAGCGAAGGCCGAGCCGCCGAGGGCGAGCGGTGCAGAAGAGAAGTCAATATAATAAAGGCGCGAAGCGGGGTCGTTGATCACCACGGGGCGCACCACACGGCGCACGTCGCTCACTTCGCCGCCGGCGCTGACGATCACGGTACCGGGAGCAATGATCTTCTTGCCATCGGGATATTGTTGCGTCATCGAGAGCGAGTCTTTACCCGTCGGCACGTTGATGTGCAGGGCGCAGCAGAAATCGCTCAACGCCTTCACACCGGCATAAAGACGCGCGTCTTCGCCGGCCTGCGAACGGCACGGCCACATCCAGTTGGCGGAAAGGCTCACGCTGTTGAGTCCGTCGGCGAGGGGCGCCCAGACGATGTTGGTTAGCGATTCGGCCACTGCCATCACCGAACCGGCCTCGGCACTGGCCAATCCCACCTGCGGGGCGTGACCGATGGCGGTGGCGATACCGGCGCGACCGCGATAGTCGAGCGCCACCACGCCGCAGTCAGCCAAAGGCAACTGGAGTTCGCCCTGACACTGCTGGTGCGCCACCTTACCCGTCACAGAACGGTCCACCTTGTTGGTGAGCCAGTCTTTGCAGGCCACGGCTTCGAGGCGCAGCACGTTGCGCAAATAGGTTTCGAGCTGCGATTCATCGTAAACGGCGGGGGCGTATTCGCGCTTCACCGTCACATCGGTCATCACCGTCTTGGGCGAGTGGCCGAACATCTGTGCCACGTCGAGGTCGAAGGGGCGTTTGCCGTCGGCTTGTTCGAAGGCGAAATGCGCATCGCCCGTGGTTTCGCCCACCACATAGAGGGGCGCACGTTCGCGCTCGGCAATGCGGCGCACGTCGTCGATGTGTTGCTCTTCAATGAGGAAGCCCATGCGCTCTTGGCTCTCGTTGGCGATGATTTCCTTGGCCGAAAGCGTCGGATCGCCCACGGGCAAGCGGCTCATATCGATGGTGCCGCCGCACTCTTCGACGAGTTCGGACAGACAGTTCACGTGACCGGCCGAACCGTGGTCGTGGATCGACACCACGGGGTTGTGTTCCTCCTCGCAGAGGGCGCGAACGAGGTTGGCGGCGCGCTTCTGCATTTCGGGGTTGGCGCGTTGCACGGCATTGAGCTCAATGCCCGAGCTGTAGCGCCCCGTGTCGACCGACGAAACCGAGCCGCCACCGAGACCGATGCGGTAGTTGTCGCCACCGACCACCACGATTTTGTTGCCCTTCTCGGGCGTGCCTTTGAGGCAGTCGCGCTTCGTGCCGTAGCCCACACCGCCGGCGAGCATGATCACTTTGTCGAAGGCGTAGTTCTCGCCGTTTTCGGCGTGCTCGAAGGTGAGCACCGAACCGGCGATGAGGGGTTGGCCGAACTTGTTGCCGAAGTCCGAAGCACCGTTGGAAGCCTTCGTAAGAATCTGGCGCGGTGTCTGGTAGAGCCACGGACGAGCGGGCAGCTCATTCTCCCACGGGCGCTGATTGTCCAAGCGAGGATAGGCCGTCATGTAGACCGCCGTGCCGGCAATGGGCAACGAACCGACACCACCACCCATGCGGTCGCGGATTTCACCGCCCGTGCCGGTCGAAGCGCCGTTGAACGGCTCGACAGTGGTGGGGAAGTTGTGGGTTTCGGCCTTAATAGAGATGACACTTTCGATGTCGCGAATCACGAAATAGTCGGAGGTGTCGTGACGCGCGGGCGCAAACTGCTCCACCACCGGGCCTTCGGAGAACGCCACATTGTCTTTGTAGGCCGAAAGGATGCGGTGCGGATTCTCCTTTGTGGTGCGTTTGATCATCGCGAAGAGCGCCGAGGGCATTTCCTCGCCGTCGATGACAAACGTGCCGCCGAAAATCTTGTGGCGGCAGTGCTCGGAGTTGAGCTGCGCGAAACCAAAGATCTCACTGTCGGTGAGCGGGCGACCGAGTTGGCGCTCCACGCCGTGGAGATACTCGATCTCGGCGGGCGAAAGTGCAAGTCCTTCCTGCTCATTGTAGGCCTCGAGATCATCGACCGTGCGAATGGGTTCGGGCGTGTGGTCGACGGTGAAAAGCGTTGCGTCCAGTCCGTCGTAAATGCGCTGCAGCATCGGGTCGTGCTCCTCCTCGGTCGTCGTGGGGAAGTACTCTTCAATGCGCGAAATGCCGTTGAGATTCATGTTTTGCGTAATCTCAACGGCATTTGTACTCCAAGGGGTAACCATTTCGCGACGAGGTCCGACAAAGAGTCCTTCCACACGATCGCCTTCGATCGGGGTAGCCTCTCCGTAGAGCCAGCAAAGTTTTTTCATTTCTTCGGCGTCGAGGCGATGATCGACCGCTGTGGCGATGATGCTTCGTACGGGGGTGCTGAAAAAGAAAATCATTTTGAGCAGGTGTATTATGTATGGGGGATTAAATACGATGTGCGCAGCAAAGTTACACATTTATTGTCGGGCGACCGCGCTTCGCTTCATATATTTCTCCGCGCGCTCGCGACATAAAACGCCGCCTCGCTCTCACCGGTCGCCCCTCGCCGACCACCGCCTCCGAAGTTCCTCCCTCTGTCACCGAAGTGCGCGGCATCTCGCCCTCAAAAACACCCCGCTCGCCCTCACCTTGCCCACTCCCGGCGCGCGCCGGTGCAAGAAAGCGCCCAAGTTTTCATTTTTTCTCCCCAACTTTCTCGCAAAAGTCGTGGAGTTTTTAGCAAAAGTTGCGGCGTTTTGCCAAACAGCAATCGGGGATCTCACAACAGACGGTGTGAGATCCCCGAAAGAAGACAATGAGAAATGGGTTGCCGCGCAAGAGCGAGCGGCAGCAGAGGAGAGGCGGCGATCAGCGCACGCCGCTCAGCACATAGTTCACGCCGAGGGTGAAACCGAAGGGGTGCAAGGGCGTGGGCACGGCGGTGAAACTGCGGTCGAAGGCCGGCGTGAGCGCCCAAGTGAGTTGCGCGTTGAGGAGGAAGCGCTTCGAAAGCGCATACTCCCCACCGAGGTGCAGACCGAAGCCGCTGTCGTTGAGCCGGTCGCCGAAATCGTAAGACGCACTCCCGTTGTTCTTCGCCCCGATCAGCACTTTGTCGCCCGTGGGGCGGTCGACACGCAGATAACCGTCGGAGGCGGTGCCGGAAAACTGCGTGAGGCTGTACCATTCGAGGTAAGCGCCGCCCGTGAGCGTGCAGCGTCCGAGGGGATAGCGCACGGCAAGGGGAACAAAAAGGCCGCGCAAACGAGCGCGCGTCGTATTCGTGCCGAAAAAATAGCCCGAGAGGTGCTGACTGCCCTGCACCACTTGGGTGCGATAGCCGCTGACGCGCACCTCGGTGTCCATGCCGCGATCGGTGAAATACGCACCGAGCGAGCAATCGACGGCCGTGCCGGTGCGATAGACCACATCCGCGCCGAAGCGCAGGCCGCCCACGGGCGCATAGTGGTCGACGGCGCGCAACTCGGCGGGCACCGGGGTGGGAACGAGCGCACCGAGCGTATACCCCACGCCGGGACGCACCAACCAGCGCGCAACGGATTCGGCATCGGGGCGGTGGGCGGCGGCGCAGAGGGGAAGGAAGGAGGCGACGGCCACAACCAACAGGCGAAGGCGGCCAAGATGGAAACGAGAACAGAGAACGTGCATGAGCAAAGCGGGATGAAAGGGGAAAGAAGCGCGATGAACGGCCATTTAGAAGGTGAGCCGACAGTCATCGACAAGGAGCGTCGAACCGACTGCGCCGGCAAATTCAGCCCCGTCGCGCGAGGAGGTGAACACGAGGGCGAGGCTGTAGCCGTGGCGGTCGAGCAAACGATCGTCGATGGGCGCGCGGCGGGCGAAAGGCAGATCGAAATGCACCCAAGCACTGCTCTCTTGGGCGCCCGTCACCGTGAAATCATCGAGAAGTGCCACGGCGACGACAAGCGGCGAGGAGAGAATGTTGCTTCCGTCAAGCGTGACGGCATTGCCCTGCGCATCGACATTACGATAAGCCACCGCGTAGATGCGCGGCGCGTCTTTTCCGTCGGGAGCCGGGCCTTGTGCGGCCTTCCGTTGGGCGTTGGTGAAGACTTCGCCGGGTTGCCATTTGTAGTACCCCGAGAAACGCGTGGGAACACGGTTGACCGGCACGCCGAAGCGGGTGGCGGCGAGGGGATTGAGGAGAGCGCCGGCGAGATCGAAGCTGCCGACGAAGAGATTGCCGGCGGCGATGGGTTTGCCGAAGGCCGCGCCGAGTTCGCCGGTGCTTTGTGTCACGAGACGCAAGGCCGTTCCGGTGCGTCCCTTGGCTTCCACGCTCGTGGGATACTCGTCGGGCTTCGCATCGTAGCGGCTGAGCAGGAAACCGGGGTTGCCGCTCGCCCAGAAGTGACGGGCGGTGCCGTCGGCGTTCTGCTCAAACCAAGTGAAATAGTGAGGATCGGGCGAGTTGAGGGCGTGATTTTCAAACCCGAAGAACTCCGGGAAATCGGCCGCGGGGACGAAACTCAGCGTGTAGCGGCGCTGCCACCGGCGATCTTGGGAGGTCACTTCGTAAGCGACGCGCCGACGCTGACGAAAGTCGGGCTGTGTGCCGTCGAGACAGCGAAGGGTGGCGCCGGGGCTGAGCGTAAAGGTCGGAGAGAGGGTGCGCAGCAGCGCGGTGTCGGCATCGGCGGCGAGGGTGAAGACAATATCGGTGTCATGGGCGGGCACTTGGCGCACCGGAGCGACCGTTGCCCCGAGCAAACGGGCGGCGGCGGTCGGTTCGAGATGGACACGCACGATGTCGGCCTCAATGCCGGCCGGTTCGTCCTTGAGACAGGAGACGAAAAGGGGGAGAAAGCAGAAAAGAAGGGGGAGAAAACGAAGCCGGAGCATGGGCGAAGGAGAAAAAACAGAAGAGGGTGTGACGCCGAGCGCCACACCTTGGACGGAAGGAACGAGAGTTGGAGTGGACGAAGCGAAGGGCTATTGCCTTTCGCCGATCAGTCGGAGAGTTTGTCGCCGTAGCAGAGGTCGCCGGCGTCGCCCAGACCGGGGACGATGTAGGCTTTTTCGTTGAGCACGGGATCGATGGCAGCAATCCACAGCGTGACATCGTCGGAAGGGAAGAGTTCGCCGAGGCGCTTCACACCTTCTTCGCAACCGATGACGGCGCAGATGTGCAGATGAGCGGGCGTTCCTTTGGTGAGGTAGGCTTGATAGGCCAAATTGAAGGAGCCGCCGGTGGCCAACATGGGGTCGACGAGCATGAAGGTGCAGCCGTTGAGATCGGGCGAGGCGATGTATTCGACGCAAATCTCGATGTCTTCCTTGCGACCTTCCTTGCGGTAGGCGCTGACAAAGGCACTGTCGGCACCGGAGAAGACGTCGAGGAAGCCTTCGTGGAGGGCTAAACCGGCGCGGAGGACGGTGCCGATGACGATGCGGTCGTCGGTGGTTTTCACGCGGGCGGGGGCGAGGGGCGTTTCCACGGTCTTTTCGCTATAGGTGAGGGTCTTCGACACTTCGTAGGCCATGGCGTGGCCGATGCGACGGAGGTTCTGACGAAACCACGCGCGGTTTTTCTGAATGTCTACGTCACGCAGCTCGGCGATGTAGTTGTTGATGACGGTGTTGTGCTCGGCGAAATTAATGACTTTCATGATGGTGCGAAAAAAATGCCGTCGTGCTCGGGGAACAATGGCCTCGGGCAGGAACGGCAATAGTGGATTTTAGGAATCAGTGACGCTGTCGACGCACGGAGAATGTGGCCGACGAACGAGGTGATGACGTTTGAGGTTTGGGAGTTTTCTGCTTCTTGAGCTTTTCGGGCGATACCTTGCGCGAAGCGACCTTGCGCTGCTCGCCGTCTGTGCTTTCTACTTTGGAAGTGTCTGCGGTATTTTTGGAACGAACGCTGTCGCCCATCCATACATTGCGCTGGAAGGTGCGAATCTCGGCTTCGATCTGCTCGCGCACCTTGGTGCGGGCGGAATCGGAAGGGGCTATTTGGGCGAGCGTGCGGTCTTGGAGGTTCTTGGTTTGGTAGATCGGGCCTTCGTAGCGGTTGGTGTTGAAGAAATCGTCGGCCGATATTTCGGCGGCGTTGTTGAGATTGCTGCTCATGAGCGAGAGCTTGGCGAGATAGGGGGCGGCTTCTTCGTATTTCACCCAGAAGAGCGGGGTGGTTTGACTGCTGCCGTCGCCGAAATCGCCGCTGACCATCAGCGGACAGAGGGCTTCGACTTGCGTGTTGAAGGTACCGGTGTGCTGATTGAAGTAGACGCTTTCTTTCAGGTAGTAGCGTTTCACTTCTTCGGAGGGGAGGTCGGCGTCGTTGACGCGGAGCTTTCCGTCGTTGGTCTCGTGGAAGATGTGATTGTCCTCCAAGATTTTCTTGCCTTTCACCACGTGTTTCTCGTCAAAGTGCTCCATCGCGTCGGGAGTGTACTCGTAGGCTTTGATCTTGCCGCGGAGAATGAGGTGGAAAAGATGGACGAAAAGGTTTTCGCGTCCCGCTCCCGGCGTGACGGGATAGTAAAGTGGAGCGTTGGCATCGCGGGTGAGATCGATTTCTCGGTAGATGTCGCGGCGCCATGCGGCATCTTGCGGCATGGACGTGGCGGTGGGAAACTCGCGGATGCTGCCAAGCACTTTGCCTTTCGCTGCTGTGGCGGCAGAACGGGGGGCACTTTCGGTGGACGCCGCGGTGCGCGATTCGGTGTTGCCGGACTCGCGCTGACGGGCGGGGGGCTGCGCCGCAGTGTGGAGACCTACGGCGAGACCGAAGAGGAGAAGGAGACGAGGGAGATGCGCGGTGAGCTGCATTGTGGGGAGTACGTTTTAATTGATGATCACTTCGAGCGATCCGTTGAGCGTGCGCTCGATGCCGTCGGGACCTACGGCATGGATGTTGCTGATGTAGAAACGTTTGCCGCGAGAGAGTTGGCGAATGAGGTCGCGCTGGGCTTCGGTAAACGCGGCGCCGGCGGAAGGACGCGGGAGGACATTGCCGAGACGGTCGAAGAAGACGCATTCAAAGGAGCGGACGGTGAACGGAATGTTGAGGAGTCCGTCGTCGATCGCGGCATCCAATCGCGTGGCACCGACAATATTTCCCTTGCCGATGCGGCCTCCGCGGAATTGGTCGCCGCCTATCGTGATAAATGCGGCGGGATCGGGGAGCTTTCGCACTTTGAACGAGAACGCGCCCATGGTTTGGCTCTTGCTGCCCACTTCTCCTGTGACAGTGAAGGTGACATCTTGCCCGACGTGGGCGGGACGCGCCACATACTTGCCGTTGCCTTTCGCATTGAGCGTACCTCCGCTCATACTCAAGTGGATTTTGTCGGAAGAGATGCCCGATGCGCTAACGGAAATGGGGTTGTCGTAGCCGGCATAGAGCACGTTCATCAGATCGGCGGCCACAGTTGCACCGGTGGGTGGGGCGATGACAGTATAATGTTGTGAAAATTCGCGGCGAACTATCTCACCTGCTGCGTTGGGCATGGTGATATAGCCGCGGAAATCGTAGCTGCCGGGCGCGCCGACGCGGAAGTTATAGCGACCGTCGGCACTGATGCGCCGACCGTTGATGTATATTTCCGGACGCTGCGTGGTGTCGATCGCCGCCATGAAGACTCTCGAGCGAAACTCGTCGCCGGGGAAGAGCGTCGTGGCTTCGGGCAGCACATAGGCGTTGAGTTCGTTGACGCGGATGTCCTTTACGCCGATATTGGCCGCGAGGGTGTGCAGCACCTCGCCTTGTGCTTTGCGAACGTCGCTCTGCAATTTGGAAAGCATCGTGACGGCCGCAATGGAAGGCATGGACTCGAACATGTACTCTTGCCAGTTCTTTCCTATATTGTCCTCACCTTGCGGCACCTCGGTGGAGAGGTTGGCGGCAACAATGGCGCGACGTCGACGATCCGTTATAAAAGAGGTGGCGAAATCTCGGAAATAATTGACACGACGATAGAGGAGTCGTCCTCGAAGTGTGGCGGGGTTGAGCATGACTACTCCTGCGGCTTCGAGGTCATCCTTGTGCTGAATGTCTTTCGGGTTGCCGTCTGCACCGTCAGTTTCTCGGGCGATGGTCCATTTGAGTTCCTCGATGTAGCGGCAAAGACTGTCGGCAGATCGCTGCACAGCCTGCGCTTTTTCCCACCAAGGCTGCACCTTGACGGGATTCTTGCGATACTGCGCCTCGAAGTCGGCGAGCAGCTCTTTGTTTTCCTGTTCCGTCGTGGTGATGGTGCGGTCGAGGCTGTTGCCAACCAGCGAGAAACCTTTGAGAACGTCCGTCGAAACGTTGAGAGCAAGCATTGCCATCAACACGACGTACATGAGGTTAATCATCTTTTGCCGCGGCGAAACCGGTCTTTTTTGAATGGCCATGGGCGAATGTTCAGGATACTGAAGTGGGTTGCGTCGGTACTTCGGGCGATTGTTGGGCGGGGGCAGCGGCAGGTTGTGCATTTACGCCGCCCA
The DNA here is from genome assembly GCA_963517315.1 of uncultured Prevotellaceae bacterium. Taxonomy (GTDB): domain Bacteria; phylum Bacteroidota; class Bacteroidia; order Bacteroidales; family Bacteroidaceae; genus Alloprevotella. The sequence continues at coordinate 47,752 of CAUQEF010000010.1, forward strand.
TCGCCGCATAGGGATTGCCCATAATATTGAGGGTTTGCACCATCCGCGCGTAGATTTGGTTGACCTCTTCGATCTTCGCTGCGAGATCGCGCGTCTGCGCATTGATTTCTTCGATGGTTGTGACCTGACGGGAGATAGAAGCGAAGTGCAAGTCGTAGACTTTGTTGATACCGATGAGGGTGCGGTTGAGATTCTCCATCTCTTGCGAATCGCGGGTGAGGCGTGCGCTCTGTTCGTCCACCTTGGCGAGCGTTTCGTTGAGGGTGCGGAGTTTTTCGATGTATTCTTCTGTCGCAGCCTCCATGTCGGGCGAGAGCACGGCTTGCGTTCTGCGGAGCAACTCGTCGTTGGCCAAACGAACGATCTCGGCCAAACGCTGTGCGCCCTCCTCGATGGCACGCTGTCCTTCGGGTGTTTCGTAATGCGCCGCCACGAAAGGAGCAGCCGAAGCCTGGGGTTGCGGTGCCGATTCGGCCACATTCTCGGCAGACTGCGCAGCCGTCGTTTGCGCTTCGGGCACTTCGGGCGCGGGCATCCCGGCTTGTGCCGCCACAAAGGGAACTCCGCTCACAGGTTGCGCCACATAGACCGCAGCCGGCGCAACGGTGGGTTGCTGCACGGGCACTGTCGGCGCAGCGGCAGCGGGCATTTCGGTTGCACCGGCCGGCGTTTCTTCAGAAAGGGCGGGTGTTTCCACCGCCGCCGCGAGTTGTTCTTCGGGCGTAAGGCCTTCGGCACGCTCGATCTCCTCGTCGCTCTCGAAATCGTGCGGCAGTTCCTTACCGATCTCGTTTTTATCGAACGGACGGTCGAAAGCCGCGAGGAAAAACACCACCGCTTCCGTTCCCATGCCCAAGAAGAGCATCAGGTTACCGCCTTTGAGGTGCGTCAACTTGAAGAGCGCACCGAGAATCACGATGGCCGCGCCCCAAGAGTAGGCATAGTTCAGGAAAGTTTGCCCCGGCACACTGTCCATCCAGTGTTGCAGGCGCGTGACGATATTGAGTTTACGAGGCATATCGTTGCGAATTGTGAGATTTATTTCTTTTTATCGGTGGGATTGCCGCTCATTGTGGCTGCTTTCGTGCGCACACAGCGGAAACCAATGAACGAGCGCGGCTGATTCTGGTATTCCCAAGTGCGCCAGGCCGAACGTATATAAGATTGTGGGTCTTTCCACGAACCGCCGCGCACGCTTTTGCGCTTCAAGAAGTAAGGATCTTCTTTCGCCGCCTCATAGCGCAGTTCGGGGTTCACATCGGCCATCGATTGCACGCCGGCTTCCGTGAAGACCGTGTTCGTCCACTCAGCCACATTGCCCGCCATGTCGAACAATCCATTGTCGTTCACACCATATTGTCCCACGCGCGAAGTGATCAAGTTGCCGTCTTCGGTGTAATTGCCACGATCGGGCTTGAAATTGGCGTAGAAACAGCCCTTTTCGTTCTTCGAAGCCGCGCCTTCCCACGGGAAAGTGTGTCCTTCGCGGCCGCGTGCCGCATATTCCCATTCGATTTCGGAGGGCAAGCGGTAGCGTTGAATGTAACGCGCCTCGGGACCCATGCCGCGCAAGAGGAATTCCGTACGCCATGCGCAGAAGGCCTGTGCCTGCTCCCACGTCACGCCCACCACCGGATAGTCATTGTAGGCCGGCGACGAGAAGTAGTTCTTCATATACATGGAGTTGTTGGCGTTCGGGAAGTCGTTCACCCACACCGTCGTGTCGGGATAGACGGGAACAATGTAGGTGTTGATGAAATCATAGAGCGACGAGAGCGGACGGTTGATGGTTTCGCGCACGATTTCGCCGTTGTCGTTCACGTAGGCCGTGTCTTTCGAAATCATCACCACCTCTTCGGGATTCACCTCCACGTCGGTGTTGAGCACGCGTTCGCGGGGGTCGAGACGATATTTGCGGAGTGCCGCCTTTTCGTAGTCGAAGGTCTCGTAGCGGAAGTTCATTTGCTTCACATCGAGCATGCGCGTGCCGTCGTAGGGGTGCGTTTTATACACACTGTTGAGCGCGCGCTCCTGATCTTCCGAGGGTTTGCGCCAAGGCAGGGGCTTGTTCCAGTTGAGATGCGGCTTGACGGGGTCGCCAAACTTGTCGACCTCAATTTTATACGTCTCATCGCCGCCGTAAGACGGGTCGGCCAATCGTTCGCGCAAGATGCTGTCGCGCACCCACTCCACGAATTGTCGGTACATCGAGTTGGTCACTTCGCTTTGATCCATCCAGAAACCATCCACCGAGATGTCGCGTTGCGAAAGCGGCAACCCCCAAAGACTGTCGTTCTCGGTCAGTCCGACTTTCAGGTAGCCGCGTTTGATTTCAATCATGCCGTAGGGCGTGGGTTCGAGGGGCACCGCCGAGCGTTGCCCCGTCACCTCGCCACCGTTGCGCATGGCCATGTTTCCGCCGCCGAAGCACGATGCCAACGTGAGCAGCAACAGGGTCAGCGAAGGGAGAACATGTAGAGGCTTGCAGTGAAATTTCATTGGTTTGTTGGGGAGAATGAGTCGTGTTTGTGGTAAGGCGCGCCCTGCACCGAACGCAGTGAAGAGTTCATCACCATTTCGTCGCCGCCGCGGGGCATCGCCGTGAGGCATCAGGCTATAACCAGCGCACACTCCGATGGAGGTTGCGCCCCTTCTTGCCCAAATCGATGGGAAGGCGGTAGATCAGCGAAATCTCGTGCTGTCCCGCGCCCAGTCCCAAGCCGGAAGTGAAGGCCTCGTAGCTGTAAGCGATGTCGAGACCGTGGAGCGTGCCACCGAACAGCAGCGCCACCGAGCGCCCCGGTGCGTAGTTCACACCGCCGAACAGCCGCCTTTTCTCGTAGGCATATTCGCCGCGCAGGGTCAAGTCGACGCGCCAGTCGGCAAAATCGCTGCGCAACATGGCCGAGGGGATTATAGAATATAACGATTCGTCGGGGCGGATATTGTAATGCCCTGCGAAATTCAACATTCTTTTCACCTTCATCCGGTGCGTGTCGTCCCATTCCACCGTCGGGGCGGTGAGATGGAGCACAGAGGCCGAAAGTCCGAACTGCGGACGGTCGTAGGACGCGCCGGCACTGAGGTCGAATCGCGAACCGTTGAGCTGCGAGGCCGGGAAGGCCGGGTCGTTCGCGTCGTTGAGATCGGCTTTTCCGCCGTCGATGCCCTCTTGCAACATGTCGGCCTGCACACCCAGCGAAAATTGTCCGCCGAGCCAGTTGCGATGCAGGGCATATTGCAGGGCAAAACGCTTGTGCGAGAACAAGCCGATGGCATCGTTCGTGAACATTGCGCCGGCGCCGTGTTCCGCCCCGCCGAAGCGGAAGGCAATGTCAGCGCCCGCCCACATCGTGCTCCCCGCTTGCGAGTAGCCCGTGGCGTGCGTTTGCACCGCACCGCTCACCGTGAGCTGCGGCGAACGGCCTACGGCGGCGGGATTCCACTGCGGTTCGATGCGCCAATAGTGCACAAAGGCCGGATCTTGTTGCGCCCACACACCAAGATGCCCCGCACAGCTCAACAAAACGAGCAGCACGAGCCGACCGAACGGACGAAGACCGAACGACAAACGGAGGAGGGACAAGGCCGACATGGAGTTTCTTCGGATGACTATATTGTGGGCAAAGTTAATACAAATGCGCCAAATGATAAAATCTGCGACCGCGGTTTTGCATTTAGCACACTGACAAGTGTTCTTTTTTGCATTTTCTCCCTTTGGTGGACGACCATCCGTCCTTGCTTCGCGAGGAGCTTACACTCATCGTTTTCTCTTGTGCGAAAACGCCCCTTTTGCCAACGAAAAAAGGTGTTCTTTTCTTCCTTATCGCCCACCGCTGCAACCATCGCTCACCATTCTCCGAAAAAACGCCGCGACTTTTGGGCAAAACTCCACGACTTTTGCGAGAAAGTTGGGGAGAAAAAATGAAAACTTGGGCGCTTTCCGAAGGCTACTCGGCGAATGGATGAAACCGGACGAACAACAGCCGCGACAATAATGGGAAGAAGGAAGGCAAACACAAGCACCACGCAGCAACGAGCGGACATCCGACTTTTGAGGCACGCTCGTTTTTCATCGCAACCCGCAAAGGCTCACCCACGGTTGTTCGCTCAGCCTACCACTCTTCAAAGGGATGAAAAGAAGATGAGCGCAGCGCAGTGAAAACCAACACACCGGCACAAGAAAATCGGCGATCACACACGAACAAGCGTGTGCGATCGCCGAAAGTTTTTAAGGCTTTTCCACCCCACGTGCCGCCTGTAAGCGGGCAACGGGTGAGGGGAAAATGAAAGTCGTGCGCCTCAACCGCGAATCATGGTGAGGAGCATCTTGAAACGCACCTTGGCGTTGAGCGCGTGGGGCACGCCGGCGGGCATAATGAGCATTTCGCCCGCTGCCACGCGGTGGGGCACGCCGTCGAGGAGGATTTCGGCTTCGCCGTCGAGGATGGTCACCGTGGCATCAAAGGGCGCGGTGTGTTCCGAGAGACCTTGTCCGGCATCGAAGGCGAAGAGCGTGAGCGTGCCGGCGTTGTTGCGGAGGATTTCGCGCGAAACAACGCTACCCTCGGCGTATTCTACAGAAGTGGCGGGGACAAAGACTTGTCCTTTTTCAATGTGTGCCATAATATATTGCGTGTTGAAAGTGAATAATCTCCGGAAGTCAGTGCAACTTCTGTGCCAGGCTTAGGCAGCGCGCTGTGCCATGAAGCGACGTGCGGCTTCGGCAGCCACAAGGAGTCCGCCTGCGCTCATGATCACGTCTTTGATCACCAAACGTCCGGCACCGGAAAGGAGCGGGAAGCCGTGGGCACCGGTGAAATAGGGGAGGCCTTCGTGGGGATAGGTGGCACCGTCGGCCAAATTGGGCACCCAACACTCAGGCGTGGTGATGAGGAACGAAAGGGTGACGATGGACATGCCGAAGGTGAGCAATCCGCCGAGCATACCCAGGCGGGGGCACCAGATGCCGAGGAGCACGAGCGTGCCGATGGTGCAAATGGCCAAGCCCAAGCCGATGGCGAAGACGTAGGTGCCGTTTTCTTGGTGCCACTTGATGTTGTCGGGCTTCACCTCGCCCTCTTTGTTCATGTGCACCTTATATTCCTTGACGGTCTGGCCTTTGGCGTTGACGGTGGTCTTGGAAGAATTATTGTAGAGGAAGCTCATGAAGGGACTGTTGCTGACAAATGCGGCAATGCCGTCGGCTTCGTACTGACAAACCTTGAGTCCGCCGATCCACGCCATAACAATGAAGATGGCGATGCGGAGATAGGTGAAGAAATGACGCTCGAGGGAGATGAGAATCCCTGCCGCGAAGGTGAAAAGGTTGTTGATGAATGACATAGAGGTAGAATTGATAATTTAGAATTGATGAAACGATGTTGTGAGTTCTCGACTGTGGCCGAACGAAATCGGTGACTCTTCGACCATGAGAAGGGGACTTCGTTGAGCAAAGTGGTCGATAATCAGTCGCAAACGACGCAAAAATATGAATTCGGCGTCGGACAAACAAATTTTAGTTCGGCATTTCGACTTTCATTAGCAAAATAAAGTACCTTTGCAAGTATACACTATACAAATAGACCACTGCATGAAACGCAACCTCCGCCTGTGCTTGCTCGCTCTCCTGCTGAGCACACCGTTTTGCCTCATGGCACAAAGTCCCGCTCGCTACGGTTTTCTGAACCGCGCCGCCGTCATCGCGATTCTCCCCGAAACGGCTCGCGTTCGCGCCCACCTCGATTCGCTGCGCAGCAAATATGAAGCCGAAGCGCGCTACAACGAAACGGCTTTCCGCCGCCAATATTCGGAATATCTGCAGGTGCAGAAAAATTTGCCCGAAGCCATTCTGCTGAAACGTCAGGGCGATTTGCAAATGTCCATGGAGCGCGGACTCGCTTTCCGCCGCGAAGCCGAAAATCTGCTCAAGAAGGCCGAAGGCGAACTCATGGGACGCATCGGCGAACAGGTAGATGCGGTGATTCGCGCCATCGGCGCCGAACGGGGCTACGACTTTGTGGTGGACACTTCGGCCGGCACGCACCCCTATCTCAACCCCGAAAAATCGGAAGACATCACTCCCTTCGTGAAGGCTCGCTTACTCAACGGGCAATGACGGTGAGTGCACTCAACTCTTTGTTTCAATTCCGCTCTGCACATGATCGGTGTTTTTGATTCGGGCTACGGTGGACTGTCGATCTTGCGACAAATTCGCCGATACTTGCCCGACTACGACTATCTTTACCTCGGCGACAACGCCCGCGCGCCCTACGGTTCGCGCTCCTTCGACGTGGTGTATCGCTACACCCTGCAAGCCGTGACGGAACTCTTCGCCCGCGGTTGCGAACTCGTCATCTTGGCCTGCAACACGGCCTCGGCCAAGGCGCTGCGCTCCATCCAGCAGCAGGATCTGCCGCACATGGCGCCCGATCGCCGCGTGCTGGGGGTGATTCGCCCCACCGTCGAAGCCGTGGGCGACCTGACGTGCACGCGCCACGTGGGTATTCTCGGCACGCAGGGCACGATTCGCTCGAAAAGCTACGAACTCGAAATCGCCAAGTTCCACCCCGACATCGTCGTCACGGGACAAGCCTGCCCGATGTGGGTGCCGCTGGTGGAATATGGTGAATATGCCTCGCCGGGCGCCGACTACTTCGTGGAACAGCGGTTGAAAGAGATCCTTTCGCGCGACCCGCAGATCGACACCCTCGTGCTGGCCTGCACGCACTATCCGTTGCTGATGGACAAGATCGTGCGTTTCCTTCCGCCGCACGTTCGTGTGGTGGCACAAGGCGACTATGTGGCGGCTTCGCTCGCCGATTATCTCCGCCGCCACCCCGAAATGGACGAAAAACTGACACGCGGCGGCACATTGCGCTTTCTTACCACCGAAGACACCGAAAAGTTCGGCGAAAGCGCCGCCGTGTTCATGCCCCACACAGAGGGCGCGGTCGAAAAAATAGTACTTTAATCTCCAAACATCATGGCCAAAAAGACAACGGGCACCCGCCTCAATAAAAAAGAAGTGCGCAATCGCCTGCTCATTGTGTTCGAGCACAGCGCCGGCGCCACTTATAATGTAAAATCGCTCTTCCGCGCCGTCGGAGCGGTGAACCACCCGGCCAAGATGCTCGTACTCGACACGCTGGCCGACCTCGTCGCCGACGATTTCCTCACCACCGACGGCACAGGCCACTATCGCCATGCCGAACGCGACGTGCAAATCATCGAAGGGGTGTTTCGCCGCAAGCGAAACGGCCACAACGTGTTCGTTCCCGACGACGGCGGCAAGGACATTCTCGTCACCGAACGCAACTCTCACCACGCCCTCGACGGCGATCACGTGCGGGTGACGATGCTGGCTCGCCGACGTGGCCACACGCGTGAGGCAGAAGTAACCGAAATCATTCGCCGCGCCCGCGAAACCTTCGTCGGCCGCCTGCACGTGGAGCGCAACTATGCGTTCTTGGTCAACGAGCGCGGACTGGCCACTGACATCTTTATACCGGCCGACGGCCTGCACGGCGGAAAAACCGGCGACAAAGCGGTGGTGAAAATCACCGATTGGCCCGAAGACAGCAAGAGTCCGGTGGGCGAAGTGGTGGACATTTTGGGCGCCGAGGGCGAAAACGACACCGAGATGCACGCCATCTTGGCCGAATATGGCCTCCCCTATCACTATCCCGAGGCCATTGAGCACGCCGCCGAGCGAATCGAACCGGGCATCACGGCCGAGGAAATCGCGCGCCGCGAAGATTTCCGCGACGTGCCCACCTTTACCATCGACCCCCGCGACGCGAAGGACTTCGACGACGCCCTTTCGATTCGTCCCCTCGGCGAAGACCGCTGGGAAGTGGGCGTGCACATCGCCGATGTGAGCCACTATGTAAAGGAAGACGGCGCGATCGACCGCGAAGCCTTCGACCGCGCGACGAGTGTCTACTTGGTCGACCGCACCATCCCCATGTTGCCCGAACGCCTGTGCAACTTCATCTGCTCACTGCGCCCGAACGAGGAGAAACTGGCCTACTCCGCGATTTTCGAAATGAACGAAAAAGCGGAAATCCTCAAGTTCCACATCGCAAAGACCGTCATCGAGAGCAACCGCCGCTTCACTTACGAAGAAGCGCAAAACATCATCGAGCGCAACGGACAGGCTTCGGCCGATGACCTCGCATTGCCGGGCGATCACCCGGCGGTGGACGGTTCGGCAGCCCACCCGGTTGGCGAATGGGCAGCCGAGATTTTGCTCCTCGATCGCCTCGCCAAACAACTCCGCGCTCGGCGTTTCAAGGCCGGCTCCATCGGATTTGACCGCGCAGAAGTGCGCTTTGAAATCGACGATAAAGGACATCCCATCTCTACTTACGTCAAGGTGGCGAAAGATGCCAACAAGTTAGTGGAAGAATTCATGCTGTTGGCCAATCGTTCTGTGGCCGAACACATCGCAGTTGTCCCCAAAGGCAAGCAACCCAAGGTGTTGCCTTATCGAATTCACGACGTGCCCGATCCCGAAAAGCTCGAGAAACTGCGCGGTTTCGTGGCGAAATTCGGCTACAAGGTGCGCACCGAAGGCACGAAAACCGAGATTTCGCACGCCCTCAACGACCTGCTCGGCGAAGTAAAGGGCAAGAAGGAGGAAAATGTGGTGGAGATCGTGGCACTGCGCGCCATGATGAAAGCGCGCTATTCGGTACACAACATCGGACACTACGGACTGATGTTTCGCCACTACACGCATTTCACCTCGCCCATCCGCCGCTATCCCGACTTGATGGTACACCGTTTGCTCGCCAAGTACGCAGAAGGCGGGCGATCGGTGAGCGCAAAGAAGTACGAAGAGCTGTGCGAACACTGCTCCGAGCGCGAACAAGTGGCAGCAACGGCCGAGCGCGCGTCGATAAAGTACAAGCAAGCGGAATTTATGGCCGACCGCATCGGCCAAGAGTTCGACGGCGTGATCTCCGGCGTGACGGAATTTGGTATTTACGTCGAAGATATCCTCACCAAGTGCGAAGGCATGGTGCCGCTTCGCGACCTTTCGAGCGATTACTACGAGTTTGACGAAGATAACTACCGTTTGGTGGGTCGCCGCACGAAGCGCATTTACAATTTGGGCGACAAAGTGCGCTTCCGCGTGGAACGTGCCAACCTCGAACGCCGACAACTCGACTTCTCCTTGGTGGAAGACGACAGTTATATCCCACCTGTGCCCAAAAAGGGGCAGCGTCCTTCGCCCAAACAGGCCGGTAAGCATCCCGGCGCGCCGAGTCCCGAAGCTTTCGGCCGCAAAAAAGCCAACAAGAAGTCCGGTTCGTCGAAAAAGCCCAGAAAGGGTGGCGCAAAGAAGAAAGGCGGCGCGAAAAAACGCAAGTAATTAGTAGTCTACTTCCCCACCCTCATCGCAAAGCCCCCGCACAAAGGGCAAAAAACGCTCACACAGCTTGTAACTCTTCCACAAAAGCCGTAATTTTGCATATTGCAAGATTTCAAAAACAGCCAATTCTCAACGACAATGTCCGAACAAAACGTACGCGTTCGCTTCGCCCCCAGTCCGACAGGTCCCCTGCATATCGGCGGAGTCCGCACGGCACTCTATAATTATCTCTTCGCGCGCCAACACGGCGGCAAACTGATCTTCCGCATTGAGGACACTGACTCCGCACGCTTCGTCCCCGGCGCAGAAGACTACATCATCGAATCATTTAAGTGGCTCGGCATTCAATTTGACGAGGGCGTTAGCTTCGGCGGCGACAAAGGTCCGTATCGCCAAAGCGAACGTCGCGACATTTATAAGCACTATGTCGATCAACTCCTCGCAGAAGGCAAGGCCTACATCGCCTTCGACACGCCCGAAGCCCTGAATGCCGCTCGCGAAAGCATCGCCAATTTCCAATATGATGCCTCCACGCGCGGACAAATGGAGAACTCGCTCACCCTCTCCGCCGAAGAAGTGGAAGCGCGCATTGCACGCGGCGACCAATATGTGGTACGTTTCAAGATCGAACCCGGCGAAGATGTGCACGTCGACGACCTCATTCGCGGCGATGTGGTGATCAATTCCTCGATTCTCGACGACAAAGTGCTCTACAAGAGCGCCGATCAGTTGCCCACCTACCATTTGGCCAACATTGTCGACGACCATCTCATGGAAATCACCCACGTGATCCGCGGCGAAGAGTGGTTGCCCTCCGCACCCCTCCACGTTTTGCTCTATCGCGCCTTCGGTTGGACCGACACCATGCCGCGTTTCGCCCACCTTCCCCTCCTGCTCAAGCCCACCGGCAACGGCAAACTCTCGAAACGCGACGGCGACAAGCTCGGATTCCCCGTCTTCCCCCTCGAATGGCACGCCCCCGACGGCACAGTCAGCAGCGGTTATCGCGAAAGCGGCTACCTCCCGCAAGCCGTGGTCAACTTCCTCGCCCTCCTCGGCTGGAATCCCGGCGACGATCAGGAAATTATGAGCATGGATGAGCTGATTGCCAAGTTCGACCTCACCAAATGCTCAAAAGCCGGCGCGAAGTTCGACTATGTCAAGGGCTGGTGGTTCAACCGCGAGTATCTTCTCGCCACACCCGCCATCGAATTGGCGCCCGCCCTCGTCGAAGTGCTCTCCCGGCACAACATCACGACCACACCCGAGCGTGCCGCCGCCGTGATCGACATGTTGAAAACGAAAAACGTGGAATACGTCGATGCCCAAAGCGGACAAACCAAGAAACGCAACGTAAGTTTCGTTTCCGACCTCTGGCCTTTGTGCGATTTCTGCTTCGTGGCGCCCACCGCATTCGACCGCGAAGACAAGTTTGTCAAGAAGAACTGGAAAGAAGACTCCGCCGCCGTGATGCGCGGTGTGGCCGAACGCCTCTCCGCCCTCGACGATTTCTCGGCCGAAAGCCAGAAAGCCGCCATCGATCCCTGGTGTGAAGCCGAAGGCGTGAAACCTTGGAACGCATGGCGCGTTGCCCTCGTCGGAACCGGCAAGGGTCCCGACATGTATGAGCTTTCCGCCTTCCTCGGTAAGGAGGAAACCCTCCGCCGCATCCAGTTTGCCATCGACACACTCTCTTAATTCTATGTATAGCTTCGGCATTTACATTTACGCCTTCCTCGTGCGCCTTGTGGCGGCCTTCGGCCATCGCAAGGCGCGCGCCATGGTACATGGTCAACGCCGCACCCGCCGTCTGCTTCGCGAGCACATCGCGCCCGAAGACCGCTACGTTTGGGTGCACGCCGCCTCACTCGGCGAATTTGAGCAGGGACGTCCGCTCATCGAACGCCTGCGTCGCGAACAACCCGAGCGCAAAATCCTCCTCACCTTCTTCTCGCCCTCCGGCTATGAAGTGCGCAAAGACTACAAAGGTGCGGACCTCGTTTGCTACCTCCCCTTCGACACCCCCACCGCCGCGCGCCGTTTCGTCAAACTCGCCCATCCCGAGATGGCCATCTTCATCAAATACGAGTTTTGGCGCAACTACATCGACGTACTCCACCGCAAAAGCATTCCCGTCTACTCCGTCAGCAGCATTTTCCGCCCCGGACAAATCTTTTTCCAGTGGTACGGCCGCAGTTATGCCCGTTGTCTGCGCCGCATCACCCATTTTTTTGTCCAAAACCGCCTTTCCGTCAAACTCCTTGCGCGCATCGGCGTCACCGACAACGTCACCGTCACCGGCGACACCCGTTTTGACCGCGTCATCGACATCCGTCGCGCCGCACGTTCCCTTCCTCTCGTCGAACGCTTCGCCCAAGGGCACACCGTTCTCGTTGCCGGCAGCACATGGGCGCCCGACGAAGAAATACTCCTCGACTACGTCAACCGCCGCGAGGATCTCCGTCTCGTCATCGCGCCCCACGTGGTGAGTGCCGGCCACTTGAAGGAAATCGAAAGCCGCATCACGCGCCGTTGCGTCCGCTATTCCGAAGCCACCGAGGACAGTGTGGGCGACTACGACGTGCTCATCGTCGATTCCTACGGACTGCTCTCCTCCATCTACCGCTATGGCAGCGTCGCCTACGTGGGTGGCGGTTTCGGTGTGGGCATCCACAACGTGCCCGAGGCCGCCGTCTACGGCGTACCCGTCATCATCGGCCCGAACAACAAGAAGTTCACCGAAGCCCAAGCCCTCTTGGCCAACGGAGGTTGCCGCGAAATCACATCGGCCGCCGACTTTGACAAACTGCTCGACGACTATCTCGCACACCCCGCGCACGCCGCCTCAGCAGGTGCCGAAGCCGGCAACTACATTGCCGAGCATGCCGGCGCCACCGACAAGATTTATCACCACATCTTCGGATAAATCGTCCTTTCTCCCTCTTTTTTATTCTCATTTCCCGGTTGTACGCTGTCCCACCGCAGCGTTCACCGGATACTTCGATTTTCGGCCGAAAAACTCCACAGGTTTTCGTTCACAGCCGCCACAAACCGCTCTTTCCTCCCCATGCCCCACACCATCGCCCTCATCCTCGCCGGCGGGACCGGCAGCCGCTTCGGCAGTGCACGCCCCAAGCAGTTCACGCTTGTGGCCGGGCGCACCGTGCTTGAGCACAGCATCGCGGCCTTTGAGCAGAGTGAGCAGATCGACGAGATCGGCATCGTGGCGCATCCCGACCACTTCGACGAGGTGCGCGACCTGTTGCGGCAACAGCCCCACCCGAAAGTGACGCAAGTGGTGGGCGGCGGCAAAGAGCGCCAAGACTCCACCCTCAACGGCCTGCGCGCCTTTCTTCGCGAAGACGGAACGCTGAAAAATCCTGTGGAGAGAGAGGGAAAGAGCACAATTTCGCCGCCAAACAGCGCGGTTTGTGCCCCGGCCGACCGACCTTCGGAAAAAAGTCCACAAGCCACGGAAAAAAGTCCACAACTTTCTGCCGAAAACGGGGAACTTTTTGCCGAAACACCACAACTTTTCGCAGACAATCCACAAAGTGCTACGGCAAACAGTGAACACTCCGACGACAACCCACAACTTTCGACCGATAATCCCCCCGCCGTGCGCATTCTCATCCACGATGCGGTGCGCCCTGGTGTGAGCCGTTCGCTCATCGGCCGCGTGTGCGCCGCGCTGTGCAGCCACGCCGCGGCCAATGTCGTGCTGCCCGTCGTCGATACCCTCATCGAAGTCGACGCCGACGGCCGAATGCACCGCGTGCCCGACCGCGCTTTGCTGCGCAGAGTGCAGACCCCACAAGGCTTCCACGCGCCGGTGCTCTTCGAAGCCTACCGCCGTGCGCTGGCCGACCCCAACTTTCGCGCCACCGACGACTGCAGCGTGGTGTTCCGCTACTGCCCCGAAATCGACATCGCCCTCGTGCCCGGCGAAGAGCGCAACCTCAAACTCACCTATCCCGAAGACCTCACCGTCCTCGCTCACTACCTCACGCAACCTCTCCCATGAATCTCACTCCGCTCGTCCGTACCTTCTTTGCCCGTCGCGCAGCTGTCATCAACAGTTACGCCGATCACGCCGAACAGCTCCAACGCGCCGTCCTCGCTCGGCTGGTGCGCAGTGCCGCCCGCACGGCTTGGGGCGAACGCCACGGCTATGACCGGCTGCGCTGCTACGAAGATTTTGCCGCTCGCGTGCCCCTCACGGACTACGAAGCGCTGAAAGGAGACATCGACCGCATGCGCCGCGGCGAACGCGACATCCTTTGGCCCGGTCGCGTGCGTTGGTATGCCAAATCATCGGGCACAACAAACGACAAGAGCAAGTTCATCCCCGTGAGCGACCGCGGTTTGCAGCACCTCCACTACGCCGGCGGCCGCGACTCCGTGGCCCTCTACCTGCGCAACCGCCCCGACAGCCGATTGTTCACCGGCCGCTCACTCATTCTCGGCGGTAGTCACCAGCCCAACTACGACTCTCCCTCCTCGCGGGTGGGGGATTTGAGCGCGATTCTCAACGAAAACGCCTCGCCCTTCGTGCGTCTCTTCCGCGTGCCCTCGAAGACGACGGCGCTGCTCGAGGACTTCGACCGCAAACGCGAACTCATCGCCGAAGAAACCTTCGACAAAAACGTGACTTCCATCGCAGGCGTGCCCTCGTGGATGATGGCCGTGCTGATGAAAGTGCTCGAGCGCACCGGCGCATCGACCATCGATGAGGTGTGGCCCAACCTCGAAGTGTTCTTCCACGGCGGAGTGGCCTTCACCCCCTACCGCGAACAGTATCATCGCCTCATCCCTTCGGCGCGCATGAGCTACATGGAAACCTACAATGCCTCAGAGGGTTTCTTCGGTCTCCAAACCGATCCGGGCGATCGCGCCATGACGCTCATGCTCGACTACGATGTGTTCTACGAATTTATCCCGCTGGAAGAAGTGGGCACGGCACATCCCACTGTTCTCCCGCTGTGGGAGGTCGAAGCCGGCCGCCACTATGCGCTGGTCATCAGCACTTCGTGCGGATTGTGGCGCTACCAAATCGGCGACACGGTGCGTTTCACCCAGACCTTCCCCCACAAGTTTGTGATCAGCGGCCGCACCAAGAGTTTTATCAACGCTTTCGGCGAAGAACTCATGGTGGACAATGCCGAGCAAGGACTGAAAGCGGCCTGCCAAGCCACGGGTGCCGAGGTGCGCGAGTACACCGCCGCGCCGGTGTTCATGGACGCGGCGGGAAAATGCCGCCACCAGTGGCTCATCGAGTTCACGAAAGCGCCGGCCGACCTCAACCTTTTCGCCCACTCGCTCGACGAAGCGCTGCGCGCCATCAACTCGGACTACGATGCCAAGCGCTATAAGGACATCACGCTCCAGCAGCTCGAAATCGTCATGGCGCGTCCCGCGCTTTTCGACGACTGGTTGCGCAGCCGCGGCAAGCTCGGCGGACAACACAAGGTGCCGCGCCTTTCCAACCACCGCGATCTCATCGAAGAGATCTTGGCGATGAACGTCTAACTCCCCGGAAAGCACGGTTCATTTCGGGATTTCACCCCAAAACTCCCACGCTTTGAAAAAACTTCCCCTCCTCCTCGCCGTTCTCCTCGGCCTCTTGGCTTTCTGGACGGGCTGCGCCAACCAAGGCAGCGGCCCCGACGGCGGTCCCTACGACGAGACCCCACCGCACATCGTGAACATGAGTGCTCCGGAAAAGGTGGGACGCAGCAAAAAAGTGAAGTTCAGCCTCACTTTCAACGAACTCATCAAGGTAGACAACCCCTCCGAGAAAATCATCGTCTCACCTCCGCAAATCGAACAGCCCGAGATCAAAGTGGCGGGGCGCAAAATCACGGTCGAACTCCTCGACTCGATGATTCCCAACACGACCTACACGGTCGATTTCTCCGACGCCATCACCGACAACAACGAAGGCAATCCGCTGGGGCAGTACACTTATATCTTCTCCACGGGAGCCACGACCGACACCATGCAGATGTCCGGCCGCATACTCAACGCCGCCGATCTCGAACCGATGAAGGGCATTTTGGTCGGTCTGCACTTCGACGCGTCGGACTCCGCCTTCACGGGTAAACCCTTCGACCGCGTGGCTCGCACCGACGCCTCCGGCTATTTTTCCATCAAGGGGGTGAACGCCCAACGCACCTATCGCATCTATGCGCTGCAAGATGCCGACGGAGATTTCCGCTATTCGCAACCCACCGAGGCCATCGGTTGGCTCAACTCACCGCTCACGGCTTCTTCTCGCCCGGCGGTGCGCTATGACACGGCGTGGGTCGACAGCACACGCTACGACTCCATCCGCACCATCCACTACACACGTTTCCTCCCGGACGATCTTGTGGTGCGTGCCTTCAAGGTCGACTACCGCCCGCGCCACTTTCTCAAGTACCTCCGCGACGTGCCCGAATGGTTCACGCTCTATTTCACCGGCCCTTCGCCTCATCGGCCGAAACTGCGCGGCCTGAACTTCAATGCCGACCGCAGTCTGTTCACCGTGGCCAACCGCGACAACGACACGCTCACCTATTGGCTCACCGACACCACGCTTTTGCGCCGCGACACCCTGCGATTAACCTGCACCTACGACGATTGGGACGACTCGCTCAAGGTGGCGCGCGCCAAAACCGACACGCTCGAGCTCGTGCCCAAGACGACTTTCGC
Organism: uncultured Prevotellaceae bacterium; assembly: GCA_963517315.1. Taxonomy (GTDB): domain Bacteria; phylum Bacteroidota; class Bacteroidia; order Bacteroidales; family Bacteroidaceae; genus Alloprevotella. Next base: position 63,824 of record CAUQEF010000010.1, read on the forward strand.
CAAACGCCTCGCGGCGAAACAGAAAGAGCACGCCAAGTGGGAGAAAGAGCGCGAACGCCGCCACAAACGCGGCGACTTCAGTGACGAAAAGCCGCAGGAGGAATTTCTCGAGTTCAAGACTTCGCCGGGCAGTCCCCTCACTCCCGACCGCAACGTGACGATTACGTTTCCACAACCCCTTGCGCAACTGCGCGCCGAGGGGGTTCACCTTCAACTGCGCGTCGATTCGCTCTGGCACGACGCACCTTTTGCCCTCGACAGTGTGCCGGACAATCCGCTCGCGGCCTTGTTGCGCGCAGAGTGGCGACCTTCGCAACGCTACAAGTTCGTGATCGACTCGGCGGCCGTACGTTCCATCTACGGACTGACGAACAAGCGCACGGAACGCAACTTCGAAATCTCGAAACTCGAAGACTTCGGCACCGTTTTCGTGAGCCTTCGCAACGCCGACACCACCGCCGTTGTGCAACTCCTCAACGCCGGGGGCAATGTGGAGCGCCAAGTGAACATACGTGACGGGCGCGCCGAATTTTACTACGTGCGTCCGGGCAATTACTATTTGCGCTGCTATCTCGACCGCAACCGCGACGGCAGATGGACCACCGGCGACTGGACAACGCACACCGAACCCGAACCGGTGTTCTACTCTCCGAAAAGCCTTGAGGTGAAAGCCAATTGGGATCTCAACGAAGATTGGGATGTCACGGCCTTGCCGCTCGACAAACAGAAGCCGGAAAAACTCATCAAGCAGAAATCTTCGAAAAGCGTGGTCAATATGCGACAACGCAACCTCGAACGCCTGCGCAAACGCGGCGAATAACCACCGCTCCTCGACAGCGCGCGAAAACATGGCTCGCCCCCGCCGATGTTTTCGCGCGCTGTGCCTTTTCTATGGTGAACCGCATCGGCACACCGTCCCACTTTTGCACGGTCACTGTCCGCATCGGCACATCGCAGTCGCGCCTTTCGCTACGCAACCGCCGCCCACCCGGAGAACGCTCTCAATGCGGCGCTGCATTCGGCGAAAAACGTTGAAATACTTCCCCACTTTTTATTCCTTCACTCCACCATTATGCTCCGACTCGTCATCGACGACAAAATTCCCTTCATCCGCGAAGCCGCAGCGCGCCTCGGCGATTGTGTTTTTCTCCCCGGCGCCACCATAACGGCCGACGATGTGCGCGAAGCCGACGTGCTCATCACGCGAACCCGCACCCAAGTGAACCGCGCCCTGCTCGAAGGCAGTAAAGTGCAGCTCGTTGTGACCGCCACCATCGGCCACGACCACATCGACAAGGACTATCTCGCCGAAAAGGGCATCGCCTGGCACAACTGTCCGGGCTGCAACGCGCGCAGTGTGGCACAATACGTGCGCAACAGCCTGTGGATTGCCGCCGCCCGGGGGTGTTTTTCCACACACCGCGCCACGACTGCCGAAAACTTGGGCAACTTCTCCGATTCTACGGCACATAATACCTCTTTCGCAAAACATTCCGATCGGGCGAGCGCACAATTCTGCGCCACGCTCAGCGGTTTGACCGTAGGGTTGGTGGGTGTCGGGCACGTCGGGACGGCCGTCGCCGAAATGTTGGCCGCCGAGGGCTGTCGCGTGCTGCGCTGCGACCCGCCGAAGGGCGAACCTCACACATTGGCAGACTTGGCGCGCGAAGCCGACGTCATCAGTTTGCACACGCCCCTCACCCGTGAGGGCGAACACGCCACGTTCCACTTGGCCGACCGCGCCTTTTTCGAAAGTCTGGAGCGCTGTCGCGTCTTCATCAACGCGGCGCGTGGCGAATGTGCCGACACGTCGGCTGTGGAATGGGCCTTGTGGAGGGGAAAAATCCGTGCCGCCGTGATCGACACATGGGAAAACGAACCGCACATCTCCGCCTCGCTGTTGCGCGATGCGCTGATTGCCACCCCACATGTGGCCGGTTACAGTGCCGACGGCAAGGCCAACGGCACCCGCATGAGCCTCGAAGCCGTGGCGCGCCACTTCGGTCTCACCGAGGACTTCGACATCCAAGCCCCCGCCTTGCCCGCGGAGTTTTCCTACGGTGCGCTGCCCGCCGATCTCGCCCGCCAACTACCCGAACGCGCCCTCGCACAACTTCGCCTCTACGATCCCCTCACCGACACCGAGCGACTGCGCACTGCACCCGAAGATTTTGAACTGCAACGCGGCAATTACCCCCTTCGCCGCGAAGAAAACGGTTAAAAGAACCGCCAAACGTCGAAAAATACAAACTTCATCAGTATATTTGCAGCAATTTACCCTGATTGTGCCCTTTTCATCGGCCATAGGGTCATCTCAATCGCCAAATCGCCTTATGAGAAAGAAAAAATCGCCCCGCGGCGGTCGTCTGGATTCCGTGACTGCCTGCATCAGTACGACGATGGTGCTCATCCTTGTGGGCACCGTGCTCTTTTTTGCCGCCGTCGCCGACAACCTCAGCCGTTCGCTGCGCGAAAACTTCACCGTCGAGGTGCTCCTCAACGACAGCATCAGCCAACAGCAGGCCTATCAACTGCAATCGATGCTGAAAAACCAGCCCTACACCCGCCAAGTGGTCTATACCTCCAAAGAAGAGGCCACACGCCAGCAGGTCGAGGCACTCGGACTGGACAACGAGTTCTTGGGCAGCAGCCCGATTCCCGCTTCTTTTGAAGTGCACCTGAAAGCCGACTACGCCAACACCGACTCACTGCAGCGCTACATGCCCCAACTCAACAAAGACGTGCGAGTGAGCGATGTGATCTATCCCGGCGACCTGATGAAAAACGTGAATCGCAACATCAGTCAAGTGAGTCTCGTGCTGCTCATCGTCGCCGTCCTCCTCGGTTTCGTCAGCATTGCGCTCATCAACAACACCGTGCGCATGAGCGTGGCCAAACGCCGCGACGCCATTCAAACAATGAAGCTCGTCGGCGCGAAATGGAGCTTGATTCGCAGGCCCTTCCTGATCAAAGCCTTCTTCATCGGCCTCATCTCCTCGATTCTGGCCGACCTTGCCCTGCTCAGCGGCATGCTCGGTCTGCACCAATGGGACGAAAACATCTCGGCGCTCGTCACTCCGACCGTCATGTCCCTCACCCTCATCGGCGTTCCCGCGTTGGGCATCACGCTCACGATGATCAGTGCCTATTTTTCAGTCAATCGTCACATCGGCATGCGCCGCGACGACTCCTATCTCTATTGATTTCCCCATCCACACATCCGCTTTTGTCATGCAACACAAATCGCTTTTCGCCTTTACGCGCATCAACTTCCTGCTTCTCGGCATAGCCCTCGCCACCATCTTCGTCGGTTTCATTCTGATGAGCGGTTCGGGCAGCACCGACACGCACTTCGATCCCGAAATCTTCAACACCCGCCGCACTGTTGTGGCGCCCATGGTTTGTTTTGTGGGTTATCTTTTCGTGATCGTCGCCATTCTCTATCGCCCCAAGCGCAAAGACAACGCTTGCGAACAGACTTGCGATGAACAGCACGAAGCATTGAATCCCCAAAGCCCCACCCACGAATGACCACCCTACAAGCTCTCATCATCGCCATCGTGGAAGGCCTCACCGAGTTCCTTCCGGTCAGCTCAACCGGCCACATGATGATTGCCGAAGGCCTGCTTGGCGTCGAAATGACAGACTTTGTCAAGGCTTTCACCGTCATCATCCAGTTTGGCGCCATCCTTTCGGTCGTGGTGCTCTATTGGCGTCGCTTTTTCAACCCGCCCACCGATCGCGAAGGCGGCACATGGTGGAGTCGCATCTGGCCTTTCTACTTGAAACTCGTGGTCGGCGTGCTACCCGCCGTGGTGGTCGGTGTGACGCTCAAGAAAGTCATCGACCAAAACCTCGAAAGCGTGCAAATGGTAGCCGTCATGCTCGTCGTGGGCGGTGTGTTCATGCTCTTTTGCGACCGCCTGTTCCGCCACACCTCCGACGAAACGCCCCTCACCTACCGCCGCGCCTTCGTCATCGGACTCTATCAGTGCATCGCCGCCCTGCTTCCCGGCACTTCTCGTTCCATGGCCACCATCGTGGGCGGCATGCAGCAGCGCCTCAGCCGCAAGCACGCCGCCGAGTTCTCCTTCTTCCTCGCCGTGCCCACCATGTTCGGCGCCACACTCAAGGAGATCTACGACTTGGTGAAGGACGGCGGCGCAGAAGTGCTCACCTCGGGCAACCACCTCAACGTCCTGCTCTTGGGCAACGTCGTTGCCTTCGTCGTAGGCCTCGTGGCGGTGAAATACTTCATCCACTACATCACGCGCTACGGCTTCCGCGCCTTCGGATGGTACCGCATCGCCGTCGGACTGCTCATTCTTTTGCTCCCCCTCTGCGGCGTTTCGCTCAAAACAGAGCACGAACACGAGCAGAGCGCACCGCAAACGACCGCAAACTCCACAACCGGCGCGAAAAAGTCCACGGTTTTCACTGAAAAGTCCACCACTTTCTCGCAAAACTCCCCAACTTCCGCCTCATGAATTTCCTGTCCGGACAAATCCTTGCCTTCGACAAACCGCTTGGCCTCACTTCTTTCCAATTGGTGGCCAAAGTGCGGTGGTTATTGACGCAAGCCATGGGCGGAACGAAGCTTAAAGTCGGCCATGCAGGCACACTCGATCCGCTCGCCAGCGGCGTAATGATCATTTGCACCGGCCGCGCCACGAAAAAGATCGACACGTTGCAAGCCGGCGTGAAAGAATACGTCGCCACCCTGCGTCTCGGCGCCACCACCCCGAGCTTCGACCTCGAACATCCCATCGACGCCACCTATCCCACGAGTCACATCGACCGTGCGCTCGTGGAAACGACGCTCAAACAGTTTGTCGGCGACATCATGCAGGTGCCTCCTGCCTTTTCGGCCTGCAAAGTCGGCGGGCGCCGCGCCTACGAAATGGCGCGCAAAGGCGAAGAAGTGCCGCTCAAAGCCAAGTTGCTCCGCATCGATGAGATCGAACTGCTCGATGCCTCGCTCATCGGCGACGCGCCCACCATCACCCTTCGCATCGTTTGCTCGAAAGGCACTTACATCCGCGCCTTGGCACGCGACATCGGCCTCGCCCTCGGCAGCGGCGCGCACCTCACTGCGCTCCGCCGCACGCAAGTGGGCGATGTGCGCGTGGAACATTGCCATCGTCTCGACGATTTCGAACAATGGCTCGCGCAGCAAACGATCGAAACCGAATTACCCCAATAAAATCCCGATGCCCCGCTCGCCGTTTCGCCCAACGAACGAGTCACTGCGGGCCACAAGACCCATACAGCCGCATGAAACTTTCCCAATTCAAGTTCAAACTTCCCGCCGAACTCATCGCCGAATATCCCGCCGAACACCGCGACGAATGCCGCATGCTCGTGCTTCACCGCAAAACGGGTGAGATTGAACACCGCGAATTCAAAGATTTTCTCGAATACTTCGACGATCAAGACGTGTTCGTGTTCAACGACACCAAAGTTTTCCCCGCCCGTCTCTACGGCAACAAGGAGAAAACCGGCGCGCGCATCGAGGTGTTCCTGCTTCGTGAGCTGAATCGCGAACAACGCTTCTGGGATGTGCTCGTAGACCCGGCACGCAAAATCCGCATCGGCAACAAACTCTATTTCGGCGAGGACAACTCGATCGTGGCCGAGGTGATCGACAACACCACCAGCCGCGGCCGCACGCTGCGCTTCCTCTATGACGGCGAGCACGAGGAGTTCAAGAAGGCACTCTACGCCTTGGGCGAAGCGCCCCTGCCGCGTGAGGTGATTCAGCGCCCGGCCGAACCCGAAGACTTGGAGCGTTTCCAGTGCATCTTCGCGCGCCACGAAGGCGCGGTCACCGCCCCTACGGCCGGAATGCACTTCAGCAAATCGATGCTCAAGCGCATGGAGATCAAAGGCATCGAGTCGGCCTTCGTAACGCTCCACTGCGGCCTCGGAGGCTTCAACCAAACGGACGTGGAAGACCTGACGAAGCACAAAATGACGAGCGAAGAGATGCACGTCAACGCCGAATGCTGCGAAATCGTGAACCGCGCCAAAGAAGGCGGCCACAAGGTTTGCGCCGTGGGCACTACGGTACAGCGCGCCCTCGAAACTTGCGTGAGTACCGAGGGGCGCATCAAGGAATACGAAGGTTGGACGAGCAAATTCATCTTCCCTCCGCACGATTTCAGCGTGGCCGACGCCATGTTCTCCAACTTCCAAATGCCACTTTCCACCTTACTTATGCTCACCGCAGCCTTCGGCGGCTACGAACAGGTGATGCACGCCTACGAAGTGGCCATCGAAGAGAAATACCGCTTCGGTACCTTCGGTGATGTCATGCTCATTGTCGACTAAAAACGTCTCCCAATCCCATGGATCTCTACATCGGTCTCGGCTCAAACCTCGGACATCGCGAGGCTAACATCCGTCGCGCCATCAGTTTACTCTCCTCGCTCATCGGTCCGCTGGTGCGCGCTTCGACGCTGATCGAGACGGATCCGGTGGACATGGACTCCGAGCACAAATTTCTCAACGCGGTCGCCGTTTTCGAGACGCGAATGCACCCGACAGAGATCATTCGCAAGACACAAATGCTCGAGAAATCGCTGGGACGCGAGGTGAAAAGCCAAAACGGCGTGCACTTCGATCGCACCATCGACATCGACATTCTGCAATACGGCGATTTGCGCATCAATGAACCCGGCTTGACGATCCCGCATCCCCACATGCTCACGAGAGCCTTCGTGTTGGAGCCGTTGGCAGAGATCGCTCCCGACGTGGAAAGCGTGTTGCAACCGGGATATACGTTCGGACAAATTTACCAAGGCTTCCTTGCGCGAAATCGCCGCACCGATTCCACACAAACGGGCAAAGAAGCGTATGTGTACGAAGAAATCACGGCCGTTTACCCCGACGAATTCAAACAAGTGAACGAACTGCTCGGCCAACTCACGGACTGCCGCCTCAGCGCCGAAGCCTATGTGTCGCTCGTCACCGCGGCGAATGTGCACCTCTATGCCGTGCGCGCTCAGTCAACGCCCAACCGCGAGATCGTCGGCATGTGCACCCTGTGCGTCGGCGGCTGTCCTTCGGGCGTGAAAGGCTGGATTGAAGACGTGGTCGTCGACAAACTCCACCGCGGCTGCGGACTCGGCAAGCGTTTGCTCCTCTTTGTCCACAACTGCGCGAAAGAGTTGGGCGTCGGCAGTCTGATTCTCACTTCCGCCCCGCACCGTGTCGAAGCCAATGGGCTGTATCGCTCGCTCGGCTACGAACAACGCAACACCAACGCCTACCGTCTCAAACTCTGACGCCGATGTCTGCCACCGATCTCGACGACTATCTGCTCGAACACATGAGCCCGGAGCATCCTTATCTCCACAAACTCTATCGAGCCACGCACACGCACTTGCTTCGTCCACGCATGGCGAGCGGTCCGCTCCAGGGAAAATTGCTCACCCTCCTCTGTCGCATGCTCCGCCCACAGACCGTGGTGGAAATCGGTACCTATTCCGGTTATTCCGCCCTCGCCATGGCCGCCGGCATGCCCAAGGGCAGTCGCATTGTCACCTTCGAAATCAACGACGAACAAGAAGATTTCACCCGCCCTTGGCTGGAAAGCAGTCCGTGGCGCGAGCAAGTAGACATTAAAATGGTGATCGGCGACATCCTACAAGCCGAGGATCAAGTGCCCCACGGCATCGACCTGGCCTTTGTCGACGGCAACAAGCGCGACTACCTCGCCTACTACGAGTTGCTCCTCCCCCGCCTCTCGCCCGGCGGCTGTATGCTGGCCGACAACACGCTTTGGGACGGACATGTGCTCGAGTCTGACCGCGAAGATGCGCAGACACAGGGCATTCGCGCCTTCAACGACCGCGTAGCCACCGACGAGCGCGTCGAAACCCTCATCCTTCCGCTGCGCGACGGCCTCACTCTCATTCGCAAACTCTCGTAATCGCGACCACTGGCCGCGATTTCCTCACAAAACCCAACAATGGAAACAACCCGCCAACAGAAAATCGCCCGCCTCCTCCAGAAGGAACTGAGCGAAATATTCCTCCTTCAAACGAAAGCCATGCACGGCGTGCTCGTCAGCGTGAGCAAATCGTACATCAGTCCCGACATGAGCATCTGCCGCGCCTACTTGAGCGTATTTCCCTCAGAGCGCAGCGAAGAAATCGTGCGCAACATCAACGCCAACGCCGCCACCCTGCGTTTTGAACTGGGCAAACGCGTGCGACACCAGTTGCGTATCATCCCGGAACTGAAGTTTTTCATCGACGACTCGCTCGACTACGCCGAAAATATCGACCGTCTTCTCAAACTCTGACCCCATTTCGCCATGTTGCTCAACGCCTTCATCGCCCGGCGCTACCTCTTTTCCAAGAAAAGCCACAACGCCATCAACATCATCACCGCCATTGCCGTGATGGGTATCGGTGTGGGCACCGCCGCCATGATATGCGTGATGAGCGTCTTCAACGGTTTTCGCGATTTGGTGAGCAGTCTCTACACGACCTTCGATCCCGAGCTCGTCGTTGTCCCCACGAAGGGCAAATTCGCCTCGGCCGACGACCCGCTCCTCACGGCTGTGCGCCGCAACCCCGCGGTGAGTCGAGCCTCGGCCACGCTCACCGACAACGCCCTCATCCTCTTTCGCGGACACCCCCTCATCGTCACCGTCAAAGGCGTGGACAGCAGTTTCGCCGACGTGGTGCAACTGCGCCACATCCTCCACGGTCTCGACCGGCACCCCTATGTGCTGCAATCGGCCGGCGTGAATTACGGCATACTCGGCAACGGGCTGGCACAACAGATCGGCACGCTCGATTTTGACAAGCTCCAAATTTGCGCCCCCCGCGGCGGTGAGCGCATCAACCTCGCCAATCCCATCGAATCGTTCTCGATCGGCGATTTGCACGCAGGCGGTCTGTCGTTCGCCGTGGGGCAACGCAAGTACGACGACACCTACATCCTCACCTCCCTCGACTTCGCGCGCACCCTCTTCGAGAAAGAAGGCCGCCTCTCGCGTCTTGAACTCAGACTGCGCCCGGGCAGCGACATCGAACGCGTGAAAGACGAACTTCACCGCACCGTCGGCACGAAATATCAGGTACTCGACCGCATGGAACAGCAAGCCGACGTGTTCAACGTGATGAAGTTCGAAAAGTTCTTCGCCTATCTCTTCCTCACCTTCATCGTTCTGCTCGCCTGCTTCAACGTCGTTTCGTCGCTCTCGATGGTGATTCTCGAAAAGCGCGACGACGTGCGCACGCTTCGCCACCTCGGCATGTCCGTTTCGCGTGTGCGTTCCATTTTTGTCACCGAGGGGAGCTTCATCGCCCTCATCGGCACGCTCTCCGGCCTCGCCGTCGGGGTGGCGCTTGTCTTGCTCCAACAAGAATTTGGCCTCATCCGCATGGGCAACGGCAGCAACTTCATCACCGCCACCTATCCCGTGAGTCTCCACCTCACCGACACACTCATTATCTTCGCCACTTCACTCGGAGTGGGCACGTTGTCAGTTTGGTATACCGTACGCACACTGAGCCGTCGGTTTCTGCAAGGCTGAAATTGTCGTGTTCACCTTGTTTTTTCTGCACAAATCCCAGCCCGCCGCGCGAAACGGCGGGCTTTTTCTTGTCTCGGCTGCAAAATGTCCCTACTTTTGTGTGCTTAACTGAATCAAACCTCCCTAAATGCAAGACATTCGCAACATCGCCATCATCGCCCACGTAGACCACGGTAAAACCACGCTCGTGGACAAAATGTTGTTGGCAGGAAATCTCTTCCGTTCCAATCAACAAACCGGCGAACTCATGCTCGACAACAACGATCTCGAACGCGAGCGGGGCATCACCATACTTTCTAAAAACGTTTCGATCAATTATCGAGACACCAAGATCAACATCATCGACACCCCGGGTCACTCGGACTTCGGCGGTGAAGTGGAACGCGTGCTCAACATGGCCGACGGCTGCCTGCTGCTCGTCGACGCCTTCGAAGGCCCCATGCCCCAAACGCGCTTTGTCTTGCAAAAAGCCCTGCAAATCGGGCTCAAACCCATCGTCGTCGTCAACAAAGTCGACAAACCCAACTGCCGTCCCGAGGAAGTCTATGAAATGGTGTTCGATCTCATGTTCGAACTCGGCGCCACCGAAGAGCAACTCGGCTTCCCCGTCGTCTACGGCTCGGCCAAAAACAACTGGATGGGCGAGGACTACAACCACCCCACGGAGAATATCCACTATCTGCTGGACAAAATTCTCGAATACATCCCCGCTCCCACGCGCCTCGAGGGCACTCCCCAGCTGCTCATCACCTCGCTCGACTATTCGAACTACACCGGCCGCATCGCCATCGGCCGTGTGCACCGCGGCACTGTGCGCGAAGGCATGAACATCACCATCGCCCACCGCGACGGCACCTTCGAAAAGACCAAAATCAAGGAAGTGCAAACCTTCGAAGGCATGGGTCGCGCCAAAGTGGCCGCCGTCGACAGCGGTGACATCTGCGCCGTGATCGGACTCGAGAACTTCGAAATCGGCGACACCATCTGCGACTTCGAAAACCCCGAACCCCTGCCCACCATCGCCATCGACGAGCCGACGATGTCCATGCTTTTCGCCATCAACGACTCGCCTTTCTTCGGCAAAGAGGGAAAATTCTGCACTTCGCGCCACATCAATGAGCGCCTCGAGAAGGAGCTGCAAAAAGACCTCGCCCTGCGCGTGGAACAAGGCACCGACACCGACAAATGGATCGTGAGCGGCCGCGGTGTGCTCCACCTCTCCGTACTCGTCGAGACCATGCGCCGCGAAGGCTACGAGATCCAAGTGGGACAGCCCCAAGTCATCTTCCGCGAAGTGGACGGTGTGCGCGAAGAGCCCATCGAAGAGCTCATGATCAACGTGCCCGAGGAATTTGCTTCGAAGATGATCGACATGGTTACGCGCCGCAAGGGCGAAATGACCTCGATGCACAACATGGGCGAGCGCGTCGACATCGAATTCAACATCCCCTCGCGCGGCATCATCGGTTTGCGCACCAATGTGCTCACCGCCTCGCAAGGCGAAGCCATCATGGCACACCGTTTCAAGGAATATCAACCCTATAAGGGCGACATTTCGCGTCGCAGCAACGGCTCGATGATCGCCCTCGAAGGCGGCACGGCCTTTGCCTACGCCATCGATCACCTCCAAGACCGCGGCAAATTCTTCATCTCTCCGCAAGACGACGTCTATGCCGGCCAGATTGTGGGCGAACACATCCACGAAAACGACCTCGTAATCAACGTCACCAAGGCTAAACAGCTCACCAACATGCGCGCATCGGGCGCCGATGACAAAGCGCGTATCATTCCGCCCACCGTTTTCTCACTGGAAGAAGCGCTGGAATACATTCGCGAAGACGAATACGTGGAAGTAACTCCCAAATCCATGCGCATGCGCAAAATCATTCTCGACCACAACGCGCGCAAGCGTGCCAATCGTCAGGACTAAGTTCCCGACCCCGCACGGCACAGCGCCGCACTCTCCCCACACTCCCGACGAATCCCCACGATTTGTCGGGAGTTTTTTGTGCACCGTCCCGACGCTTTCCTCCCCCTTGGACAAGCGCCGCCGAAAACAAGAGAACTTTCTTGAAAAACAAGTGGAGAAAATCGAAAAAGTTCCCCACTTTTTTCTCCTTCTCCGCACGTTTTTCGAGAAAAACACAGACCACGTCCGCAAACACGAATAAAATTACATTTTTCACGACGAAAAATACAGAATTACGCAAGAGTGCTGAACAAACGTGCGCACCAAAAAGAAAAACAGCAGCAAATTGTCGAGAAGAAGAAGGAATAAGCAAACAGAATGATTCATATAATTGAAATTTTATTCTCATCGAATTAACAGAACAATATCTATTCTGAAAAGTCCACCTACAAAAATCAAATCAAAAACCACTATTTTTGTCATCTCGACTTGCTTATTCAAAACAAACACCTTATATTCGCGGCAAATCACCTTCTACTTTGTTCATCAATACATCATAACATGAAAACAAAGCGTCCTATTCCGGTAGCGCACCGTCCGTTTTGGTATCAATCCCTAGCCAAATGCGCCTTACCCCTCTCTTTGGGTCTCCTTTTTGCCGCCGGCGCACAAGCCGCCACACCTCCCAATGAAAACAACACGGCCACACAAAGCACCCAAAAACCGCAATCTCGCCAACAAGTGACGGGCACGGTGGTCGATACCGACGGCGAAGTACTCACCGGCGTGACCATTCGTGTGAAAGGCACCGCCCAGGGCACCACCACCGACGCCAAAGGCCGGTTCACCCTCCAGGCCAAACAAGGCGCTGTGCTCCAAGTGTCGTACATCGGCTACGAACGCCAAGAAGTGACGGTGAACGGGGCGCAACTGCACCTCACCCTCAAGCCCAATGACAACTCGCTCAACGAAGCCGTCGTCATCGGCTACGGCACGGTGCGCAAGGCCGATTTGGCCGGCTCGGTGGCCGTGATGGACTCCAAGACCTTCAAAGATCAGCCCATCACCCGCGTGAGCGACGCCTTGCAAGGCCGCGTGAGCGGTGTGCAGGTGGTCAACAGCGGCATCCCCGGCGGCAGTGTGAAGATCCGCGTGCGCGGCACGGGCTCGATCCACAACACCAACGAACCGCTCTATGTCGTCGACGGCGTGGTGCGCGAGAACGGTCTCGACGGTATCAACCCCGAAGACATCGCCGGCATGCAGGTGCTCAAAGACGCCTCGTCGACCGCCATCTACGGTAGCCGCGGCGCGAACGGCGTGGTGCTCATCCAGACCAAAAGTGGTAAGGCCGGCCGGACGCTCGTCACCTTCGACGCATCGGTCGGTGTGGGGCACGCCACCCACATGCCCAAAGTGATGGGCACGCGCGAATATGCCGAATTGCTCTCCAAATATAAGTTCAACGGCAATCCTCCCGCCGCCCTCAAACCCTTCCTCGACGGTACCAAAGCGGGTATCAACTGGCAAGACATGATGTTGCGCACGGGAGTGACGCAGGACTATAAGCTCTCGCTCAGCAAGGGCAACGAAGACACGCAGTTCTACGTGTCGACCAACTACATGAAGCGCGAAGGCGTTGTCGTGGGCACGGAACACGAACGCTACAGCGCGAAGACCAACGTGCACACTCAAGTGTATCCTTGGCTTGAACTCACCACCGACATCCAAGCGGCACGCATCCAAGGGCACGGCAACGGATTCTTCGGCATGAACGCGGGCAACCCCCTCGTGCACATGCTCAACTATTCGCCCACGATGGACATGTATGAGGCCGACGGTATCACCTTCGCCCACGACCCCTACAACAGCATCAGCGCCGACAACCCCTACGCCCTGCTCACTGCCGTGAAGAGCGAGCACATGATGCACACCGTCAACGGCCGTTTCGACCTGAAATTCAACATCGGCCACGGTTTCACCTTCACCACCACAAACGGTGTAGACTACCGCGACTCGAAAAACTATGGTTTCCGTCCCAAACGCATGGGATTGGGCAAAAACAGCATGAGCAACGCCGATCACTTCCATCTCATGCTGCAAACCACCAACAACCTCACCTATAATAATAAATGGGGCAACCACTCGCTGACGGCGACGGCCGTTTACGAAGCCACCAAGAGCGAAAGCCGCAACATGAGCATCGGCGGCAACGATCTCAAGGCCGAATCGGTGGGCTACTGGGATGTGAACAACGCCGCCGTGCGCACCGCCAGCAACAGCTACGAATCCTATGCCCTGCTCTCGGGAGTGGGTCGCGTGATCTACAACTATGCCGACCGCTACATGCTCACCGGTACGTTCCGCGCCGACGGTTCGAGCCGCTTCACGAACAAGAAATGGGGCTACTTCCCCTCCGTGGCCGTGGCGTGGTCTGCACTGAACGAAGAGTTCATGCGCCCGCTGCGCTCCACCATGAGCCAACTGAAATTGCGCGGTAGTTACGGTGTGATCGGCAACCAAAATATCTCGCCCTACTCCACACTCGGACTGCTCTCGCCCGTGGGCTTCAACTTCGGGGGCAAGTCCGACTTCACCGGCTACCAGTCTAACGCCATCGCCACACCCGACCTCACTTGGGAACGCACCCATCAGGCTGACCTCGGCTTGGATTTCGGTCTCTTCGGCAACCGCCTCGAAGTGAGTGTCGACTTCTACTACAAACACACCTACGATGCACTCCTGCGCCGCAAACAACCGGGCTACAAAGGCGCACAGGGCTATTGGGTCAACGCCGGCGAAATCACCAACAAGGGCTTCGACTTGGGGCTGACGGAACGCATTCTCCAAACCACGGACTGGCAATGGACTGCGACGTTGAATCTCTCCTACAATAAGAACAAAGTGGTGAAACTCACCGCCGAAGAGCCCATCCTCTACGGCTCTTCACCGGCACCGGGTACCGTCGACCCGACTTCGATCGTCAAAGAAGGCGAGGCCGTGGGCACCTTCTACGGCTACGTTTGGGAGGGTCTCGACGAGAATGGCAAGGACAAATACACCGACTTCAACGGCAACGGCAAAATCGACGCCGGCGACCGCCGCGTGATCGGTTGTGCCAATCCCGATGTGACCTTAGGTTGGAACACCATCATTCGCTACAAACAATGGGAGTTCAACGCCTTCTTCAACGCCGCCTTCGGCGCACAACGCCTGAACATTGCGCGCTTCATGATGAACGCCATGCCCGGCGCCTCCATGTTTGTGACCGATCGTGACTACGCGAAGAATATGTTCATGACCGGCGCTTCGGCCGAACAGAACCGCGGCAAAACAATGCCCGCCCTCGATGCCGCCGGCAACTTGAACTACGGCAACTCGAGCAAGTGGGTGGAAAATGCCGACTACTTCCGCGCCGAAAACATCAGCATTGCCTACAACCTGACGAAGGCGCAAACCAAATTTGCCGACCTTCGCCTCTCGTTCAGCGTGCAAAACCTCTTCACCATCACGGGCTATAAAGGCGCCGACCCCGCCGGCTTCTCATTTGGCAACGCCGACTACGAAAACGGTGTCGATATGGGCGGCTATCCCTTCCCGCGCACCTTCACGCTCGGCGCTCGTTTCACCTTCTAATTCCGATCTTCATCATGAAACGCCATATTTTCTTCGCCGCTCTCCTCGCCACAACACTCTTCGGCACAGCGGCCTGCTCCAATTTTCTCGATGAAAATCCTCAAGGACGACTCACTCCCAAGACATTCTACTCCACGCAAGACGAACTCGACATGGGAGTCAATGCACTCTTGACGCAAGTGACGCAATCGCAGTCGTACACCAACATGCAATACCCCCAATGGCAGGGCGACGACATCACGGCCAACCCGGGATCGAACAAACAAGCCTGCGCACAGCTCGATGCTTTCCGCGCATCGGCTGACAATAAGGGTGTGGTGGCCGCTTGGGATCAACATTATAAGATCATTCAACTAGCCAACGACCTCATCGACAACGTCGGCCGCGCGCAAACCTCAGCCGCAGAGCGCAACATCGCCCTCGGGCAGGCGCACTTCTGGCGCGGATACGCCTACTTCTATTTGGTTCGCATCTTCGGACCGCTCCCCATCAGCGTGCACAGCGAATCCGACGGCGGCAAAACGCAACTGACCGACGTGGAAGGCGTGTACAAACTCATTGTCGACGATCTGACCAAGGCCGACGAACTGAATCTCCCCACCTCCTACAAGGGCGAGCCGCGCAACATGTTCGGCTGCGACGTGTATGTGACGCAACAAGCCGTCAAGTCCACCCTGGCTGCTGTCTACATGGCCATGGCCGGCTACCCGCTCAACAAAGGACAGGAGTATTACGCCAAAGCCGCCGACGAAGCGGAGAAAGTGATCAAGGGTGTCGAAAACGGCACCTACAATCACAATATGGATGCCGAGTGGAAGAATGTCTACTCCATGGGCAACAATTATAATAAGGAGACCATCCTCGGCATCAACAACTCTCCGAACCGAAGTTGGGATCACGATTCCGAACTCACCAGCACAATGTTGTTTGAAAGCCTCGGAGGTTGGGGCGACGCTTGGGGCGAAATCGCTTTCTGGAAGCGCATGCCCGACGGTCCTCGCAAGCAAGCGACCTACGACACCCAAATACTCAAAGACGGCAACCTCTACAATTGGTGGGCAACGACCGACGGCAAACCGATTCAAGCCGACAAAAAGAATGCGGTGATCCCGGAATATCACCCCATGTTCTCGCTCTTCACCGTCAATGCCGACGATAAGAACCAACCGATCGCCGCTCCTTATGACTACACGAAGAAGAAATGGACGGGCATGATCAACGACTTGCGCCACCGCGTGATCCGCTATCCGGAAGTCCTGCTGTGGTACGCCGAAAGTGCCGCTCGTGCCGGCAAGAGCGACCTCACCCTCGCCAAGAAATGCCTCAAGACCGTGCGCTCCCGTGCCGTGAATCTGCCGGAAGTCGACATGGTGGACGGTGTAGCCATCGAAGCCATGAACGCAGAACAGCTGGCCAAAGCCTGCTGGGACGAACACGGATGGGAAGTGGCCGGCCACTGGTTGTCGCTCGTGACGCGCCGCGCCGACCAACTCCGCATGGACGATCTCAAAAACACCTTCGCCCGCCGCGTGGCCAACGCGCCGACCGAAGTGGCTCCCGGCTTCACCGCCACCGAATCGGTGCATGTCAGCGGAACGTGGACACCCGACATGAACTACGTGCCCTATCCGCTCGGCGACAGCGAAAAGAATGGAAACCTCAAGCGTTGATGAGCTGAGGGAAGTGAATGTGGCATCTCCTCTCTCGGGGAGATGTCGCAATTGCCTACGCATGGTGTTTCGCCCCACACTTCTTTCCGCTATGCCCACCCGAGTTGTCGCACTCTCTTCGCAGAAAGTAATTTCTGCCCCCGCGCCGTTCCGCTCCGCCGGCGCGACAACAGCCACACACTCCCGCCACCGCAGAAAAAGAAGAGGCATTTCGCCTCGAAATCCCCTTCATTATACTGAAATTCAATTAGATACTATCAATAAATAGCCATTCTCAATCACCAAATAGACAATATCTGTTTGTCTATGCCCAAGAAGTGTCTATCTTTGCACCGTCAAAAAACAAAAGCAAGAACATAGAATTAAAATATCATCCACATGCAACCCATCATCAACGCACAAGCTCCTGAATTCAAGGTTCAGGCTTTCCATAACGGATCTTTCAAAGAAGTTAGCAGCGCCGACATCGCCGGCAAGTGGGCCATCTTCTTCTTCTACCCCGCTGACTTCACCTTCGTTTGCCCCACGGAGTTGGTAGACCTCGCCGAACAATACGAGAAGTTCCAAAAGCTCGGCGTAGAAGTGTACTCGGTGAGCACCGACTCTCACTTCACGCACAAGGCATGGCACGACGCTTCTGACAGCATCAAGAAGATCACCTACCCGATGCTCGCCGACCCCACGGGCGTTTTGAGCCGCGGTTTCGGTGTTTACATCGAAGAAGAAGGTATGGCCTACCGTGGAACCTTCTTGGTAAACCCCGAGGGTAAGATCAAGGTAGCCGAGATCCAAGACAACAGCATCGGCCGCAATGCCGAAGAACTCCTGCGCAAGGTTGAAGCTGCGCTCTTCGTAGCTTCTCACGACGGCGAGGTTTGCCCCGCGAAGTGGAAGCAAGGCGAAACAACGCTCAAACCCAGCATCGACCTCGTAGGTAAGCTCTAATCAGCTTCACACAGACGTTAATAGGTTTTCATTTTGTAGGTGTGGCGGGCGTTCATCGTGCAGATGAGCACCGCCACTTTTGCATTTATCCCAACAACGCACATGCTCGATCAAGCTCTCCTTCAACAAGTTCGACAGATTTTCGCCGAACTCAGCGCGCAGTTTACACTCGTCCTCCACACCGACAGCGCCAACCCGCACTCGGCCGAACTCAACACCTTCTTTTCTGATTTCGCCACCACGTCGAACCACCTCACTGTCGAACAGCACGAAGCCCCCGGCCGTTTCGAGGTGAAAATCCTCAAAGACGGCACAGACACCGGCATCGTATTTCGCTGCATCCCCGGCGGACATGAGTTTACCTCCCTCCTGTTGGCCATTCTCAACGCCGACGGAAAGGGCAAAAACCAGCCCGACGAAACCATCGTTCGCCGCATTCAATCGCTCCGCGGCCCGATCCATCTCACCACCTACGTCTCGCTCACCTGCACCAACTGCCCCGATGTGGTGCAAGCCCTCAATATCATTGCGCTCAACCACCCCAATTTCACCCACGAGATTGTGGACGGCGCCCTCTTCCAAGAGGAAGTCGATCGTCTGCACCTCCAAGGTGTGCCCGCCGTGTTCAGCGGAGAAAAACTCGTGCACAGCGGTCGCGGCGAACTCGCGCAGTTGCTTGACGAACTCGAAGAGAACTTCGGTGTGGAAGACCTCCCCGTGGAGAAAATCGAGCGTTCGTACGATCTCGTAGTCGTGGGTGGCGGCCCCGCCGGCAGCGCGGCAGCCATCTATTCAGCCCGCAAGGGTCTGCACGTGGCCATCGTGGCCGAACGCCTCGGCGGTCAGGTCAATGACACCGTGGGCATCGAAAACCTCATCTCCGTTCCCAAAACCACCGGCCCGGAATTGGCACAACATCTGGGCGAACACATCGAAGACTACCCCATCGATCTCTTCGTCAACCGCAAGGTGGAAGAAGTCCGTCTCGACGGAGAAGTGAAAGAACTGCACGCCAAAGGCGGAGAAGTCTTCCTCTCGAAACAAATTGTCATCGCCACCGGTGCCGGCTGGCGCAAACTCAACGTCGAGGGCGAAGCCGACTATCTCGGTCGCGGCGTTCACTTCTGCCCCCACTGCGACGGCCCGTTCTATAAGGGCAAGCGTGTGGCCGTGGTAGGCGGCGGTAACTCGGGCGTGGAAGCCGCCATCGATCTGGCCGGCATCTGCTCGCACGTCACCCTCCTCGAGTTTGCCGACCACCTCCTCGCCGACGAAGTGCTGCAAGAGAAGGCCAAGAGTCTCGGCAACATTGAGATTTTCACCCTCGCGCAAACCACTGCCGTGCTCGGCAACGGACAAAAGGTGACCGGTGTGCGTGTGAAAGACCGCACCACCGATGCCGAACGCGAAATAGAACTCGACGGCATCTTCGTACAAATCGGTTTGGCACCCAACACGCAACCGTTTGCCGAAGAGCTCGAACTCTCTCCGCGTCGCGAGATCGTCGTCGACGCCACCTGCCGCACGTCGAAAGTCGGCGTCTATGCCGCCGGCGACTGCACAACGGTGCCCTACAAACAAATCATCGTGGCAATGGGCGAAGGGGCGAAAGCTGCGCTCTCGGCCTTCGACGATCGCGTGCGCAACAAGGTTTAAGACTACACCGGCTGTTCTCATCGCAGACAGTCCCTCAAACGAAAATATCGTGCCCGGTTTGTACTTCACAAACCGGGCACTTTTTTTATTGCACCGCTGCTCCCTCCATATTGTGAGGTGAAAAGCGACATCTCTGCGCTCCACTTCGCCCACCTCTCTCACCTTTCGTGCACAAGCCCAAAGGCACGCACCACTCCCGCCGAAGCAACGCTGAAAACAAGAGGACTTTTGACAAAAACACGAGAGAAAATGGCGAAAAGTCGGCCACTTTTTTCCGAAAATTGAGCAGTATCAAAGGCTCAAGCCCCACCCAAAGAGGCAACAGGGCGAAGAAGCCCGCAGACACGCGGATGGGGAGTGAAAAACGCTGTGCGGAAAATGATCCCACTCACGATATCAAGCATCCTTGCGGCACAGCCGGACCATGCACGCCGCAAAAAGTAAAAGCCCGAAGACAAGCTGCGTTTGTCTTCGGGCTTTTGCGAGTGGATGCCTGTGTGGCACGCGTCATTCCTCATCGGTTGCTGCAGAGTCGTCGTCAACTCCATCCGACGGAGAGACGTCAGCGGGTGCAGGGGCGGAGGGTTCGTCGGGAGCAATGTGGGGCGTGGACAGTCCGTCGGTGAGCGCACGACAGCAACGGTCTTGAAATCGCCGCGCTTCGGCCATGCTGCGCACGCCTTGGTTGATGATCGAAAAACAAAGCAGATGGCCATTCGCCGCCAACGCGTAGCCGGTGAGTGAACTTACGCCTTCGACCGATCCGGTTTTGGCGCGCACGTTGCCTTGCGACGTGGTGCCGCGATTGCGCGTGCTCAAGGTGCCGTCGCGCCCCATGATGGGAAGCGAGGCATAGAGGTGCTGAAAAATCTCGTCGCTGCGATAGGCGTGGCGCAAACAGCGGGTGAGCAACTCGGGCGTCACGTAATTGTAGAGCGAAAGTCCGCTGCCGTCGGCAATTTTGTACTCGGCGGAACTAATGTCCCAGCGGCCGATGAGCTTCGACATCTGCGCCGCGGCTTCTCGATGCCCCGCATAGGGACGACGCGAAAGGGCTGCGATCTGAAAAAAGAGGCTTTCGGCACAGAGGTTGTCGCTCTCCTTCATCATCGGCCGCAGCACTTGGTCAATGGTATGGGTGCGGGTGAGCCAAACAGGGGCGTCGGTGGGCGACTTGCCGGTGCGCACCACGCCGCCGACGGTGATGCCGGCTTCGGAAAGGGCGCGGAGCCAATGATCGGCAAACTTGTTTCCGCGGCGATAGATGAGCGGGGTGAGAGGTTTGCTCTTGTCGTCCCAACACCAGCCCCAGCCGAGGAGCGTGGTGTCCTTCATCGTGACGTCGAGCACCACATCGCCCACAATCGTGCGCACTCCGCGTTCGCGCAGGGCTTCGACGAGGGATCGAAGATCGTCGCGACCGAAGAGGGGATCCATGCCCCCGCGAATATAGATGTGGTTCACTCGCGCCGAATCGTCGGGATCGCCTGAGGCTTGGAGCGTAGTGGCCAAACGATAGTCTGCGCCGAGGAGTTCGAGTGCCGAGACGGCGGTGAGCACCTTCATGCTCGAGGCGGGGCGCATGCGTTGCTGCTGTCCGCGGGCGAAGAGTGGGCGATCGTCGGTGAGATCATAGACACTCATGCCGACTTGCGAACGCTCGAAAAGGGGATCGCGCAGCAGGCTGTCGAGACGCGTGGAAATGGTGCGCGCAAAGAGGTCGGCCGAACGCCGAGCGGTGGGGAGTGCGGTGGGGTCTTCGACGGTATCTGTCACGAGTGTGTCGACCACAGTCAAAGCGGCTGTCCGGGGAGTGGGGGCGACAGCCGAAAACGAACAATGGGCGCCGAGCGTGAGGGCGGCGAAGAAATACAGACCGAAGAGTAAAAATCGGATCATGTGCGAAACGAAAGAAAAGAGGCGGATTGTTGGGGGTGAAGACAAAAGAAAGCATTTGAAACAAGTGCGGGCAAAAATGTGCCTGCACCGGTTTCAAATGCTGCGATGGAAGACTCGCTATGTGAGAGTCGAAAGTTTACTGCTTGATGCCGAGCTTGGTTTTCACTTGCGCGGTAATATCAGTGGAAAGCGCTTTGTTGATGGTAATTCCTTGTACCATAGCTTCGTCGATGGCGTAGACATAATTGCCTTCTTTGAGCACGAGTTCGAGCGCGGCCATGATCTTATCTTGCACGGGCTTGAACTTGGTCTGCTGTGCTTGGCGGAAAGCCTGTTCGTTATCTTGCAAGCTCTGCTGCACCTTGGCTTGCAAATCCTGCAACTCGGCCTCGCGACGCTGGCGGATGTTGGCGGGCGTTTTGTCCGTCACTTCCTTTTGGTATTTTTCCAGCTTGGCTTGAAATTCCTTCTGCATCGTTTCGATGTCAGACTGGTATTGCTTACCGAGGGCCTCGAGTTCGGTTTGAACGGCCTTGGCGGCGGGATATACGGTGATGATTTGCTGCGAATTGAAGTGAGCAAACTTCTGTGCGAGGAGGCTGAGGGGTGCCATCATGAGCACCATGAGGAGCAATTTCTTGAGCATCTTATATTGTTTGATGTTAGTTGGGGCAAAAGTACGACATTTAGTTGGAATAGCCTAATTTGGCCAACACTTCGTTGCTGATGTCGATGGCGGGCGAGGCGAAGATAATGCCGGCTCCTTCGCTGGCGCGATCGAGGATGAGCTGGAAGCCTTTGGCTTGTGCCACGGTTTTGACGGCGTTGTACACCTCATCTTGTATGGGTTGGAGCAGGGCGGTGCGTTTTTTGTAGAGTTCACCTTCGGGGCCGAAATACTTTTTCTTGAGATCAGCAGCGGCTTTTTCTTTCTTCACGATTTTGTCTTCGCGATCCTTCTTCTGCGCTTCAGAAAGGAAGACGGCTTCGTTCTGATAGTTGCGATAGAGAGTTTTGGCTTCGTTGTCCAGCGCTTCGACTTCGGCTTGCCACTTTTTGGAAATCTGATTGAGCTGCTCACCTGCCCGTTCGTAGGCGGGAATGTTGCGCATGATGTATTCCATGTCGATGAGGGCAAACTTCTGGGCTTGCACACTGACAAAACTGCCGAGGGCGATGAGTAGGAGGATGAGATACTTTTTCATACGAGGGTGTGTTGATGATCGGCAAATATAAACGATTGAGGGCGAGTGAGGAAGATTGTGCTGAACAAATGACGGTTGTGCACGTTATTTTAACCTTTGATTGTCGTGAAAATGCTTTGAATGACGACAAATGGTTATTGGATAGAGAAAAAAGGAGGCGTGCGATCAGATGCTTTTCTGTGCGTGCGACAGTCGGTGCATGGATTCGGGCACGGATTTGCGGATTTCGTCGACAAGCAAACGTTTGAGCGAATCGCGCACAAAGTCTTTTGCCGTCAAGAGCACAATTTCTCGAGTGGGAACGGGGAGTGCAAAAGGGCGCACGAGCTTCTTTTGCTCGTCGGAGAGTTGGAGGGTGCACAATTCGGGAATGAAAGTGGCGCCCATGCCGCTCTCTACAATCCGCATGAAGGTTTCGATGCTGCCAAGATGGTAGGAACGCTGACTGCGACGGGCGGATTTGAGGTGACAGAAGCTGACTAACTGATCGCGGAAACAGTGTCCTTCGTCGAGTAACCACAGGGGGACTTCGCGCAAGTCGGCCGTGCGCACGGAATCGCGGCTGTGCAAGTCGCTGTTTTGGGAGGAATAAACGAAATACTGCTCATAGAAAAGGGTTTCGGCACAAAATTCTTCCAAATCGGCAAGTTGCGCCACAATCGCTGCGTCTATATCGCCCTTTTCGAGCGCGCGTTTCACATCGGCGGTCTTCATTTCGCTGATTTGCAAATCGACTTGGGGATATTTGCGGGAGAACTCCGGCAAAAAACGCGGAAGAAGATAAGGAGCGATGGTGGGCAAAACGGCCACACGAAACTCTCCGCTGACGGCATTCTGTTGCTCGTCGACACGCTCGCGCAAACGCCGCGCTCCGCTGAGAAGTTCGCGCGCCTGTTCCACAACCACTCTACCGACGGCCGTAGGCACAACGGGTTTGCTGCGCCGGTCGAAAAGTTTGGCTCCCAGTTCTTCTTCGAGTTTTTGAATCATGGAACTGAGCGTGGGCTGTGTGACTTCGCAGGCTTCGGCGGCTTTGAGAAACTGCCCTTGATCGGCCAAGGCCACGACGTATTCTAATTGTTGGAGCGTCATCGTAGAGATAAGATTGATGTTGAAGCAAAGTTACATATTTCCGTGCGAAAACATTTGTTTCTTGCTTCCTTTCCTGATTTCCACTCATTTCCGGGCAATTATTCGCTGCATTCCGTTCGTCTTTCTCAGCCTACGACTAAAATTCACGAACCGGAAACGAAAAATGGACACAAAAAAAGCGGCACCCTCCATGTGGAGGATGCCGCGGTGCGGAAAAGGTCACGCACTAACGAGTTGTTCACTCAATTAGAGCTGGGGACCTGCAGCAACGAGTGCCTTACCGGCTTCGTTGGTGGTGTACTTCTCGAAGTTCTTGATGAAACGACCTGCGAGATCCTTAGCCTTGGTTTCCCATTCGGAAGCGTTTGCATAAGTGTCGCGGGGATCGAGGATTTCGGTAGCAACGCCCGTGAGTTCCGTGGGGATCTCGAAGTTAAAGATGGGGAGCTGCTTCGTGGGAGCAGAGAGGATAGCGCCGGAAAGGATACCGTCGATGATACCGCGAGTGTCCTTAATGGAGATACGCTTGCCGGTACCGTTCCAACCCGTGTTCACGAGATAAGCCTTGGCACCGCTCTTCTCCATCTTCTTCACGAGTTCTTCAGCGTACTTCGTGGGGTGGAGTTCGAGGAAGGCCTGACCGAAGCAAGCAGAGAAAGTGGGCGTGGGCTCAGTGATGCCACGTTCCGTACCTGCGAGCTTAGCGGTGAAGCCGCTGAGGAAGTAGTACTGCGTTTGAGCAGCGTTGAGGATAGAAACGGGAGGCAGTACACCGAAAGCGTCAGCCGAGAGGAAGATCACGTTCTTGGCAGCGGGAGCAGCCGAGATGGGGCGAACGATGTTCTGGATGTGATCGATGGGGTAAGAAACGCGCGTATTTTCGGTAGCGCTGTTGTCGGTGAAGTCAATCTTACCGTCAGCTGCAACCGTTACGTTCTCGAGGAGAGCGTTGCGCTTGATAGCAGCGTAGATGTCGGGTTCGCTTTCCTTGTCGAGGTTGATCACCTTAGCGTAGCAACCGCCTTCGAAGTTGAAGACGCCATTGTCGTCCCAACCGTGCTCGTCGTCACCGATGAGGAGACGCTTCGGATCAGTGGAGAGCGTAGTCTTACCCGTGCCGGAGAGACCGAAGAAGATAGCGGTATTCTCACCGTTGAGGTCAGTGTTGGCAGAGCAGTGCATCGAAGCGATGCCGCGGAGGGGAAGGTAGTAGTTCATCATCGAGAACATACCCTTCTTCATTTCACCGCCGTACCAAGTGTTGAGGATAACTTGTTCCTTCGTGGTGATGTTGAAGGCAACGCAAGTTTCGGAGTTGAGACCGAGTTCCTTGTAGTTTTCCACCTTCGACTTAGAAGCGTTGTAAACCACGAAGTCGGGTTCGAAGCTGGCGAGTTCTTCAGCCGTGGGCTTGATGAACATGTTGGTCACGAAGTGAGCCTGCCAAGCTACTTCAACGATGAAGCGAACGGCAAGACGCGTGTCCTTGTTGGCACCGCAAAAAGCGTCAACTACGAAGAGGCGCTTGTTGGAGAGTTCCTTCTTGGCAAGATCCTTGACCACAGCCCAAGCTTCTTCGGTCATGGGGTGGTTGTCGTTCTTGTAACCTTCGGTGGTCCACCATACGGTGTCCTTGGAGTTCTCGTCCATCACGATGAACTTGTCCTTGGGCGAACGGCCGGTGTAGATACCCGTCATCACATTCACAGCGCCAAGTTCAGTTTCTTGACCCTTTTCAAATCCTTCGAGGGTTGCCTTGGTTTCTTCTTCGAAAAGCTTTTCGTAAGAAGGATTGTGTACGATTTCGGTAGTACCCGTAATGCCGTACTTTGTAAGATCTAATGCTGCCATTGAATCAAAAGTGTTTGATATAGGAATTGTATATGATTTCTTCGATTGCGCTGCGAGCTATCACAATTGAGAGAATTCTCGCATAAAGGATTTAGCTCATCCAGCTTGCGAAACAAAAATACGAAAAAGAACGCACCACCACCAAACATAGTTACCCTTTTCTTTTTGCTACTCGCACAAATTGTCGCTGCCTTGAACAGAAAAGGGAAAAACTACTTGAATCTGTTATCTGAAGATTCCAAATTCAAACAAAATCAATAGATAAATTACCAATTGAGCAAGTTGATATTCACCTAATCACCTCATCATTTAACAGCAAAAAGGACGAAAAAATCCCCAATATCAGCTACAATCTGCCCTTCATTTCTCTCCATTGTTGACAATTTTCTTTCTCACTTTGACAACGTGAGCTGTTATACTAAAATAATCGCAAGCTGGTTATTTAGACCTCTCCCATCTCCGCTCCTCTTAGCTCGTGTCTACTCCCGACAGTCCCGAGTCAATCTCTACCGCTCACCATAACATCATCCCTTCCAATTCGTCCAAACGCAACAAAGCCCCGAGTCTCTTTCGAGTCTCGAGGCTTGTTGTAAA
>CAUQEF010000011.1:0-86436 GCA_963517315.1 uncultured Prevotellaceae bacterium
GTTCCTCCCAAATGTCAGAAATTTCCTCTTCTGTCGCCTCATATATAGGATCATACCCGTGTCTTGGAAAATTTTTTAAGTATTTCATTGCGTCTTCTAATGGACGAAGCACAAATCCGTCTTCTGAAGCATTTTCTACAAAGAAATTAAATCCCATGTATTTAACAAAGGTTGTTGTGTTAAAGGCGCTTGAAATCTCTTTTTTCGAAACATGTTTATAGCTAATCGCTTTATTGTATTGTGAAAAACCTATTTCCTTCAACTTTTCGTATTGACACCTTTTATCTATCAATTCAAATATATCAGGATTATCTGTTTCGTAAAAACAATACTCTTGCGATAGGTAAATGGCAAAATTTCCTCGTCTGTACGTTCTCATAAAGCTACTTTATAGGTGTAGATTCATTTTCTTTATGTGCTAAATAACGCTTTTGAAAGCTCTCAACCATTGCTAAAAACTTCATAGAGCTCTACCTTATTGTTTCGTTTGGTGTAAAGTTGGTTTCTAAATTTAAAGTCAGAGGTTCCAATGTTTTCCTGATGTAAATCCGTGTCCCGCGTAAGGGGGGGATCAAGCAATTCTTCTCTTGGTGTAGATAATTCCGAAGTCGTAGAGTCAACCGGCAGGTGCAAAATTAGGCTATTCTTTTGAAGAACTCTGCTTTTGGTATTTCAAACCTCAGCTTTTGTCTAGGTCTACTGTTGATTTTCTTCTGTATGCTCGCCAATTAATCTCTGAGAGTCCTCGAAAGGGGACTCTTCTTTTGTATTGCCGGTATCGCTCTTCGGGGCTACGCGCCCCGGCCGCGAGGCCGACCAGCGGTGTTTTTCATGGATTAGAACCTATGAAAAAACGAATGATTTGTTGCACTTCGATTTTGAACGTACGCCGTCTCCTCTCGGGCGTGCGTGCCCGAAGCTTCACCTTTCGACGGCAATTTGAGACGAAATGATAGGTATTGATTGTTTTTTTGTGTTTTGTTTGCGATTTTCGTGCGTTTGTTGTAGTTTTGCGACGTAATCACCGCGGATATCACCGTGTAGTTTTTGTGTTCTTGAAAATGAAATGCCTATGTACAGATTGTTAATTGCTATTTTCGCCCTCACGCTCATGGCTTGTGACAACAGCACCCCGCAAGAAAAACCTCGTGAGCAAGAAAAGCACGAAGTGCCAGTGCCGAAGCCCAAACCCCAATTCGACGAAGTGGGCGAACGCATTTGGTACGGCAAAACTCCCGCCATGCGGTTGGACTCGACTGACTATGGCGCCGGACTCACCTCAGTGTTCGGGATGCGCACGTCAAGCATTCCTAAGCAGCGTTTCGACAGTCTTTTCAAACAAACCGTTTGGGAGATCAAAGACATTTGTGCCGTGGAAACAGACTTGAGTCTGGCCAAGAAAATTCCGAGGTTCGTGGGAGGGTCTATTACAAAGGAATTCACTTGTCGCAACGGCGTCATCTTGCGGCACATGCAGGGTATCGATATTAACCAAGTGGATACGGTGAACTACGTCTACAACGAGGACTTAAACGAGATTGTGCTGGAAGGTACCAGAATAAGGTGGTATGTGCTGCGTCTCAACAAAAATGCAGTCGAATTTTTGCAGCAAGGTCGCCCCCTGTGGGGACCTTTTGATTGGTATTACGGACGCAACAGCGGCCGTTCGGAAGTTACGTTGGAGGAGAAGTGACCGCCTGACGGGATCGAGTCTCATCACAAACAGTAGCCCGGAATTTCCGGGCTGCAGTCTTTTGTTTCTCCTTCAAGGCCGTGTTGGAGATTTTGATGCGTTCCGGTCGCTTACGTCATTTTTGTCCTCACGCTTGGCGACAGTGGAGCAGGTCGTGGTGCGGGCTGAACTGTAAAACGGCTCTTCTCGGTGGTCATCGCTCTTGGCCGAGAGAAAAGGATGTGTTTTTGAATTTTAGCACTTCTTCGCCATGGCTCTTCCGCCAACCCTATGGCGAAAACGCCAACCTCGCGCGGGCGCGTCCAGCTGTTTTCCACTTTTGTGTTCACCTCTTCACCGAATGGACTTATCTTTTTGTGCGTGAATAGGATAAGGGTGAAGGCAATCCGCAAAATTGCCTTCACCCTTTCGATTGCTTGGGTTGAGGTTTGTTGTGTTGGTTTTTGCAAATGTTGATTTTTGCTCGCGTTCGCCTTCCGTTTTCGGCGGGTGAAGCAAGAGGTGAAGGCAATCCACGGCTTTTTCTTTCACCCCTAACGTGCAGTCATACAGCACTTTGCAGAGGGGAGGTGAAGAGGTGAACACAAAAGTGGAAAACAGCCGGATGCGCGTGTACGCGATCGCGCGTGAGCGGCGCGCGTTCAAGACGGCGCAAAGGGAAGTGTGCAAGGAGTGCGCAAAAGTAGGGCGTTTTGCGCGAAAAGTAGTCCGTTATTTTTCAATTGTTCCCCGGTTTTGTTCGTGTCGTGCTCGTGTGCCTGGGTTCTTCGCTTAGGCCTCGAGCAAGAGGAGGACGGCCACGGTGACCATGGCGAAGCGCAGCATGTTGCTCGAGGTGATGCCCAACATGCGGTTCATTTCGCGGCCGGCCGGCATTTGTGCGAATTGGCGACTGCTAAGCGCGTGGCCGACGAAGAAGGCCGCGAAGAAGAGCAGGCCGAGTCCCAATTTCCACAGCGGGGTGGGGAAGAGCGTTGCCGTGAAGAGCACGGCCGCATAGGCGCAAGCCACGGCGATGAGGCCCAGGAGGAGGTAGAGCCGATGGCCGGCTTCGCGCCCGATGAGGACAATGAGGGTGCGTTTGCCCGAACGGCGGTCGTTGTCGATGTCGCGAATGTTGTTGACCACCAAGAGCGTGTCGACCATCGCGCCCACGCCGAGGCCGAGCAGGAGCGCGGGCAGCGTGATTTTGCCCGTGAGGGCGAAGAAGGTGCCCACCACCGGTACGATGCCGAAAAAGAGGAAGACGAGGAGGTCGCCCATGGCGCGGCGGCTGAGGTGGGTGGTGTAGAGGAGGGCGGCTCCCATGCAGGCCGCGCCGGTCAAGAACAGGCCGGCGAGGAGATGCAAAGGAGGGATGGGGAGGGCACACAGCAGGACGGCCGTGAGCCCGAGGCCGGTGAGGCCGGCCAGCGCGAGCACGACGACGATGCCCCACGTCATGGCGCGCGGCGAGATCCAGCCCTGAGCGCAAGCGCGTTCGGGGCCGAGGCGGTCGTTGCGGTCGTCGCCGCGGCGGAAGTCGATGAGGTCGTTGATGAAGTTGGAGGCGATTTGCATGAGCGCGGCAAAGAGCCCGCAGAGCAAGGCGGCGATGGGCGCGCGCCCGTGGAGCAGGATGGGGATTTCGCCGTGTGCTGTGACGAAAGCCAAGGCGGCGCCGCTGATCACGGGCACCAAAGCGCCGGAGAGCGTTTTGGGGCGCGCGGCCAACCACCACGCGCGCAGAGGACGGGGACGAGAAGTTGTGTTCATGATGGGCGAAGTTAGCCGTTTCGCTTGGTTCGACCAAAAAAAAACAGTACTTTTGCTTGGTCTTTCCTCGCCCTCGGACGAGAGGAGGCGCACCTAAAAATAACCCAATTTCCAGTCATGCCCTACAACGAACATTTCCCACGCGAAGGCCGCATCGAAGTGATATGCGGCGGCATGTTCTCCGGCAAAACCGAAGAGCTGATTCGCCGCATCAAGCGTGCGCGCATCGCGCGTCAGGAAGTGGCCATTTTCAAGCCTACCATCGATACGCGTTACAGTGAGGAAGAAGTGGTGTCGCACGATGCGCGCACCCTCGATTCGCAGCCGCTTGACTCGGCCGCCGAAATTCTCATCGGCTCTATGCACGCCGATGTGGTGGCCGTCGACGAAGCGCAGTTTTTCGACGAAAAGCTGGTGGAGGTTTGTCGCACCTTGGCCGACGACGGCAAGCGCGTCATTGTGGCCGGGCTCGACATGGACTTCAAAGGCCAGCCCTTCGGGCCGATGCCGGCGCTCTGTGCCGTGGCCGAAGACGTGACGAAGGTGCACGCCGTGTGCGTGCGCTGCGGACGCTTGGCGCAGTTCAGCCATCGTTTGGTGGCCGGCGAAAAACAGGTGATGCTCGGCGAGCAACAAACCTACGAACCGCTGTGTCGCTGCTGCTACAACGAGGCGACGAACGCGCGTTGAGGCAGCGGGGCGCGAAGAAGTGGAGCGTCGACGAAAATTCATTCTAAAATTCCGAATTTATGAAAGCCTTACTCTCTCTCTTTCTTGCCGGTGTGGCAACGCTTTCGGCCTTCGGACAGCAGGCGCAAGAGGACTTGCGCACCGACCGCCAATTGGTGTTCCCGACTTTTCGCAAAGCCAAGGTGCTGCAAACCTTCGGGCGCTCCATCACGGCCGAGGCCAATGTGCTCTATCGCGACGGCGCCCTGTGTTTCATCGATCCGGCTGACGGCAAGGTGCGCAAGGTGGCCAACGCCAGTGTGTTGGGCGCGGTGTTTGACGACTCGATTCGCTATGAGAAAGTCGACGCCTCGACCATGGGGCGTGTGGTGGCCGCGCAGGGTGTGAACAAGCTGCTGTGTGTGACCACCATCGACATGGATCGCT
The DNA here is from genome assembly GCA_963517315.1 of uncultured Prevotellaceae bacterium. Taxonomy (GTDB): domain Bacteria; phylum Bacteroidota; class Bacteroidia; order Bacteroidales; family Bacteroidaceae; genus Alloprevotella. The sequence goes on from CAUQEF010000011.1 coordinate 4,565, forward strand.
ACCGCGAACTCACCTCCGGCACGACAGATCTGCCGTTCGTTTCGCTCGATTCGGGTGGCGCACTGCCCGACCTCTTTATGGATCTGAGCGGGACGGAACAACGTGCCAACAAGGGCTATCCGCTCAAACGCACCTATTATTTCTCGCTGCGCGGAAAAATCGTGCCGGCCAAAGAGCGCCTCGTGAAGAAAGAGGTGCGTGCCGAGATGAAATTGGCTTTCAAAAACCTGATGGAAGACCGCTGGTGGAGCTGGGGCGACGAAAAATCGTTGCAGCGCCTGCTGATGTATTTCCCCGAGTGAGTTGCGCCGCGGTCGCTGTGCTGTTTCGGCGCGCTGAGATGCCGGAATCTTAAGTTCGATTGTCCGGCCGCCCACCGCCGCGCCCACTTCTTGCCTATGTCAACTATCCTTTTCTCTTCGCCCATCTTCGGCCCGGTGCACAGTCGCCGGCTCGGTGTCTCGTTGGGCGTCAACCTCCTGCCGGCCGACGGCAAACTTTGCACCTTCGATTGCATCTATTGCGAATGTGGTTTCAACGGCGACCACCGCACGCGTTCGCCTTACCCCACGCGCGAGGAGGTGGCACGAGAGTTGGAACTGACGCTCGAACGGATGCAGTGCGAGGGACGTGGCCCCGACGTAATCACGTTTGCGGGCAACGGCGAACCCACGATGCATCCGGAGTTTGCCGCGGTGATCGACGACACGATTGCGCTGCGCGACCATTATTTCCCCGCTGCGAAGATCAGCGTGCTGAGCAATGCCACGTTCAGCCGCCGACCGGCGGTGTTTGCCGCTTTGTGTCGCGTGGACAACAACATTTTGAAGCTCGATACGGTGTCGGCCGACTACATTGCGCACGTCGACCGTCCACAAGTGCACTACGATGTGGACGAACTCGTGAAAGGGCTTTGCGCCTTCGAAGGCAAGGTGCAAATCCAATCGCTTTTTATGACCGGGAGTTACGAAGGGCGTTCGGTCGACAATACGGGCGACGAATATGTGACGCCGTGGTTGGAACGACTCCGATTGATTGCGCCCGAAGCGGTGTATGTCTACACCATCGACCGCGATACCCCGGCGAAGGGACTGCTGAAGGCCGCTCCCGAAGTGCTGGACGGCATCGCCGATCGGGTGCGCGCCTTGGGCTTGTCGTGCCAAGTGTCTTATTAAGGAGTTGGCTCGGCCGTTTTCTCCTTTACCCCCGTTATGCTTATGAAAGAACGTGCCTCTTTCTCGATTGCACAATCCCCGTTGTTGCGGGCGGTTCGTGATTTTCTCGCTGCGCGCGAGGACACCGCGGACCGCCCGCTCTATTGTGCGCTGAGCGGCGGTGCCGATTCGGTGGCGCTGGCCTGTGCACTTTGGATCTTGGAGGTGCCGTTCACGGCGCTGCACGTCAATTTCGGTCTGCGCGGTGCGGAGAGCGACGGCGATGAGGCCTTCGTGCGCGAATTTTGCCGTTTGCACGACATTCCCCTGCACGTGCGCACTTTCGACACGCGCGAGGAAGCGGCGCAAACGGGTGAAAGTCTCGAAATGGCCGCACGTCGCCTGCGCTATGCGTGGTTTGCCGAGTTGGGCGGAGCGGTGTGTGTGGCGCATCATCTCGAAGATCAGGCCGAAACGCTCTTGTTGCGCTTGGTGCGCGGCGCGGGTTTGCGCGGTCTTGCGGCGATGCGTGCCGTACGTGCCGACGGAGTGTGGCGACCGCTCTTGCAGGTGCGGAAAGCGGAGATATTGGCTTTTCTCGCCGACTTGCAACAACCGTATGTGACCGACAGCTCGAACGCCGACACGCAGTTTCGTCGCAATTTCGTGCGCCACCGCCTGATGCCGCCGCTGCGCGAAATGAATCCGAGTGTGGACACGACGTTGGCCGCCACGGCCGAACATTTGCAGGGGGCTTTGTCTGTCTACGAAGTGGGGATGTCGCTCCTCGATGGGGAATTGTTGATGGAGCGTCCCGATGGTCGAACGGAAATCGATCTCGAGGCGGTGCGCCGGCGGGGTGCGGCCGGACGTGAATGGTTGCGTGAGCGATTGGCACAGCGCGGTTTCTCGCCCGAAGTGAGTGAGGCGGTGCTCTGGGCACGGACCGGTGCGATGTTCACGACAGCCGAGGTGTGCGCGGTGGTGCACGGTGAGCGTTTGTTGATGGAGTCTGACATTTTGCCCCCGTTGCCGGCAATCGAAATGCGGCGCTATGATCGAGAGGAGACGTTCGTGCCTGCTCGTGCGGCCGATTGTGTGACGCTCGATGCCGACGCGGTGGTCGGTAGCCCGTTTGTGCGCCGCGTGCAGACGGGCGATCGTTTCGCCCCCTTCGGGATGCGCAAAGGGACGAAGTTGGTGAGCGATTATCTCACGGATCGGCACCGTTCGGTGCTGGAAAAGCGCGCGGCGACGGTGGTCTGTGACGAAGTGGGCATCTTGTGGCTGGTGGACGAAACGGTGGATCGGCGTGTGGCCGTGACGGCTTCCACTCGCAACATTTTGGAGATTCGCCTCAGTGAAGAAGAGGAGGGTTGAAGCCAAAACGGGTTCGCGCGACAGCTGAACTTTGCTCAAAAAAATGCAGCCATCGGCACTCGGAAAACCGGGCGCCGATGGCTGTTTTTGTAAATAAGTGAGTGTGCAGCAGTCTGCGCAACAATCGCTCAGGGCTGCATTTGTATTTTGCCGTCGACAATCAACAGACGACCGCGAGGGGCTGATTGTTCCTGTTCGTCTTGCGTAAGAGGGCGACCGGAGAGGTCGTAGATCTTTGCGCGCTTTGTGGAGATGCGACGAGTAGGAGTGTGTACACTCAGCGGGAGAGGTTTGTAAATCAATTTGGCAACGAGGAAGTCGTCGAGATGGAGGGGGGCGTCGATGGCGAAATCGGGACTATTGTGGAATTGGTATCCCTTGATGTGCGGCGGGGTGAAGCGTTCGTTCGCTCCGGCGGCAATGGGGATGAAGCGTTCGGGGGCGAGGGTGCTGTCTTTCTCGTCGAGGAAAGAAGCAGACAGACCGAAGTAGACGCGCGGAAGGTAGTGGCTGAGGCGCACGGAGAACTGTCTGCCGTCGGCGGTGCGGAGGTTGAAACGATTGACTTTAGACTGCTTGTCTTTCACGATATCGAAGACCAGCGGGTGGTCGGAAGTTCGGGCGGTGCCGTCTGTCAAGAGGTCGGAGAGGTAGCAGTTGCCCATTTCGTTGTAGAACGTCCATCCTTCGTCGGTGGAGCGGAGAGTCCAAGTGGCACCGGGGGTGTGTCCTTCGGCAGTGAGGGGGAGGAGTTTCACTTGCGAGGAGTCGGCGGTGCACCACACACGCGGTTGTTCCTCGGCGGTGAGGAGGACGATACCCATTTCCTCTGCGGGTTTGTCGATCGATTCGTTCGACAAAGCTTTGAACCCACTGAAACCTGTGGTCTCGTACTTCATTGTGAGATGTTCGTCTGTGTGGATGCACACGTTGCTGCCGGTCTCGCTGTAATCCACACATTTGTAGTAGGGAATGGAAGGGGCTTTCAGGAAGAAACACTCCCCGGCAGGCGTTTTGATGGTGTCGCGGCCGATGAGGTTGCCGTGTTTGTCGATGCAAGTGATATAAATGTGCTGATAGGCGGTTGCGGCTTGCGCAACGACGGCGAAAAGGCTGAGTGTGATGAGGGTGAAAAGACGGAACGAGCGATTCATGAGAGGAAAGTGGAGAAATGAAACAAGAAATGAGATATTTTGTCGCAGATTGTAATGCTTGCCGTGCAAATGTACACTATTCTCGAGGAAACTTCCCCACTTCTGTTCTAAAAAAACGGAACGCACACGTAAAAATATCGTGTGCGTTCCGTTTTTCGGAGTGTTTGACGCAGAAAACGTCTTAAAGTTGGCTCAATTCGGTTTCCAGCGCTTCGATTTCTGCGCGAAATACTTTGTTGGTCGCCATCTGTTTTTCTAAACTTGTGCAGCTGTGCAGCACGGTAGAGTGGTCGCGCCCGCCGAGGTTGCGTCCGATCTGTGAGAGCGAGGTGTCTGTGTACTTGTGGGTGAGGTAGCAGACAAGGTGGCGCGCGGCGGCGATGGGCGCTTTGCGAGCTTTCGATCGAAGGTCGGCGGGTTTCATGTCGCGGCGTTCGCAGACGAAATTCAAAATCGTGTCCATGTTCAGCACTTTGCGCGCTTGATTCACCAAGCGGGGAATGACGCGTTTGGCCAGTTCGATGTCGATATTGCACGCGCCGCTGTTGCCCATGGAGAAGGCCAACATGGAGTTGACCATGCCCTGCAACTCACGAACACTGTCGGAGACGTTTTCGGCGATGTACTGAATGACCTCTTCGGGAAACGACGTAATGTTCTCGCGGCGCAGTTTGTCGTGCAAAATGTCTCGGCGCAACTGCAAGTCGGGGCGCTGAATGTCGATCGTGATTCCCCATTTCAAGCGAGTGAGGAGACGCTCTTCGATCCCCTCAAACTGCGAAGGCGGGCGGTCGCAGGTGATGATGATTTTGCGCTTGAGCGATTGGAGATGGTTGAAGATGTGGAAGAACACGTGGTGCGTTTTCTCTGTCTTGATCTCCTGAAAATCGTCGATGATGAGCACATCGATCGTTTGGTAGAAGTGCACGAAGTCGTTGACCTTGTTCATGCGCACCGCATCGGTGTATTGGGTGCGGAAGGTGGCGGCCGAAACAAACAAGACGCGCTTTTCGGGATGTTGCTGTTTGATTTCCAAACCGATGGCGGTCACCAAGTGCGTCTTTCCCACCCCCGACGGGCCGTAGAGAAAGAAAGGGTTGAAGGTCTGTCCGCTCAGTCTGCCGGCAATCGAAAGGGCGATGTTCAAGGCGTGCGCATTGCTTTCGCCCTTGCAAAACCGATCGAAGGTGTATTCTTCGTTGAGAAACGATTGCATCGCCTCGGCTTTCGGCGCCACCGGCTGCGCCGCATTGGGCGCGTCGGCAGGAGGGCGTGTCGGGGTGCGTGCGATAGAAGCCTTGCCGGCGTTCGCGTTCGGGTCTTCGTCGATCGCGAGTTTCCACTGCACGCGCGTACTTTTCCCAAACGTCTCGTAGATGGCCTGTTCAAAAGGAACTCTCAATGCCTTCACCATTTCCTCTGCAAAGACTCGACTGGGAATGCCGATGTACAGCACTCCTTCAGTGAAAGCGTGGAACTTCAACGGACGCGTCCAAGTGTTGAATAGTTCGGGCGAAGTCTTCTGTTGTAGCGCTTGCATACAAGCGTTCCACAAATCTTGCATAATGAATTGAGCGTTAGGGAATTGTCAAGACAGGAAAAAGCTACTTTTCGACGATAGACGAAAATGACGAAGCAAAATTACAAAAAAAAGCGCATTTTCGCTCTTCCGGAGCGGGAAACGGAGCGTTCGAATTTACCCCTCGTTGAGCACGTAGCGTTTGTAATAGGCGAAAGCGATGGTCGTCAGCGGAAGGGCGACGATCAGACCGATGATGCCCGCCATGTAGCCCCAAACTGAAAGTGAGAGGAGCACCATCGCCGGCGAAAGTCCCATGATCTTACCCATAATGCGCGGAGTGAAAACGGTGTCTTGGATCACCTGCACTACGATATAGACCAGCAGCACCAGCGCCATCAATGCCCAGAACGATCGTCCCGTTTCAGATATTTCGATGAGTGCAAGAACCGCTGCGGGCAGGAAACCCAACACCTGCACATAGGGAATGAAACTGATCAGTCCCACGCAAAGCCCCATTCCCAGCGGCATGGGCAAGCCGATGATCCAAAAGCCGAGGGTGAACATCACGCAGTTCGACAAAGCCACGAGGGCTTGTCCGCGAAAATATCCGCGCATGTTGCGTCCCAAATCTTCCGACAATTGATGGAGAAAATCACGTTGTCCGCGCGGAATCCATTCGAGCCACACCGTGGTGTAGTGATCGTAGTCGAGCAAGAGGAAAAAGAGGTAGAGCACTCCGAAAGCGGCACCGGCTAAACTCATCACGAGGTTGGCCGTCGAAACGAGCATGTTCCAAACGTGCGGAAGCGAATCGCGCAGGGTGTTCATGAGGTTGTCGCTGCGCAAGAGCGACTGAATTTTTGCTTGGTCGATCCATTGTTGGATCATGTGATCAAGCCACGACGGCAAGTTCACGTTGCGAATGTGTCCCGAACTCAAATAGCTCAACAACGCATCTTTGATTTGTGTGATACCGTCGACCAGCGGCGGAATCATCAACCACACCACCACCGTAGCTATGGCCGTGAGCAGCGTCAAGGTCATGAGCACCGCCACGACACGCGAACGCAATCGACAAGTATGCTGAAAAAAGTGCACCACGGGCGCCAATATCCACGCAATCGCCCATGCGGCAAAAAACGGGATGAGCACCGGGCTGAGCCAGCGCAGCACCAGCACGAAAACCGTCATTGCGGCGATAAAAAGCAAGCCGCGCACAAAGCGATCGAAATTGATGGTAGGCTTCAAAAGTTCCATTGTATTTTATAATGAGTGGATCGCTTGCAAAGGTACTATCTTTTCCACAGCTTGCTCGAAGTTTTTCGCGTTTTATTTGTGACAGAACGGAGAAACGACTACTTTTGCAAGTAACGATGCGGTGTTTTTCCGCGTCGAAGCCCGCTTCGGCCCTCCCAGAATCACCGCCCATGCTCTATCTCGTACCCACTCCCGTCGGCAACCTCGAAGACATCACCCTCCGCGCCCTCCGCGTGCTCAAATCGGTCGATCTCGTGCTGGCGGAAGACACCCGCACCAGCGGTGTGTTGCTCAAACACTACGACATCAGCGTCCCGCTCGTCAGCCACCATAAGTTCAACGAGCACCAAACCGCCGAAACCTTCGCCGCCCGGCTCGAGGCCGGCGAACAAATGGCGCTCATCAGCGATGCCGGCACCCCCGCCATCAGCGATCCCGGTTTCCTCTTGGTGCGCGCCGCCATCGCCCGCGGAGTCGAAGTCCAGTGTTTGCCCGGCGCCACCGCCTTCGTTCCCGCCCTTGTCGCCAGTGGGTTGCCCTGCGATCGTTTTTGTTTCGAAGGCTTTCTGCCGCAGAAAAAGGGGCGAAATTCCAAACTCGAGAGTCTCGTTCATGAAACGCGGACGCTCATTTTCTACGAAAGTCCACATCGCGTGGTGCGCACCCTCGCCCAATTCATCGACGTCTTCGGGGCAGAACGGCGTTGCAGCGCCTGTCGCGAAATCTCCAAGCTCCACGAAGAAAGTGTTCGTGGCACCCTCGCCGAAGTGTTGGCGCACTTCGAGCAAGAAGAGCCGCGTGGCGAATTTGTGCTCGTCGTCGAAGGCGCACCCGCCACCGACGAAGCCGCCGTGCGGAAAGCCGAGCGCCGAGCGCGCCGCAACCTCCCCGTTGATCCCATCACCGGCCAACTGCTCGAGGCCGATGAGACGCCCATTCGGCGACGATCGAAGTACCACGACTGATCGGCGGCCATCATTCCAATAGTTGAATCCTTTCAAAACAACAGCACCATGAAGAAATTTGTGATCCTGCTGGTTGCCCTCATCGGGGTAAGCCTTTTCACCGCGTGTGAAACCAAAAAACAGCAAGAAGCCGCCGGCTACACCACCGCCGATTCGCTCAAACAGATCATCAACCAAAAAGATGCTGAGCTCAACGACATGGTCACCACGCTCAACGAAATCCAAGAAGGATTCCGTCAAATCAACGAGGCGCAAGGCCGCATCAGCGTGGAACGTCGCAAGGGCGAGCAAAATAATCGTGAAGCCATTGTAGAGGATATGCAGCTCATTCGCCGCACCCTCAAGCTCAACAACGAACTCATCGCCAACCTCCGCCAGCAGGTCAAGACGTCGAAGTCCAACAACTCCAAGTTGCGCGCCACCATGGAGGCCACCATCTCCTCGCTCAACGCCCAGCTTACCGACCTCACGAAACAGGCCGAGGAACTGCGCGCACAGTTGGCGCAAAAAGACATCAAGATCGCCGAACAAGGCCATCAGATTGACCACCTCAAAGGCAATGTCAACGAACTCTCCGTGCAGAACGAAACCAAGGCGCGCACCGTTTCGGCACAAGACCGCGAACTCAACACCGCGTTCTACGTCTTCGGCACTAAGCGCGAACTCAAAGAACAAAACATCTTGCACGGTGGCGAAGTGTTGCGCAACGGCAACTACAACAAAGACTACTTCACCAAAATCGACATTCGCGTCGACCGTGTGATCCATCTTTACTCCAAGAGCGCCAAACTCATGACCGCCCACCCCGAGGGCAGCTATTCGCTCGATCGCGATGCACAAGGCCAGTACACCCTGCGCATCACCGACCCCACTCGTTTTTGGAGTGTGAGCAAATACTTGGTCATCGTCGTGAAATAACCCCGACGCTCTTATCGAAAAAACACTTCTCGGTGCCCGCTTTCCCATGAGCCGGCACCGAGAAAAGTTAAATGCCATACGCACAAAACACAGACTCAACTCCTTCTCGTTATGAAATCCCTTCTGCATCCCCTCACCGCTCCCCGCCGTCGGAAGAGTGGTGTCCTCCGCTCGTTTCTTACGCTCACCTTAGTGAGCACCCTCACCCTTTCCGGTTGCTCCGGCTACGACAGCTTCAGCCGCACCACCACCGGTTTCTATCTCGGTGCCATGTTCGGATCAGCCGTCGGCGGCATCCTCGGCGGACAGCGAGGAGCTGATTTCGGCACCGTGATCGGCGGAGCCACCGGCGCGGCCATCGGCGCATCAAGCGCAGAGTCTGCCCGCAAAGCCCGCGAGGAATATCGTCGCGAGCGCGAAGCTCGTGAATATCCCTATCCCGCTCGCAGAGCCTCCGTAGACGAAGCCGCCGAGAGCGGCATCAGTTACGGTCGTTTCGAGCCGGCCCGTCCTGCCACGTTTGTCAGCGGGAGTTTGGAAGTGAACCGTATCGTCTTTGCCGATGCCACAGGCGATCACGTGCTCCAGCCCGGCGAACAGGCCGAAATCACTTTCGAAATTTACAATCGCAGCGCGATGCCCGTTCGCAATGTCGCTCCCATCGTCACTGCCGATTACGATCGCGTCTACGTCTCTCCGCCGGCCATCATCAGCGAGATCCTTCCCGGCGAAGGCATGCGCTATCGTGCCGCCGTCGTGGCGCGCAGCAATGCGAAGTACAAGCCGGTGGTGTTCACCATCGCTTTCCCCGACGGACAAGGGCGCACCGTCGAAGTGCGCCGTTTCACGGTCAATATCGTGAGGTAGTGTGCACATCGTGCATCACTCGGAGACGAATCTTGTAAGATGCGTTCATCCGGCATGTAGAGGGAAATGGCAATCGGCATGCCCCTTTCTTGCACTTGTTGGCTTTCAAAGGTAAGAGGGGAGTGGGACTTCTGTTTTCCTCGAGGAGACTTTCTGGTGATCCCCCTCCCTCGGCATCATATCGAAAACCGCTGTCCATAACTGTACATTTGTTGGCGATAATTCAAATATACAATTGGTTCAGCGGTTTTCTTCTTTTAGAAAGGCCATCACTCCAAATGTCGGATGAACCACAAATATTAGGTTCATCCAAAGTCCTCCTGCTACTACGCGCATTACGCGCGCGCGTCCGCTGTTTTTCGTTTTTTGCCTTCACCTCTTCACCTGAGATGTGTATTTCCTTGATCAATAGATGATTAGAGGTGAAGGCAATGCGTGTCTTTCCTTCACCCCGGTGAAGGTGAAAAACGGTCTTGCCTTCACACTTAATGCGCTGATATATAGCGTGCTGTGATCGGTGGTGAAGGGTGAAGGCAAGAAGTTTTGAACGGTTGAGTGCGCGTAATGCGCGTGAGCGAGCTTACGCACGTGTCTGAACGAGCGCGCAGAAGGAGGCGAGGGCGGGTGTGGACAATGGCAGAAAAGTTCCCGTGTTTTTCCACTTTCTTCCCTACTTTTTTGCGACGGATGGGCGTTGTAAATCAGCTTCTTTGCGCTTGTTGCAAATTAACTTGCTTTTCGGGGCGATTATTCTCGTGATTTTGTGTAACTTTGTCCCCAAATCTGTGCGCATGCCCTTACGGCGTGCCGTAACTCGTTGAAAATAAAACAATAACAATATAAACAAAAATGGCAGCATTACAGAAAATCAGAAGCAGCTCTTGGATTCTCCTCCTCATGGGCTTCGGTATGTTTCTGTTCATCCTCACCATGGTGTTGGATTCCAACACCATTTCGGCGATCACGAACAGCAACCGCAATGTCGGCGAAGTCTACGGCAAAAGCCTTTCGGCCGAGGAATTCTATGAGATGGTGAACGAGGCTTCGGAAGTGGCCAAGCTCCGCAGCGGCGGTAAGCTCACCGACGAACAGACCGACATGGTACGCAACCAAGTGTGGAACGATTACGTTCAGTTTGAACTCGTCAAGCACGAGTGCGACAAGCTGGGTGTCGTTGTCACCGAAAAGGATGTGGAAGACGCGCTTCGTCAAGGCAGCGCACAGGCTTTCCAAAACCTGCCCATGTTCATGGGACAGACCGGCCGCTTCGACTACACGGCGCTTCAGGCTTTCATGAAGCAAGTGAAGGAAATGAAGGGCAAGGAGGTCGCTCCCGAAGTGGCCGAGCAGATTCAGACGGTCGAAATGTTGTGGAAGTACACCGACAAGCAGCTGCGTCGCGAATTGCTCATGTCGAAATATCAGTCGCTCCTCATGGCTTCTGTGACGGTGAACCCGATCAGCGCCAAAGCGCAGTTTGACGCGCGCACGCAGTCGGCCAATGCCGTCGTGGCCGCTTTCCCCTTCGGTACGATTTCGGACAACGAGGTGAAGGTCGAAGACAGTGATTTGAAGGCCGCCTATGATCGTTTCAAGGAACTTTTCCGTTTGAACAACGAGGTGCGCGACTTGAAATACATCGACTACATCGTCACCGCCAGTCCCGCCGATCGCAAGGCCGTGGCCGAACAAGCGCAGGCTGTCTACGCCAAACTTGAAGCCGGACAAGATCCCGCCGCCGTGATCAACGCATCGAAGAGCCAGACGCACTTCGTGAATCTGCCGCTTGCGGCCGAGTCTTTCCCCGCCGACGTGCGTTCGGAGCTCGCAACGATGAGCGAGGGTAGCTTGAAAGCACCTTATGTCAACGATCAGGACAACACGTACAACGTGGTTAAGCTCATCGCCAAGGTGGAAGCTCCCGACTCTGTCGCCTACCGTGCCATCCCGGTGCAAGCCGCCGACCCGGCAGCCATGACGAAGCGTGCAGACTCGGTGATGAACGCGCTCAACGATGGCGCCAACTTCAACGAAATCGCCAAAAAACTCGGAGCGCGCACCGATACCACCTGGCTCAACACGGCACAGGTGAATCCCGATCAGCTCACGCCCGAGAATGCCAAATTCATTCGCTCGCTCTACTACGCTACGCTCAACGGTTACTACGTGATGGAGATGCAGGGATTTAAGGTCGTGTTGCAAGTGCTCGATCGCCGCGCGATGAAAACAAAGTATATCGCTGCGGTGGCGAAAATGCCCATCAATTTCTCGAAAGCGACTTACGACGCAGCTGTCAACAACGTGAACCGCTTCCTCGCCGCCAACAGCGACTTGGCTTCGTTTGAGAAGAACGCCGCCAAGAACGGTTTTCAAGTCCTGAGTGCCGATGGTTTCAGTGCATCGAACGGACTCATCGGTGCCGGTGGTTACAACCCCGGTATCCGCGGTTCGAAAGAAGCTGTGCAATGGGCGTTTGACACTGCCGACGAAGGCAATGTTTCGCCGCTTTACGAAGTAGGCGAAGCCAACAACCACCTCCTTGTAGTTGCCCTTTCTAAGATTTACAAGAAGGGTTACATGCCCTACGATAACAAGCAGGTGAAGGACTACCTCACAGCACTGGTGAAGAGCGAGAAGAAAGGAGAAATAGCCGCGAAGAAATGGGGCGACGTGAAGACGATCGAAGCCGCCAAAGCGAAAGGCGCTCTCGTTGATTCGCTCAACAATGTCACCTTCGCCGGAGCTGCTACCGTTCCCGCAATCGGTGTTCCCGAACCTACGCTCATCGCCGCGATTTCCGCAACGAAGAAGGGAGCTACCACTCCGCTCGTGATCGGTACGGAAGGCGCTTACCTCGCACACGTGCTTCAAAACGGAACCACGGTAGGCGAGAAGTTCGACCTCAAGAGCGAAATGGCCATGCAGCAGCGCGGTCTCTTGCAAATGATGGGTCAGTCGATCTTCGGCGCACTCGTTCAAAAGGGCAATGTGGTCGACAAACGCTATAAGTTTTGATCGATTCTACCCATATCAAGGTATATAAACACACACGGAGTCGGAAGCTCGTCAGCTTCCGACTCCGTGGTGCTTTCTCTCACTGTTAAGTCGTAGAAAAATTGTTTCCGCCCATGGAACTCAATGAATTGTTGTCTCTCTTTGATCAGCACCCCGGTGTGCTTCGTTTGCGCGAATGCTTGTCGGCACGCAGTCCGCATGTACGTATGGAAGGCTTGCGCGGTTCTGCACCCGCTGTTGTGCTCGGCGCTGCAGGTCAGTCGGTCGGCGAAGTCTTCGTCGTGGTGGCCGACGATGAAGAAGAGGCCGCTTATTTTTATAATGATCTGCGCCAGTTGCTCGGAGAGCGCGACGTCCTGTTCCTTCCCTCCTCCTATCGGCGTGCGGTGAAGTACGGACATCGCGACACGGCCAGCGAAATTTTGCGCACCGACGTCCTCTCTCGTCTGTCTGCTGAGGGCGAAACCAACGCGGATGGCGCACTTTTCATCGTGACCTTCCCCACGGCGTTGGCAGAGCGCGTTCCGCCTCGCCGCTCGCTCACCGAACGCAGCATCGCGTTGAAAGTGGGCGAAACGCACGATGTGATTGAACTCACGCGCCGTTTGGAAGAATTGGGTTTCAAGCGCAAAGACTATGTTTACGAACCGGGCGAATATGCGCTGCGCGGTTCTATTCTCGACATCTTCAGTTTTTCGTCCGAATATCCTTATCGCATCGACTTCTTCGGCGATGAGGTGGAGAGTGTCCACTCGTTTGAGGTGCAAACGCAGTTGTCTCGTGCCGTTGTGCCCGAGGCGGTGGTTGTCCCCAATGTGGAAGTCGAAGAAAAAGGCGAACTGCTCGTTCCCTTCACCGACTATTTGCCGGAACGCCCCATCCTTGTGGCGCACGATCTCCAATTTGTTTGCGATCGTGTGCAACAAATCTACGACGAAGGTTTTGCTGAGCAGGCGCTCGCCGAACAAGCCGCCACCTCCGAGATGGAACTCTCGGAAGTCTACGCACGTTTTGCCGCCTCGCGTCTTTTGGTGAGTGGAAAAGAGTTGCAAGAGCAGTTGGAAGGGAGCATTTTCTGGCAATGGATGAGAGGAGTGGCGAAAGAATCCACGACGGCAACACACCTTGTGCCGACCGTAGTTTTCCACACCCAACCCCAACCCTTGTTCCACAAGAATTTCGAGCAAGTGTTGGACGCCTTTGTCGAAAACATCGCCGGCGGTCAGCGCACTTACGTCTTGGCCGATAGCGAGAAGCAGCAAGAACGCCTGCGCGACATCCTCGCCGAGTTGATGCAAACCACAGGCAAGCAAGTCGAGGCCGCACTTTTCACCCCCGTCCACCTCACGCTGCACGAAGGGTTCTGCGACACGACGATCGGCGCCGCGTTCTACACCGATCACCAGATCTTCGACCGTTTCCACAAATACAATTTGCGTTCCGATCACGCCCGCAACGCGAAAATGTCCCTCACCCTCAAGGAAATCCGGCAGTTTGAGCCCGGCGACTACGTCGTTCACGTCGATCATGGGGTGGGGCAGTTTGTCGGTCTCATGCGCATTCCCGGCGGCGACGGCGCGATGCAAGAAGTCATCAAGATCAAGTATCAAAACAACGACGCTATTTTCGTATCGATCCACGCGCTCCACAAAGTCTCGAAGTACAAGGGCAAAGAAGGCGCGCCTCCTCGACTTTCGCACTTGGGAACCGGCGCGTGGGAGCGACTCAAAGATCGCACCAAGAAGAAACTCAAAGACATTGCCCGCGATCTCATTCTCCTCTACAGCCGTCGTCGTGCCGAAAGCGGTTACGCCTTCTCGCCCGACAGTTTCTTGCAGCACGAACTCGAAGCCTCCTTCGCCTATGAGGACACGCCCGACCAACTGCGCGTCACGCGTCAGGTGAAAGCCGACATGGAGCAACCGCGCCCCATGGATCGTTTGGTTTGTGGCGATGTCGGCTTCGGCAAAACCGAAATCGCCGTTCGCGCCGCCTTCAAAGCCGCCACCGATGGCAAACAAGTTGCCGTCATGGTGCCCACCACCGTCTTGGCGCTCCAGCATTATAAGACCTTCGCCAAGCGGTTGAAGGACTTCCCCGTGCGCGTTGACTACCTCTCTCGAGCACGTACCGCGACGCAAACCAAAGCCTTGCTCAAAGATCTCGCCGAGGGCAATATCGACATCCTTGTCGGCACCCACAAACTCATCGGGAAAACTGTCAAGTTCAAAGATCTCGGCCTGCTCATCATCGACGAAGAGCAGAAATTTGGCGTGTCCGTCAAAGAACGCCTGCGCCAAATGAAAGTCAACGTCGACACGCTCACCATGTCCGCCACGCCCATTCCGCGCACCCTCCAATTCTCGTTGATGGGCGCGCGCGATCTCAGCGTCATCAACACCCCGCCACCCAATCGCCACCCCATTCGCACCGAAATTCACACCTTCGGTCATGAGATCATCGCCGACGCCATCAATTTCGAGCTCAGCCGCAACGGCCAAGTCTATGTCGTCACGCACCGCATCTCGCAACTCACCCACATCGAGCACCTCATTCGCAAACACGTGCCCGATGCACGCGTCGTGGTCGGCCACGGACAGATGGAACCCGCCAAACTCGAAAAAGTCATTCTCGATTTTGTCAATCACGAGTTCGACGTTCTCCTCTCCACCACCATCATCGAAAACGGCATCGACGTGCCGAACGCCAATACCATCCTCATCGACAACGCCCAGCACTTCGGACTTTCCGACCTGCACCAAATGCGCGGTCGCGTGGGGCGCGGCAGCCAAAAAGCCTTCTGCTATCTCATGGCACCGCCCCTCAGCGCCCTGCCCGACGACAGTCGCCGCCGCCTCCAAGCCATCGAGAGCTTTTCCGACCTCGGCAGCGGCATTCACATCGCCATGCAGGATCTCGACATCCGCGGCGCCGGCAATCTCTTGGGCGCAGAGCAAAGCGGTTTCGTCGCCGATTTGGGATATGAGACCTACCAAAAGATTCTCACCGAGGCCATTTCTGAACTCAAGAACGACGAGTTCGCCGATCTCTTCGCCGAGGAACTCACCCGCCAGTCTGCCGAAGCTCTCGGCGGAGATTTCGCCGCGGAGTGCAATGTCGAGTGCGACCTCCACGCCTATCTCCCCGAAACCTACGTGCCCGGTGCCTCCGAGCGCATGTTGCTCTATCGCGAGCTCGACGGCTTGGAGAGCGACGCCGATCTCGAGGCCTATCGCCACCGCCTGCTCGACCGTTTCGGTGCTCTTCCCGCCGAAGCCGAAGAACTCCTGCGCATCGGCCCCCTGCGCCGTTTCGGACGTCGTTGCGGCGCCGAACGCCTTGTGCTCAAAGCCCGTGCCATGACCCTCTTTTTCGTCGCCAACACCCAAAGTCCGTTCTATCAGAGCGATGTTTTCAGTCGCATCCTCGCTTTCGCCACCTCGCCGGCCAACATGCGCCGTTGCGAACTTGGCGAGAAGAAGGGCAAACGCTACATTCGCATCAAGAACGTCGCCAGTGTCGACGCGGCCGTCGCCGTGTTGCAAAGTTTTGTCAGCGCACCCGTAGTCACCGACAGTGCAAAGCCCAACTGATCACCGGCGTTTTCTTACTTCCCGACCGTCGATTCCGGCTCTACCGAGCCATGCGTCACTGCGACTGCGCGTTCCGTACCGACGTAGTTGACCAACCGCGTGAAATCGCCGCTCTCGTCGAGCGTCTTTTTCACTGCAGATAATCGCAACATTCCGTCCGATTCTCTTCCCGATGCTCCCCACACGGCGGAGTATCGGGATTTTTCAGTAAGTCAAAGAGCATTTGCGCCGATTCGTCCGGGTTGCCCCGTGATTTTGCGCTATATGGACGCCGCTGTGCGGCTCGTAAAAAGGGAAAATTGTGTTTTATCAAGCGCAAAGGTAAACTTTTTGTTTTGAGTATCCGTGGTTTTTACGAGAAAAAGTTTTGTTTTCTCGGGATGAGACGACGTGAGAATGAAAACTTGTGGACTTTCTTGCGAAACTCGTCTTCTTTTCTTTCTTTCCTCCCACCTTTTTCGTGCCGGCCGTCTGTTTTCTCCTCCTTTCCCCTCCTCCCTCTTTCGTTCTTCCGCACCGTTCCCCCTCGCGTGCGTAGGTGCGCCTCGGCGGACACCCACCCCCGCATCGCGCCCTCAGCGAGTTCGCAATTCTTGCCTTCACCCTTCACCTTCACTCCTAACTCATTGACAACTTGTGACTTGCGGGCGAAGGTGTTTGCTTTTTTCTGCCTTCACTGGTGAAGGCAAATCGAGTGAATCCTTCACCTTCAACCCTTTGTACCACAGTTTTTTATCCCCAAAAGGTGAAGAGGTGAAGGCAAAAAACGGAAAACAGCGGACGCACGCGCTACGTGCGCGCGTTGGCCTCGCTCGGTGCACTGCGGGAGGAGAAGCGAAAATGGAGTGTTCTTAGGACGGGAAGATCTTTGTCGACGCCCCGGCGTTTTACGACTTATCAGCCGTGCAGCATTTCAACGATACACTGCGCCTAACATGCAAGAAGTGGAAAAGAAATCGCTCATATTTTGTTTCACACAATTATAGTTGCTATCTTTGTTACCTAAATCTGAAAAATAAGAAAAACTCCTCTCTATGGAGCTACAATGAGTAACCGCTGGATGCTTACATGCAGAGCTGTTGACAGCTGCTGCACATAAAAAACTCAGCATACTGAAGAATTTATGAAAACTACATCTATTAGCAATATTCAAAGTTCTCTTGCAACACTGCAAGAGAACTTACCTGCTTTCCGAAAGTTTCTCAAAATGAACTATACCGAGAGTATGGATGAGGGACAATGGGGTGATGAAAAAGAATACAGCCCCAATGGCCTACTTGCTGGTCTTAACAATGTCATTGCAGACCTAACTAATCTTGTTGAGAATCCCAATTCTTTCATACGCCTGTCCACCTACGAAGAGCGAAGAGATATTCACGAATACTTATCGAGAATTTCCAATGCTACTGTTTTTTCTTCTCTTTCTTTTCCTCGTTCTTATTCTCATTCACATTCTCCTTCTAATATATCCCACTTGCTTGATAACCTTAAGAAACTTCTACGTCCCTATATGCTGAGTACGGATAAAAAAAGGATAATAGCCTTTCAGCATACGATAGACAAACTTGCAAGACAATCTGAGCACCTAATGCAGGTATTGGAAGAAGCAAGGGAGAAAGAAAAAGCAATCGATGAGATTCTAAGTGTCGTTTCAAAGCATTCCGATACAATATCTGATAAAGAAAAATCAGTTACAACATTACTAGAACAAAGCACAGAAACAAAAGAAGAGTTTGCTGCATTGCAGGCAGATCTGGAAACTGTTGCCGCCGAGATTCGCACTTTGAATAGAACAAGCTCCGAAGCCAAAGAGCAAACTATTGCTTACAAAGACGAAGTCGAAGAATTTGTAGAAGAGATTGGAGAATATCAAAAGAAAATAAAACAGCAAGACGCTGAACTCAAGGCTTTTCAAACAACCTTGGATGAAAATTCTATAAAGCAGCAGCAGTACTTATCTGAGGCTCACAAACTGATTGAAAAATCAAAGTTAGCTCTAAGCTACACAGCGTCTGTGGGGATTAGTTCCTCCTTTGATGCACAATGTAAAGAAATAAAGGGGTGGAAGAGTTTCAAACTCTGGAGTTGGCTGGTAGCTTCCGCGGTCGGTGTTATAGGTGTTATTTGTATCGGTGTGTGGCTGATCTACGGAAACCATCATGCAAACGATGGTAATATCACATCAATGTGGTTGCAAATAATAGGAAAGATCAGTATGATTCCTTTGCTTGTGACTACTATTGTTTTCTGCGCTAATCAATATGGGAAACAAAAAAATCTACTCGAGGACTATTCATACAAATTGGCTTTGGCAAAATCTATGGTAGCTTTCTCCGAGGAACTCCGAGAAAAGGATTCAGAGAGATACAAAGAATATCTTTCAACTGTGCTAAATGAGATACTGAAGGATCCTCTTAGAATTAGGATAGACCCCAATAAAAACAAGACAACCAAAGGAGAAGCATTGTTTTCTAATGAATCATTTGCAACATTTGAAAAAATCATCTCTCTAATTCAGCAAGTCAACCACACATCATAAAGTAAAATCTAATTAGCCTAAAGAGGTTTCTTGCATTTCGCTTTATTACTCATTGGGTTGTGATGGTTACACGTCGTTTGGCTGAATGCAACACCCCCGAGAAAAGAGTTCTTTTTCTCGGGGGTGTTTGGCATCAGGGTGCTTATGTACTCAGTTTTGTGCGCAAGCGTTTGTGTTTACTCCGTGCGGATGGAGCATGAGGGGAAGCGAAGAGAGACGGGAGTTAGTCGGCCTTCAATTCTTTTTCGGGGCTGCGGCGGAAGTAGTACCAGTCGAAGGGACTCCAAAGGTTTTCGCCGTGTTGTAGGAATTCGATAGCGTGGGGCGTGAGGCGAATGATTTCCCACGAAACGTCGGTGCCGATGAAGTCCAGACGGTTGATTTTCTCGTCGTAGTAAAATGCCCTTTCGGTGATGGTGTATTTTCCTGTGACGTCATCGAAATTTCGTAGATAGACTTTCCCGTTTCTGCAGGTGAAGGATTCGGGGTTAATGATTAAGCCAATCATCTTCAGCGGTGCTTTGGCCAAGGTGGCATCGGATTCAACGACGCGCATATTGCTGTATTTCCACACCGTCTGGGTGAACAAACGATCAAAACGCTGTTGGGAGATGTTGGCCATCTTGCCAAAGAGGCCGTAGGTGAAGCCGGCACCGTGGTCGGTGAGGTCGACGCGCTGCTTCGGGTGCTTGCCATCGGTGATGTATTCGCCAAATTCGTCTACCTTGGGTTGAACATCCGTTTGCGCCGTTTTATCGGGAGGTGTGGGAGCAGGAATGGGCTTTTTGATTTCTACTTGTTTACCTTGTTGGTAGGGGCACTCGTCTCGCTCACAGGCCGAAAGAGCAGTGAGCGAAAGGAAGAGAAAAAGAAATTTGTACATGGCGTAGGTAAGTTGGGGGCAAATTTGTGGTGCGGTGAGTCAGCCTTTGCTTTGCGCGTTTCGTGCGTCTATTCGCAGGGTTTGCACCGCTAAAATAGAAAAACATGCAGATTTGACAAAGAATTTAGTAATATATCGCACTGAATAGTAGGTTTTCTTTTTTGTGGGGAATTAATGAAAAACTAAATTCCGAGCTTTAATGCAATTCTATTTTCCAAGTCAAGAGGAAACCATACGGTTGAAAATTCGTATTTGGAAACTTCTTCACGGCTTATTTTCACTTCAGTGCCAGATGAAAGATCTCTTAATCGGAAATCAGTCCCATCTCCAAATGCCATCTTCAGGTCTTGGTATTGGGAATGCGTATTTTTGTCGTATGCAGTTGTACTTCCTATGATTCTCCACCTCCCTTTTATAACTGCATCCCAAAACACTTGCACGGGAGAAAATAAAATTCCCGATTTTTCTATTTCAAGCAAGTTGGTGTCTGCAGGCCCCATCTTACGAAAGACTTCAATTAAAACTGATGAGCTGCTCTCAATGACACGACCAAAAGCAAATAATTTGTTTGTATCTGCATCTTGTAGTTTTTGTTTCAATTTCCAATCGGTGCGATCCATAAATAATGGGATACAAAAAAATAGCCCGGGGCTGGCACGCTTATAGTTCGCCATATATTAATGAACTTTTGTCTTGTACTATGCTTTTCAATGTGATGTGGTTCATAGGCTCTTACTATTGCCTAACCAATGTTTTATGCAAACCTGCTTTTACCTCTGTCTGTGGATTGAACTTCACACTCACTAAACCTTCTTGTCAAACCAAGCGCGAACGGGTATGAAAGGGTTACTTTTCTCGGTGTTAGGATCTTACTTTTGTGCGCAAGCGGTAGCGACCGCCGGCGAGGAGGGTGACGGCTGCAGCCATTTGCAGGTCGAAGAGGATGGCGTTGACTTGGCTGAGGGGGAGGTTGGTGAAGATACAGAGTCGCTCGGCGGTTTCGCCCTCGCTGCCGGCGGTGCGGAGAGCGTTGATGACGGCTGTCTGTTCGGGCGTTTCGCCGTCGAAGAGGTCGAGTTGCACAGCCGCGGGTGCGTTGTTTTTCGTTTCCCAATTCATGAGGCGCATCAGGTCGTCGGCGCCGGTGACGAGTTCGGCGCGGTGGTCGCGCACGAGGTGCAGGCAGCCGCGGCTGTACTCGTCGTCGGTGCGACCGGGAAGGGCGCAGACGGTGCGGTTGTAGTCGGCGGCGAGGTGGGCGGTGATGAGCGCTCCGCCCTTTTCGGCACTTTCGACCACGAGGGTGACATCGGCCAATCCGGCGACAATGCGGTTGCGGCGCACGAAGTTACCGGCGAAGGGGCGTACGCCGGCGACGTACTCGGTGAGGAGTCCGCCGTGGCGGAGCATGTCGCGGGCGGTGTCGCGGTGAGAGGAGGGGTAGAGGGTATCGAGCCCGTGTGCCAAGACGCCGACGGTATCGAGGTGGTTGTCGAGGGCGGCACGGTGGGCGTGGATGTCGACCCCATAGGCGAGTCCGCTCACGATGAGGGCATCGGGGAGGGCTTCGGCCAGTTCGGCGCAGCAGCGTTCGCAGTGGGCTTTGCCGTAGGGGGTGATGCGGCGTGTGCCGACAACGGCCACGATATGGCGCGCGTCGAGATCGGCCGTGCCGCGATAGTAGACCACGGCGGGAGCGTCTGGGCATTCGGCGAGTCGGCGCGGATAGTCGACGGTGCCGAGGGCGAGGGGGCGGATGTTGTGGCGACGGCAGAACTCGAGTTCGTCGGCTGCCCGACACAAGGCTTCTTCTCCACGTTCGGCGAAGAGATGAAGCAGTTGTGTGCGAGCAGCCGGGACGAGTTGGTCGAGTTGGTCGAGTGCGGTCGCGGTGTCCTCAAACAGTGTCCGCGGGTGGTCGATGTTTCGCAAGAGGTCGACACACTGCGGTTGGGTGAGTCCGCGCAACAGGCTGAGGGCGATGTGATGGAGCATGGTTTAGGTGATTAAGGCGAAGGGCGAAACGGCAGAGGGTCAGCGCAGCCCGAAAGTGCTGCGGAGTTCGGGCCAGGCTTCGGCGAGTGCCGTCATGGAGGGGAAGACGAGGGCGGCGCCTTCGTCGGCGAGAACCTTGGGGTCGAGGGGGCCGGTGTTGACGGCGATGGTGAAGATGCCGGCGGCTACG
The DNA here is from genome assembly GCA_963517315.1 of uncultured Prevotellaceae bacterium. Classification (GTDB taxonomy): domain Bacteria; phylum Bacteroidota; class Bacteroidia; order Bacteroidales; family Bacteroidaceae; genus Alloprevotella. The sequence goes on from CAUQEF010000011.1 coordinate 25,997, forward strand.
GCGGCGCGGACACCGAGGGGGGCGTTTTCGACGACGAAGGTTTGCCACGGATGGAGGTTGCCAGCTTTGGCGAGTCCCATGAGGTAGGGTTCGGGATGGGGTTTGCCGTGCTGCACGTCGCGAGAGGAGACAATGCGCGCAGGATCGAAGACGCCGGGATAGTTTTGCATGAGACGATCGAGGAGGCTGGCTTGTCCACTACCGGTGACGACGACGGTGGTGAGGCGGTCGGCAACGACTTGTTCGAGCAGGTGGAAGGCGCCGGGCATTTGGGGCGCTTCGGGATAGCTGTTGAATAGTTCGCACTTGCGGTCGTAGAAGCGCTCTACTTCTTCGGCGTTGGTGTCGCGATTCCAGGTGCGCCGGGTGAAGAGGCTGAGGGTGCTGAAGGCGGTGCGGCCTTCGTTGAGATAGATCTCTTCGGGGCTGATGTTGAGTCCGGCTTCGTGGCAGACTTGCGCCCAGGCTTTGGCATGGCCGGGCATGGAGTCGAAGAGCACGCCGTCCATGTCGAAGAGCGCGCCTTGTACGGGAAGGGTGTCGAGGGAGTGGCCGGCTGCTGCGGCTTCGTCGCGGAATTCAGGGTGGGTGTCCCAATAGTGGGCGAGGGCGGCGGTATAGTTTAGGTGATTCATCGGTGGGAGTTGTAAAAAAGTTCGCCCCTCCCGCTCAGTGGCGGGCGGGGCGAGAAAAAGAGGGTGCGACGGGCGACGATTAGTCGGCCAGGCGCGCTTTGATGGCTTCGGTTTCGGCTTCGTAACCGGGTTTGCCGAGGAGGGCGAACATGTTCTTCTTGTAAGCTTCGACACCGGGTTGGTTGAAGGGGTTGACGTCGAGGAGCAAACCGCTCACACCGCAGGCGCGTTCGAAGAAGTAAATGAGTTGTCCGAGATAGTATTCGTTGAGCTCGGGGAGGACGATGCGCAGGTTGGGCACGCCGCCGTCGACATGAGCGATGCGCGTACCGAGTTCGGCCATCTTGTTCACTTCGTCCACGCGCTTGCCGGCGAGGAAGTTGAGGCCGTCGAGGTTCTCTTCATCGGAGGGGAAGAGGACGGTGTGGTTGGCGTTTTCGACCGAGATGACGGTTTCGAAGATGGTGCGTTCGCCTTCTTGGATCCACTGTCCCATGGAGTGGAGGTCGGTGGTGAAGTCGACCGCAGCGGGGAAGATGCCGACGCCGTCTTTACCTTCGCTTTCGCCGTACAGTTGCTTCCACCACTCGTTCATGTAGTGGAGTTTGGGCTGGAAGTTGACGAGGATCTCGATCTTCTTGCCGGCGCGGTAGAGGGCGTTGCGCATGGCGGCATATTGCGTGGCGATGTTGTCATCGCTGCTGCATTCGCGCTCCATGTCGGCCGCGCCTTTGACGAGGGCGTCGATGTCGAAGCCGGCGCAGGCGATGGGGAGGAGACCTACGGGCGTGAGGACGGAGAAGCGGCCGCCGACGTTGTCGGGAATGATGAAGGAGGTGTAGCCTTCCTTGTCGGCCGTGGTGCGGGCAGCGCCCTTCTTGGCGTCGGTTACGGCAACGATGACTTTGCGCGCCACGTCTTTGCCGCGCTGTTCCTCGCATTGCTTCTTGAGGAGGCGGAAGGCGAGTGCGGTCTCAGTGGTGGTGCCGCTCTTGGAGATGTTGATCACACCGAACTTGCGGTGGCTGAGGTATTGGCAGAGTTCGTAGAGGTAGTCCTCGCCGATGTTGTTGCCGGCGAAGAGGATGACGGGGTTGGTGCCGTCGTTGGTGAGCCATTCGAACTGGTTGCCGAGTGCTTCGATGACGGCGCGCGCTCCGAGATAGGAACCGCCGATGCCGGCAACAACGATGGTGTCGCAGTTTTCACGAAGAGTGGCGGCGCAGGCTTTGATCTCGGCGAGAAATTCGGGGGTGATGGAAGAGGGGAGGTGCATCCAGCCGAGGAAGTCATTGCCGGGGCAGGTTTGTGCTTCGAGTGCGCGCTGTGCGGCAGGCACGTTGGCGCTCACGGCGTCCAACTCGCCTTGGGAGAGAAAGGACGTGGCGTTGTCAAGTTCTAAACGAATAGCGTTCATGATGGTGATATGTTGTGATGTTGTTGTTGAGAGATGGGCAAGTTGTGGACTTGCTCGCTTCCAAAGTTAAGCAATCGCGCGAAATCCGACAAGTGTGGGGGACAGAAGGTGGAAAATGCGTGGGAATGTGCACTTTGTTTTGTGAGTGGGGACGGCAGTTTGCTGTTTCAGAAGGGGTAGCCGACGGCGAAATGGAGTACGAGGGATTCGCGGAAGCGCTCGATGTTGTAGAAGCCGCGGCGGCCGGTGTCGTAAGGGGCATGGAGGCCGACACCGAGGTCGACGCGAATGACGAGGAAACTGAGGTCGTAGCGAAGTCCCACACCGGTGCCGACGGCGATGCGCTTCATGTTGCGCAGGGTGAGGGCAGATTCGGAGCGTCGGGCATCGGGACGAAGGAGCCACACGTTGCCGACATCGAGGAAGAGGGCGCCGTTGAGTTGTCCGAAGAGGCGGGTGCGAAGTTCGGCGTTGGCTTCGAGTTTGAAGTCGCCGGTTTGGTCGATGTAGGAGTATTTAGTGCGCGGGGTGTGGTAGCCGCCGGGGCCGATGGTGCGAACGGCAAAACCGCGTACGGAGTTGGCACCGCCCACATAGAATTGTTCACCGTAAGGGGCGTAGGTGCTGTTGCCGAACGCATAGACGGCGCCGGCAAAGGCGCGCATGGCCAGACTGAGGCGAGGAGAGAAGACGTGGGTGTAGTGGCCTTCGGCCGTGACTTTGACAAACTGCGAGAAGGGCGATCCCAAGAGGCGTTTACCGCTTTCGGTGAAACTACGACCGGCCAGAGAGTAGAGCGAAGAGGTGAGGTTGCCGGCTTCTTTGACCATGAACTGCACCCAATAGGGATGCCGATCAGCTGCGGGTGCAGAGGAGGTGAAGGTGTAGCTGACAGAGGGCACGAACTGGTCGCGCATGGAGATGTAGAGCGCGGGATTGGCGCGGGTGATGGAATCGAAGGCGGCGGTGGTGCGAATGACGCTGTTGTACTCGAGGTTGAAGAGGTTGAGTTCGTGGCGCTTTCGGGGATTGGTGTACCACTTGTAGTTGAGATTTCCACCAAAGGTGACGAAGGTGAAGAACCCGGAGCGATTGCGCCAGTTGCCGGTGAGCGAAACGGTGGTGGTTCCGATGACGGGCGTGAAGTCCTTGAGTTGGAAGGGGGCTTGCTGTCCGAGCAGTCTGGCTTGTGCTTGTGCAATAGCGATGCGTCGGCGGTAGCGGCGTCCCATAGCGGTGGGATTGAACCACGGCATGATGAGACGCGGAAATTTGAAGCTGAGTTGCGAACCTAACTCATAGCTGTTGAGTGCAGACGAGGTTTCGCCGAGTTGCCATTCGTAGCTGCCGAAGATTTTCCACGAGACGGTTTCGGCACCTCTGAAAGCGTTGTGTTTCGAGAGTTCGTAGCTAAGTCCCGGACCGATTTGCTCGTTAGATTTGTAAGTACCACTCATTTCGAGCGACGAGTCGAAGGGTTTTGATAAAGTGGCGGAAACGTGGACGTCGAGGGTGTCGCAAGTGAACGACGAGTCGCGCGGTATATAGTTGACATCCATCGAAGAAAAGATGCCTAACCCGTAGAGATGTTCAACGGTGGCTTTTTGTGCCCAGGCCGCAAAGCGTTCTCCCTCGTTGTGCTGAATGGAGCGGCGCCAAAGCCCCGATTGGAGAGGGATGGTTTTGCCTGGATAAAAGAATGTATAACCGCGGCGGTCGAGGCGCCCGGTGAGATTACTTTCTTTGTCGTCGCGAATGGTCACGTAGATGTGTCCCATGTACCACGGACGTTGAGCTGCGGCCGGACGTTGTGCTGCCGGGCGAACTTGCAACTGGACATAGCCGGGATGTGCCACGGTGTCGGCGCGGAATGTGGTGTGTGCGGCGGCGAAATAGTAGTAGCCGTTGTTGCGCATGAGCGATTCGATGCGCGACTGTTCGGCGGTGAGTGCCGCGCTGCTGAAGACGTCTCCACTGCGTAAGAGCCGTTGAGAACGGGTGCGACTGAGCAGAGAATCGGAGGTGGCGTCGAATCCTAAATAAGCAATGGAATCCAAAAAGAAAAGACGGCCGGGGGTGATATCGTAGTCGATCTTGGCTTTCTTGGGATTGCTGCCGGTGATGACGCGATAGTCGACGCGTCCTCTGAGGTAGCCGTGATTGCGCAATACGCCGGTGGCAATTTTCGCACGCGTTTGCGGGGCGACATTAGAGATGAGTATGGGGGCTTCGCCGAAGGTGTTGAAAAACCATTTTCCCAATGCGCTTTCGGAGTCCACGAAGTTATTGTAGGTCCAAAGTCCGAACTTCCACGGCGTGGAGTATTTCGTAGAGCCGAAGAGTGCACCGTTGGGCGCATAGGCGAGTACGGCGTCGATTTCAGTTTTCGTATTGGTAAGATTGGCGCGTTCGTTCCTTTCTTGCGTCAACAATCGTTCGCGTTGAGGTGACGTGAGTGAGTCCCAATTCCGTCGGCGCAGTTCATCAAGTGAAGGTGTGGCGTGTGCCCCGCCTTTCATGGCGCGTTCTACAGCGTCTACGGCGTTGGCGATTGAGGTGATGACACCTGCACTGTCGGAGGTGCGGGTGTTGCGTTGCTTGGAGAGCGGCGTGTCGAGGGTATAGTTGACATCGCGGATACCCGTGTAGAGCTGTTCGCCTGCGGGTATTTTCTCGGTGAGCGAACAACTCACAAAGAGTAGGGGAGCGAGGAGGGCAAGGAGTAGACCGCGGAGGAATGGGCGGAGCTTCATTTGCTTTTTGTTTTTTCGGTGGTGGACTTTTTCTGGCGACGGATGAGGAAGAGATCGCTAAAACGATCGGCCTTGCGGCGCATCACAAAACCGGCGCCGGTCTTCATCAGCGTTCCTTCGAGTGCATCGTAGGAATTGCGATCATAGAAGAGACGAACGTAACGATTGTTGGCAGCATCGAGACGATATTCGATGGCGATGTTGTCGATGAACGATTGCGTTGCTTCCGTGGCGTCGGCACTCGAAGAAACTTTGCCTCCAATCACAAAGCGTACGCGATCGTTGAGGAAGCGTTTGGAGAACTGGTAGGAGTAGTCAGTCGTGGTTTCGCCGGCGGAATTCACTCCGCTCTCCATTCCGAACGAAAGGTCGATGGTCGAAAGTGCTTTACCGGCAATGTCCTGGATCTGACTCTGCAAGAAGGCGTTGAGTGCGTTGGAAGCTTTCAGACCGCCGGTCGTTAAATTATCGTCGGTGATGTACATACCGGTGGCGAGGAGAGCAACTGCGGCTTTTCCGCGTTCTTCTTTGCTCATTGCGGTGAGTTGGTTCTTGATCTCGAGATCTTCCGGCGCATCGATGATGAATTCTAGTCCCATGTCTTCGACCGTTCGACTGATTTTGACGCCTGCGTCGAATGTCACGGCGCGCTGTCGGTCATTTTCCGTGATGATGGTTTTGACGCGCTCGGTCGCAGTGATGTTGAGGGTCGGATTCATCACATTGCCCGTGAAATCTATTGACGAACCGCCGGCGAAATTGAAGGTGCGGAGCGGAATGACTGGAAGCTCATAGTTCATCTTTCCTTCGTCAATCGTGATGCGTCCGGTCATGCGCATATCGCCTTGCGGTGGCATGCGGAATGTGAGGTTTCCTTCGCCGGTGGCATCGACATAACTGTCGCCGTTGGGGGTGAGGTAGCAGCGGAAGCGCGCTCCCTTCTTGACGATAATTTCCATCCACACGTCCATATTAGACTTTTTCGCTTCCTCCGTCGGCGTAGCGACGGTGAGGGTGTCGGAGAAGTCGGTGAATGTCACCAAATCCGAGAGATCGCTGCCTGCGGTCAAAGGCGTGTTGGTCATCACATAAGTGACGTCCGTTTTTTCGAGTACGGTAAGACGACCGGCCACCACCAATTGATCGAGAGTTCCATGCACATTGGCGAGAATATTGGTCAGCAGTTTACCGTAGAGTAGCGATTCGTTCTTGCGCTTCGTGTTGACCAACGGGAACTGGCGGCCGATGATGTCAATGTAGACATAAGGCGAGGCCGGTTTCGTGAGATCCACCTTACCGCGCAGGGTCAGCGGAACTTTATCGGCTGTCGTGAGTTGATAGTTTTTGAGTTCGAGTAGCGAGTTCTTGAGTTCGAGTGGCACGGTGTCCACAGCGAAGTCGATACCATACACATTACTATATAGATGAGCCTCGTCGAGTTTGAGTCGACCGTTGATCACCGGTGCATCGAGCGCACCTTTTACACTGAATGCGCCTTCTGCCGTGCCACGCATGGCAAATCCGGTTTCTTTCAAGAAGGCATTGGCGACATTAAGGGGGAGAGAACGGATATTGAACGAACCGTCGAAATTGCCTTTTCCCTTCGGATCATACGTTCCACTGATTTCCGCCACTTCTTCTCCGTCGAGTGTGAGGTAGCCGTTGGCAATGTGTTGTCCGTTGTCTCCCGGTTGGTACATCAATTCCGTACCGAGTGTACCGATCTGCGTCCCTTCGTAGGAGAAGTTCTTAGCCGTCGCTGCACCCACGGCAGCAAAATTGTGTTGGTCTTCAATGATATGGAAATCACCGTCTAATGTGCCGCCCACCTTGGGAAGATAAGGCAGTACATTGGCCAGTTCGCCCAAGTTGAGGCGATTGATGGTGAGGGTAATGTCGTTTTTCAAACTATCACTTCCCTCACTGTAAACTTGCAGGCCCGTTCCGTCGTCGGCAACCAGTTTGATATTGGCGCGCACGCGGCGGTCGTTGCTCACAAAGAGATAATTGTCGGGATTGATGGCGAAGTTACGATAAGCCACCACCGCTGTGTCGGCGTTCAAGTGCAGACGCGTACCGCCATCCTCCATTTCTACCTGCGCGCCGAGACGCAACCCCAATCGGCCGTTAGCGTCTTGGAAAGCGATGTCTGCCGCAGCGCCGGCACGCAGCAAGTGGCCGTGCAAAGTGGCGAGGAAGGGATTCGGGTTCTCCGTTTTGCGGTTCTCGACGGTTGCCGCCAGCTCAAGCCCCTCTTCACCGTGCGTGATTGTGGCTTGTATCGTGTCGATGACCAGACCGTCTGCCTGCAACTTGCCGATGCGCATAAAGCCGTTCAGTCCTTGAGTCGCATTGGAAGTCAAACTCATCGCCACACTATTCACACCATATTTTTTATAGCGCAAATAGCGAGCGAGCAGGTTCTCCTGTCCGGCAACAAGCCGCAAGGTCGCATCGGGAAGTTCACGTTTGAGGAGCGCTTGGTCGATCTCGCGGTGTTCTAATTGGCGCATAGCCATTTTCGCGATCTTCGCACCGCGATCAGCCAAGCCTTGCCATCCGCTGCGCGCAGCAAAGTCCAGCTTCAAATCGCCCGAATGAATGTGCGCGAAGGTACTGTCCGGGCGCGAGGAGAGATCAAGCAACACGTCTTGCGCGATCAGCAAACGAGAGGGCGCCACAAAACAGAGGTTGCGCAGTTCACCGCGTGCCGCCAAGTGGCGCAAGTCTTGCGAACTCTCCACCGTTCCGCGGAAATTACCACCCAGCGAGAGTGTATCTTCAAGGACGCCTAGCCCGCGGAGATCCACGCGTGCCAAACGCACGTCCATTTGTACGGCATAGCGTCGATTCAGTTCGGCCGTGATGCGTCCTTCGCCGTCGATGAGCGGGTTGCGTGCTTTGAAGTCCACCACCGCGTGGCCGCCGCGCAATGCCGCGCTGAGGCCGATACCGCCCAGCGAAAAACGGTCATATCGTCCTTCACGTACCTCGGCGGTTGCACGAAGATTGGCGCGCGCCGCATCAGCATTGAAGCCGCGTCCTTCCACGCCGAGTTTACCTGTCAGCGGCCCGATGGGTTGTCCTTTGAGGAATTGTGCCAATTCAAATTGCCGCACATCAAATTGCGCCGAATAGCGCTCGGTGTTCAAGTTCACGGCCGCCCGTCCGTTTACATTCCCCTTGCCTTGTTGCAAGGCAAAGTGTGTGCGATAGTCGGCGCCGGCGAAATCCACCGCACCGAGCAGACGCATGGCATCCGGCACGTTGATGGAACTCGCCGCACTTTTCGGTAGCAGCGCTCGCACTCGGCGTGTGGTGCGGGTCGCCGCCGCGTAGTTCAGGTGCCCCGAGCGTTGTTCGCTCAGCGCGTTGCGCACAAAGCCGTCTACCTTCGCTTCCACCAGTCCCGGGGCGTTGAGCGAAACGCGTTCCACCGCCAAATTGCGCATGTTACCCGTGAGTGCAAGTCCCATCTCGACGATGTCGTTTTCCAACAAAGCCTGCGTCATCTCGTCGATCTGTCGGCGCATCGAGGGCGGCGCGTCGTGGCGCGCAATGGAGCGGATATCGTTCGGCGCGATGCGTGCGTCTATACGGGTACGCAACGTCCCGCGGCCGTTGGGTTGCAACGCCGCGAAGTCCGCTTCTAACGAAGCCCCGATGCGCGATTGCGTCGTGGTGAGCAGCACGTCGGGAAGCGACACACGAAGAGTGTCCATCAGCACAGCGCCTCTCAACTCGGTGATGCGCATGTTGCGCTGTCGTTCGAGCGCCGCGGCGTGTACCAAATTCAGTTTTAGCCGTTTGTTTTCGTCAAACGAAAGATTGTGCACATCCACCGCCAGTCCGGCAATGTCAAACAGCGCATCGTGCGGCAAAGGGCGGCGGGTCGTGTTCATGCTCACCGCTCCTTCCTTCAGTTGGAACGAGCGCACCGAATAGCGGGGACATTCCAAGTCGAAGACCCCATGTTTGAGCAAAGCGTCGCCCATTTTTGCGCGGACATGGAGCGAATCTCCCGGCATTGTGAGCGCAATTTCCGAACGGCGCACAGCCAGTTCGTCCGTTTCGATGAGCCACTGTACGGGTGTCTCGGTAGTATCTTTTTTCGCCGTGTCTGAAAGTGCCACATTGAGGTTCGCCCCGTCGAGCAAGGCGCGATCCAAACGCACATGGCCGTGCGCCCATTCCACGCCGTGCGCCGCCGCCTCAAGTCGCGCCACACTGCCTTTCACTTCCACATCGGGAAGGAGTGATTTCGTGTTGACGCGTGCGCCGTTGAGCGCCACGCCGTCAATGTCGGCACGCCCTTCCCACAGCGGCCAGAATGCCACATCGAGATGGAGGCGCTCAGCGAGCAACAGCGTGTCGCCCTCCGCATCCGTGGCGCGGAGGTTACCGACATTGAGATTGAGAAAGGGAGTGAGTTGCACTTCGTCGATATCGATTTTCAAACCCATTTTTTCTTCGAGCGACGCAGACACGCGCCCCACAGCCCAACGCTGAACCGGGGGAAGATAAACTGCGACGACGAGCAGGACAATCAGCACAGCGACGACGAGTGTGGCGATGCCGAAAATCTTAAACAACTTGCGCGGAGCAAACATACGTGAAGATGGAGAAAAGTCGCTCTCTTCCGTCGAAGAGAGCGACATTGCATTTACTTATCCTTTATAGTGGAGATGGAAGCCGACAACGGCTGCAATGCCTTTGCGGAAAATGTCAAGGCTGAAGTTTTCGTTGGGCGAGTGGATGGCGTTGCTTTCGAGACCGAAGCCCATGAGCACCGTTTTCACTCCCAACACGCGTTCGAAATCCGAAATGATGGGGATACTTCCGCCGCGGCGCACGGCCAAGGGGCGTTTGCCGAAAGCCTCCGTGAAACCTTCTTCCGCTGCACGATAAGCCGGCAGCGTGATGGGGCAAACATAGCCTTCGCCGCCGTGCATCGGCGTCACTTTGATGTCGACGCAGTCGGGAGCGAGACTTTGCACGTAGTCCACAAACATTTGGCTCACCTTCTCGTGCTGTTGATGCGGCACCAAGCGGCAACTCACTTTCGCGAAAGCCTTGGAAGGCAACACCGTTTTCGAGCCTTCGCCCTGATAGCCGCTCCACATGCCGCAGATGTCGAAACTCGGGCGGCAAGCGTTGCGTTCGATCGTCGAGTAGCCCTTTTCGCCGCGCAGATCGCGCACGCCGATCGACTGTTTGTAGGCCGCTTCGTCGAAAGGAATGGAAGCCAGCATCGCACGTTCGTCGGCCGAGAGTTCTTCCACGTCGTCGTAGAAGCCCGGAATCGTGATGCGTCCGTCGCCGTCGACCATCTTGGCCAGCAGTTCGCAGAGCACCAACGCCGGGTTCGCCACCGCACCGCCGAAGTGGCCGGAGTGTAAGTCGCGGTTCGGTCCCGTCACTTCGATCTGCCAATAGGCCAAACCGCGTAAACCCGTGGTGAGCGAGGGGAGTTCGGGGGCGAGCATCGACGTGTCGCTCACCAAAATCACATCGCTGCGCAACAATTCGCGGTGCGCCGTGAGGAAGGCCGCGAGCGAGGGACTGCCGATTTCTTCTTCGCCTTCGAAGATGAACTTCACATTGTGTTGCAGCAGGCCGTTGCGCACGAGATATTCGAAGGCTTTGACTTGAATGAACGACTGTCCTTTGTCGTCATCTGCGCCGCGCGCCCAAATGTGGCCGTCGCGCACCTCCGGTTCGAAGGGATCGGAGTGCCAAAGCTCGAGCGGTTCGGCGGGCATCACATCATAGTGCGCATACACCAGCACGGTGGGTGCGGCCGCATTGACCAGTTTCTCGGCGTACACCAAGGGATTGCCGGCCGAGGGCATCACCTCCGCGCGGTCGCAGCCGGCTTCCAGGAGCAACTCGCGCCAGCGTTCGGCACAGCGGTCAATGTCGGGTCGACGTTCGGGGTGAGCACTCACGCTCGGGATGCGAATGAGCGAAAAGAGTTCTTCGAGAAAGCGAGGTTCGTTCTCGGCAATATAGTTTTGCAGTGCGTTCATGAGAAAGCTGTTTTTTGAGCAACGGCGAGCACCTTAAGTGCGCTCCCACGTTGCGGTGAGTTCGTTGTGTGCGGCGAGTTCTCCGTTGAAAAATAGGTCGTAGTGGAGTTCGATCATGCCGCGCCGGTTGTCCACTTGTACGTTGTAGAGCGTGGCGAGGGTCGACATTTCAAATTCGCCGTTGGGGGTGCGATAGACACTCTCGCAGCATTCGCCCACGCGGAAAAGCAGGCGGCTCACCGTCGCCCCCGAGCGCGAAACCGACATGTGGCGTGGTGTGCCTTGCAGCATCGTCTGTCCGCCGTTCTCCGGATCGTTGTAGCGCAGCGCCCAAGTGCCGTCGTCACGCAGCGAAACCATCACATGCTCTTCGTGATGCAGTTCGTCGGTGCTGCCGTCGGGCAAGCGGGAAACAAGGTGAGTGATAAATTTTGCGGGATAAAACATGCTTACAGCAAGTGTAGACGGTTTTCTTCGTTATTGATCTTCCGAATCTTCGTCGTTGTTCTTTTTTCTGGTGACAAAAAGTGCGATGGCTCCTACGAAAAGAAGAAAGGCCAAGGGAAGCATAGGCTTTGCGGTTGAATAGGTAGTGAGATAAGTAGGTGTCCTGTCTGCGCCGTCAGTATTTGGCGCGAGAAGCTTACGCCTTCATTTCCTGCTCCACGGCATTGGTCAGCGCCACGAAGTCAGCCACCGAGAGCTGTTCCGGACGCTTTGTGAGGAGCGGCTGCGCCAAGAAGTCGGTGTGCGGTCGGGTGCAGCCGCACTCGTTGTCCAGTTGCGCGAAAAGCGGTTTCAGACTGCCGCGCATCATCTTGCGACGCTGATTGAAGGCCGTTTTCACCACGCGGCGCAGCAGGCGCTCGTCGCAACCCGCGTCGCTCACATTGTTGCGCGTCATGCGAATCACGGCGCTCTTCACTTTCGGCGGCGGATTGAACACCCCCGGCTCGACGGTAAAGAGGTATTCCACGTCGTACCACAGTTGTACGAGCACACTCAGGATACCATAGGTCTTGTTGCCCGGTTGCGCGGCCAATCGTTCGGCCACTTCCTTCTGAATCATGCCCGTGCAGCAGGGAATGTAATCCCGATATTCGAGCATCTTGAAAAAGATCTGGCTCGAAATGTTGTAGGGATAATTGCCCGTGAGCACAAACTGCTGTCCGTCGAAGACATGCTCGAGGTGCATTTTTAGAAAGTCGTCTTCGATGATCTGCTCTTCGAGCTCGGGGAAGTTCTTGCGGAGATAGTCCACACTCTCGAAATCGATTTCGGCCACCTTCACCTCGCGCCCCTTCGGCAGGAGGAATTGGGTGAGCACCCCCATGCCCGGTCCCACTTCGAGAACAGGCAGATTGGGACAGGCATCGACCGTGTCGGCAATGGCTCGCGCCACACCGAGATCTTTCAAAAAGTGCTGGCCGAGGAACTTTTTCGGACGTACGGACTTCATACTATGGGATAAATTTGTAATTTCGCGCTGTTCGGTTTCGCCTCTTCGCTCTATCTGGCGGAGTGGAGTGAAGACCAATCGCGCTACGGCGCAAAATTACAAAAAAACTACGTCTGCGTGAAACCATTTGTCGACATTGTCAAGTTTATTGTCCCTTTTGCTGTGGGAATCGGCATTCTCTGGTGGATGTATCGCGGCAACGATTGGAGTGCCACTTTCCAAATGCTCACCTCGATGCATTGGGGTTGGATGCTCCTCTCGTTAGCCTTCGGTATCGTTCCCCCGGTGTTTCGCGCCCTGCGTTGGCGGTTGGCGTTGCGCCCCCTCGATGAGCATCCCCCCCTGCGCGTCTGCACCGATGCCATCTTCGTGTCCTATGCCGCCAGCCTCGTGGTGCCGCGCATCGGCGAGGTCACACGTTGCGGCACGCTCAAGACCTATGCCGGCACCTCCTTCTCGCAAGCCCTCGGCACGGTGGTGTCCGAACGCGTGGTCGACTCCGTCTTGTTGGTGCTCCTCACCGTCGGTGCCGCCCTGTTGCAGTTGCCGCAATACCTGCACTTCCTCCATACCACCGGCGCCGCGCCCCTCCAGCTGTTGCAGCACTTCACCTCCGCCGGCTATCTCGTCACGGCCGTCTGCGCCCTCTTGGCGCTCGGCTTTCTCGCGCTCCTCGTGGCGCGCATGTCGTTTTTTCGTCGCGGCCGCGAAAAAATGGTCAGTTTCATGGCCGGCATCGCCTCCTTGCGCCGCGTGCGTCCCCTTTGGGCTTATTTGCTCTACAGCATCGGCATTTGGGCGGGCTATTATTTGCATTTCTACCTCGCTTTTTTCGCCTTCCCCGCCACCGCGTCGGTCGATCCCGCCGCCGCGCTCTTGGCCTTTTGTATCGGCTCGTTTGCCGTGCTCGTACCCACCCCCAACGGCGCCGGACCGTGGCACTTTGCCGTGAAAACCGTGCTCGTGCTCTATGGTCTTGCCGAAGCCCCCGTGGTGGCCTTTGTTCTTCTCGTACACACCATTCAGACCGCCCTCGTCGTGCTCACCGGAGCATGGGGATGGGCCGATCTGCTCCTCATTAAAAAACAGTCTAAAACCGCAACATTATGAGCGAAATTTTGAAACTTCAGCCGGAAGCCCTCTGGCGCAACTTCCACCTGCTCACGCAAGTGCCCCGTCCCTCCGGACACCTCGAAAAAATCCAACAGTTCCTCCTCGACTGGGCGAAGGAACGCAACATCGAAGCCCGTCTCGACAATGCCGGCAACATCTTGATGTACAAGCCTGCCTCGCCCGGCATGGAAGACCGCAAGGTCGTGACGCTCCAAGGTCACATCGACATGGTGCCGCAGAAGACGCCCGATTCGCCCCACAACTTCGAAACCGATCCCATCGAAACGTGGATCGACGGCGACTGGGTGCGCGCACGCAACACCACCCTCGGTGCCGACGACGGCATGGCCATCGCCACCATCATGGCCATCTTCGAAGATGACACCCTCTGCCATGGCCCCCTCGAGGCCTTCATGACCTCCGATGAGGAAACCACCATGTACGGCGTGGAACACATGGAAGACGGCCTCCTCAAAGGCGACATCCTCCTCAACCTTGACAACGAAACGCACGGCGAACTCATGGTGGGATCGGCCGGTGGCATCAACCTCACCGCCGAACTCGAATTCAAGCCCGTAGCTCCCGATGCTGACGACAAGGCGGTGCGCATCTCGCTCCACGGTCTGCGCGGCGGACACTCCGGTTTGCAGATCAACGAGGGACGCGCCAACGCCAACAAGAACCTCGCTCGCGTGGTGGCCGACGCCATTGCCAATTTCGAGGCGCGATTGGCCGAATGGAAGGGCGGCAACATGCGCAACGCCATTCCCCGCGAAGCCGAAGCTGTGCTCACCCTCCCCGCTGAGAACGTGGTTGCGCTCAAAGAAACGGTGGAAACCGAATGGCAGCGCGACCTCTTCGAGGAATACGGCATCGTGGAGTCCAACCTCCAAATCGAAGTGACCGAAGTGCCCCTGCCCGCCACCTTGGTGCCCGAAGAGATTCAAGACAACCTCGTCGATTCGCTCCTCGCTTGCCACAACGGCGTTTTGCGCTTCATACCCCACCTCCCCACCATCGTCGAAACGTCGAGCAACTTGGCCATTGTCGAGATCGTCGACGGCCATGCCTTCTTCAAGGTGCTCGTGCGTTCGAGCCGCGACTCGATGCGCCAAAACTGTGTCGACACCCTCGAAGCCTGCTTCTCGATGGCCGGCATGAAGGTGGAAACCGACGGTGCTTATCCCGCATGGCAGCCCTCGCCCAAGAGCGAAATCGTGGAACTCATGTCCGAAGTCTATCAAGACCTCTTCGGCGAACCGGCCAAGGTGCAGGTGGTGCACGCCGGTTTGGAGTGCTCGGTGATTTTGAGCCACTGCCCCAACATGGACGTCGTTTCCTTCGGTCCCACCCTCGAATCGCCCCACACGCCCAACGAGCGTTGCTTCATCCCCTCGGTGGATAAGTACTGGCGTTTGGTGCTCGAAACCTTGGCACGCATTCCCAAGAAGTAAAGCCCCGACTTTTTCATACACTGCGCCCCTCTGCTCCGTGACGAGCAGAGGGGCGTTTTTGTTTCCGGCCGCGGACGTGAAAAACAAATCTGTGGCCTATTCGCGGAAACCTGCGTGCTTTTCTCACTTTTCAGCCGCCTTTCCTCGCGCGCGTGCGCATCCGCTGTTTTCGAAAAACAGCCTTCACCTCTTCACCTTTCCCTTGTAATCTATTGAAGGTGAATGAGTTGTGGGTGAAGGCTTCGTTTTTCGTTGTTTCCTCTCAACTTTCTGGTCTACAGTGTGTTAGGGGTGAAGACTTCACCTCTCCTTTTCCTTCACCCTTTGTTCACCTTGTTCTCCTCTTCGCCGTCCTTCCACCCCGTCCCCGCCTTCGTTCTGCACAGTGGTCGCTTAGTCACTTCGTTTCGCATGAAATGTGCATAGTGAATAAACTCCCAAAATCTTCGGTGAAGGCAAGGGTGAAGGAAAAATGGGGTGAATCCTTCACCCTTAACCCATTTACTTACAGTATTTTACGTGGTGAAGGTGAAGAGGTGAACACAAAAGTCGAAAATCGCTGGATGCGCGCGTGTATGCGTACGCGCGAGATGTGGCGGAATGTACATGGGTTGAAGAAGCGGTTTGGTATATTGATGCGCTTCCCGTGTTTCCAAAAATAGTTGTGGGTTTTGGGGAGAAAGTGGACGGCTTTCGATCGCTTCCAGAGGGCTACTTGTTTTTTTTGTTTTATTTAGGTCTCTCACTTATAGACTCACTATACTCCGCCCTCCCTTGAGGAAGTGGACAGCATCGGCGTAGACGAGTTTGCCGTTAGATAAGAGCATGTATGCAGGACCATTGTGGTTGATTTCAAGTGCGGTCGGATTCTCCATGTGGGCCAGGGCAAGGCGGCCGATGCTTTGGCCGGATTTTGGAAAAGGGTCAGAAGGAAGAATTCGACATCAAAGTATATCGCCACCGATCTCTCTGCCGCTTTCATCTCCTCCGCACTTGAAAACTGCCCGAAGGCCGTGCATGTCTTCGACCATTTTCATGTGGTCAAACTAATGAATGAGAAGTTGGACGAGATACGCAGGGCGCAATATAACATGGAAAAGGACATTAACAAGCGCAAAGTCTTGAAGGGGACGCGCTACCTGCTACTGCGCAATGGAGCGGATATATTCGACAAGGAGTACAAAACAAGGCTTGATAACGCCTTAGACATGAACAAACCGCTCTCTCAAGCCTACTATCTCAAAGAGCAACTCAGAGAGAGATGGATGCAGCCCAATAAGCAAGCAGTCGAAAAGGTCATGCTCAATTGGGTGAAACAGGCGCAGGAGATCAAAATGCCGCAGCTGATGAAAATGTACGTCACGATCATGGCTTATAGAACCGGTATTCTGGCGTAGTACGACTGCCCCATATCGACCGGGAAAGTAGAGGGGCTACAATAAGGTAAAGGTGATGAAGAGAGTGGCTCACGGTTTTGGGTATGAAAGGTACTTTCATCTAAGGTTATATGCACTGCACGATTGCCGCATCACTCCAAATGTCGAATGCCCCCCACTTTTGCTATTCTGTCAATGCTTTAAGTGGAATATGTTTGTTCATTATCTTTGGGTATGGTATTTATAAATGGATGAGTTGACCTTTTTAGCTATCAGTGTATTTTTTTAGATCATACAAACATAGAAGACGCCTGTTTTTTGTTTCTAGTTTCTCATTTACTGGTAGACTTTTCAAGTATGTCTCAACGCCTTCTAGTGAAATTTGTCCGTCGTTGACCGAATTCATTATTGCCTGATACTTGTATGACTCTGCAATAGTATCATCATTTATTATTGCTTCGATAGAAGTGTGTCTATTTTGATGATCTTTGCATTTTTCTTCAATGTATTTGTAGACATTTGTCTTTTGATTGCTTTTTACCACATCGGCCTTATCAATGTTGTGGCAAACTGTAATAAAACCGTAAAATGGGAAGTACTGAGAGGAGGTAATCTTTAGTTTGTTTATTTGGGATATCAAAGCTTCGTTCGCATCTTCTATGATATTGAAATAATTTTGAATCATTTCGTTTGCCGTAAAAAACTGATACTTTATGGTCTTGGATGTTCCTATTGCCAAGATTTTGTCACTATTCCTCATCTCGTCTAAGTTTTCCGTTATCATAACTTTGATAGCCCCTTCTTCTGTGCTCCCATAGTATATATCCTTGACTACAGATTGAACTTTGCGTATATCCATCGCAGAAATAGGTAGTGAAATATTTGCTAAAGCCCGATATAGAGCAGAATAGTCGTCTGTTCTTAGTTTATTTATCTGAATATTCCCTTTCTTGGTTTCTATGTCATGTTGAGTAACTTCTTTATTAGTAGAATTAGCAACATATTCAACTAATAAAAAATTTCTTCTTATTTTTTCGGCTTCTTCTGTGTTTAGTGTTACGTAAGAAAAAATTGTTTCGAGGACCTTCTTTATGTTATCATCTTGAATAGCGTATCCTATAAAAATTACCGGATTGTGAATAAAAATAGAGAGCATTTGTGCCCTGATCAACTCATACCTCTCTTCAAACATTTTGTAATCATTCTCCGTAATGATAATCTTACTAATGTCATTAATGCATCCGTGAATCTTATAGACAGAACCATATGGGTTGCTCAGTAAAATATCATTTCCTATCAAAGGATTAAACTCAAAAAGCTCTTCGATTAACGAATCATAATTTGTTGTGATTACAGATCCTATGTTTTTTCTTGTCTTTTTTAGTTCGTTTAACTCCTCTTCTTTTTCTATCTTTTTCTTTCCTGATTTCAATAGCTTTGCAATGTATATCTTAAAACGACTTAGGCATATATTTTCTCGCATTTTTTCGTAGAACAGATCATTTATCTCCCTAAAATTTCCGTTTCTATCTTGTTCGAGAGCTTTGTTGAATTCTTCTTCAAGCAAAGTGGCAACCTTAGGGAAGGAACAGAAATTTTGAGCATCTGTACATTTAGCCTTTATGTCTAAATATTTCTCATCACTCTCCCATAAATCTGTAGCGATCTTGCGTAATAATTCATCCCACGTGTAAGAGTTTTCAAGATATCTACGAGAGATTCCTGTTCCGACAAACAAAACTGGATAATTCTTATATTGACTAACAAAATCGTTAATATTCATGCTCCTAATATTAGATGTTACTATTCCATTTAAAAAGAAATTCTTTAACCTCCATATCCAATATCTATGCAATCAGGAAGAGGATTTCGAGGCTGGGTTGGCGGCGATTGCAGACGTAGGAATTGACAATGTTTAAGCTCTTGCCGAGTTTTTCGGTAAGCCAGGTTTGCTTAACTCCTTTCTCCTTAAGCACTTCTTTTATTTGATTCATGGGTTGTCCATCGCGTTCAATGTTAGCGCAAAGATATGAAATAAAATAGCATAGAAAAAGGGAATGAGGATTTATTTTCTCATCCATTGAATCTTTTGATATTTCTGTCTGGTAAACTTCAAAACTGCAGAAAATCTAGCCTCTCTAATCAAATAATGATGGTTCCGGCGGTGGCGATTTACCCCTTTCAGCGCACATTACAGATTCCTCCTTTTGGGGATCTTCCATGAAAGCGATGAAATTGGCGTAATACATGAGCGTCAATCTAAGCATGGTTACGATTTGGGAAAACGAAACGTGCCTTTTGATCATTCGGGACAGTACCGTGCAGAGGAGATTGGCGATGAGTACCACCCAGGTTTGTATTTGGATGGCATTCACACTCTCGCCGTAGAAAAAGTGCAGGGGAAAGTTCTGTTTGAGCTGTTTATAAAGGGTTTCGATAGCCCATCTACGCTTGTAGATTTCAGCAAGTTCCTCAACAGAGAGCTCAAAATTGTTGGTCAGTAAGGTCACCGACTTGCGAGAGTCGTTGCTCCACAACTCTACGCATCGGGCTTCGTGCCTCACCTTCTCTTTCTGAAAAAGGATGTGTTTGTCGATGTGTGTCACCAAGCCCTCACGGGAAACATAGGCTGTGGATGACAACTACCTGTAGGTAAGGTTCTTTTTCATCTCGGTGACATAGCAGACGCCTTCCTCGGTAAGCCTTTGAAATTGAGCATAATCAATGTAGGCTCTGTCCATGGTTAATGTCGACTCCTTGGGTAGGTGCACCTTTTTGAGCAGATAATGGTCGTGTTTGGCCGCGGAGGTCAGTTCTACCACCACAGGCACAGCCACTTGGTACTTCATTACGGTGTGTACCTTCATTCCGCCTTTCTTTTTGCAATGTTTGGGATGCCGACCCACGCCGTTGAGGATGTTGTCAAACAGCGTGATGGTGGTAGAATCCATCATGTAGAGCTGCTTTTCCCATGACTTCTTATGCCCCGGTGATCGGCTGTCCGCTAAAAATGGCGTGTAGCGCTCCAAGAGGGAGGCATAAACTTTGGCAAAGAACTCTTATGAACGCCGCAGATTGGCTTCGGCAAGGGTACTGCGACGAACCACGTATTCAAGCTCCAAGTGGGAGAGTTTCATGGCCTCGGCTTTCATTCCGATCTCCAATTCTCGCAGAGAATCAAAGTGTTTGAGGACACCAAAGAGCATAATGATTAAGTGTTTCCACCCGGTTAAACGCTTCACATAGCGCTCGCTGTCCAAGGTTTCATGGCTTATTTGTTGGATTTTTGCCTTGTCCAGCAATTTTATGACCTGACTATAGACCGGCTGTCCGGTAAAATATGTACTTTTGCTCATGTTACTAGTGTTTATTTTGCAACAAGCAAAGTAACAAAAGAGGCTGAAATCCCACAAGAGGGTTTCAGTCTTATTTTTTTCGTGTAAAACCTTTACTGGATAGCAATATTTTTTAACGTAAGGAGATTGTTTGTGCGACTGAATAGAAAAGAATGAGCGAGATACCATCGGAGGATGATATCTCGCTCAAAGTGTCTTTGGAGACGAATAAGGACTAATCCGATGTGGGGATTAGAACATCTTTTCGGGGTACACACCGTCAGCTCCGAGTTTGGCGAATTTGGCCACGACTTCGGGACGATCTTCGGGATAGGTGACACCGAACCACTTGGAAGTGGTGTCGAGAACCTCGCAAGTGGCTTGACCCTTGCGGATGAGGTGGTCGACCATGAGGGGGATGAAGAATTCGCTCTTGAGGTTCTCGATGTTCTTGGGATCGGAGAGGAATGCCTTGAAGAACTCGTTGGAGTGAGCGAAGTAGTCGGGAGTGAAGCCCCAGAAGTTCATCGAAACGGGGGTGGTGTCGGGGATCGAAACCCACTCTTCGTTTTCGTTGAGGTACTGAACCGTGCCGTCGTGCCGTTCGATCTTGGTGCGTTCTACTACCGAAGTGAGAAGGTTTTTTTCGTCGACCTCGCACACACCACGGCTCACGGTACCACTCTCAGAGAGGGTGTTGCCCACGCGGAAACCAACCATGGCATAGCGGCCGGTGCTGCCTTCGGGGAGCGAAGAGAGGAATTTGCCCATCACTTGGAAGGCGTCGCGATCGTAGAAGTCGTCGCAGTTGAGTACGGCGAAGGGTTCTTTGATCACGTCTTGTCCCATCATCACGGCGTGGTTCGTACCCCAGGGCTTTTGACGGTCGGCGGGGCAGGTGAAACCTTCGGGAAGTGCATCGAGCGATTGGAAGACGAGTTCGCAGGGGATCTTGTCTTGGTATTTGGTGAGGACGATCTTGCGGAAGTCGTCTTCGAAGTCTTTGCGGATGACAAACACGAGCTTACCGAAGCCGGCGTTGATGGCGTCGTAGATCGAGTAGTCCATGATAGTTTGTCCTTGGGGGCCGAGCGTGTCGAGCTGTTTGAGGCCACCGTAGCGGCTGCCCATACCGGCAGCGAGCAGGAAAAGAGTGGGTTTCATAATGAAATGAGATTGAATTGCTGACGCAAAGATAGCAAATCTCGACGAAACGCGCCAAAGGGATTGGAGGGTTTGTCAAGTAAGTGTGACAAAAAAGTTTTGAGCTGCGGCTTTGCCCTAACGACGGGAGGCGTGAATGCTTGTGGGAGAATTGAGATTCACGATCAGTAGGCGTTTTTGCTACGAGGGGCGATGAAAGTTCGGAGGAGAATCCAGAGGTCAAGGACAAAATTCCAGTGCTCGATGTACCAGATGTCTTTTTTGACGCGGCCTTCCATCTGCCACAGTTCTTTGGTCTCACCACGGAAACCGGTGACTTGCGCCCAACCGGTGATGCCCGGACGCACGAAGTGGCGCATCATGTATTTGTCGATGAGTGCGCTGTATTCTTCGGTGTGTTTGAGCATGTGGGGGCGAGGTCCGACGAGCGACATGTCGCCGAGGAAGACGTTGATGAGCTGCGGCAGTTCGTCGATGTTGGTGCGGCGCATGAAGTCGCCGATGCGCGTTTTGCGTGGGTCGTGCTCCGTGGCCTGTTTGCTGTCGCTGTCGGCATTGACGCGCATGGAGCGGAATTTGTAGCAGTCAAATTCCTTGCCGTTCAGACCGCTGCGCTTTTGGCGAAATATTATGGGGCCCGGGCTGGAGAGCTTAATCAACGTGCCGAAAATGAGATAGACTAACGGGAAGACCAAAATGAGCCCTATCGTGGAAAAAAAGATATCGAACGTGCGCTTCAACACGGCGTTGTCTAAATCTTCAAGCGGGGTGGTTTGGAGTGTCACGGCTGAGATGCCATCGACCGAAAGCGTCTTGACGCGGTGAGAGATGAAAGAGTAGGTGGAGGGCAGCCCGATGAAGCTCAGCAGGTGGTTGTCGCAGTAGTCGACCAAACGGCGAATGCGCGGTTGGTCGATGGCCGAAAGGGTGCAAAAGACTTCGACTACGGTCTTGTTGGAGTCAAGATAGTCTTCAAAGTCTGCATAGCGGCCAAGGTGAGGAATGGTGGTCTCGTCCTTTTCGGGTGCGTCATCGGAAAAATAGCCCAAGATGGTGTAACCGGTGTATTTGTCTTTGACGAGTTTGGTGAGCAGTGATTGGATATTGTCTATCGGGCCGACTACTACCACACCGTGCTGATGGGCGTGCTTCTTTCTGTGATGCTGAATGGCGAGACGGAGGCTTTTCTTGAATATGAGTGAGAAAAGCAGTTGTCCTGCAAGTAAGGGAAGGAGGTATTTCCACACATTGAGCCGCTCGCAGGGAAGAGCGAGCGAGAGACTGATGGTGAGGAGATCGAAATATAAGTTGCTATAGAGCGCGCGACGGAGGATTTCATCACCACGGATGAAAGCATAATGTAGTCGACTACCGGTTTGCATGCCGCAGACGAAGTAGCAGACGGAAAGAACGAAGGCGAACTCCCCGTAACTTTCTGCATATTGAGGCAGATCTTCGACAAAGAAGGGATGAAGAATGAGAATAATAAGGTTGAGACCTATAATTTCGCCCAATACTGTGGCTAAACGGTATAGAAAGGGTTTCTGTTTGGTGATCATAGAGGGAGTGCAAATGGGGCTGAGCCCTGATCTGTTGCCGAGCTGTGGGCGTGAGTCTTGGGCTCATTTGGCTGCGTCTATAGGGGATAATTTTCATTCCAAATGACGTGTGACCATTGCAAATTTAGCGAATGTGTAGGATATAACGACCATTGACGACGATGTTTTTGCATTTTGTGTGTTAGCGAGCGTTCAAAACGTAAAAAATCCCCGCTTGCATGCAGCAAGAGGGGATTTAGTGGAGAAAAAAGGGGATCAGAAGTTGACTGTACCGAGATTGCGGTCAACCAAGAGACCATCAACGGCTTGGAGTCGGAATTTGCCGGCTTTCTTGGCACGGAACTTCAGCGTGAAGAGGGTGGGTGCACCGTCTTCGAGCAGGAAGTTGTTGCCGCGGTTTACAAAGGTGGGCAACAGTTCCTTAGTGCCGTTCGTGTGTAAGCGATCGTAGGTGAGGTTCACCATTTCCTTCATTCCCTTGAGGTCGATACCCACATATTCGAGTTCATCGGCCTTGTAGGGAAGACCGAAGGAGAGGGCATTGACGTAGTGCAAGTCCTTGCCGGTCACTGTGATTTCCACGAGATCGCCGGCCTTGTAGCTCTTGACATTCGGTGTCAGTACGAGCGAACCGCGCACCTTGTCGGAGGAATTGCGCACTCCGCCGTCGAGTTCCACAGCCACGGTGGAGATGTCGTAGGCGTCGATGAGTCCGTTGCCGTTGATGTCGCCACCGGCCACGTAGTCGAAGTCGGCATCGCCACGGCGCAAACCGGTGTAGTTCATATAAGAGGTGAGGTCGTTTTCGTCAATGCGCTTGTCGCGGTTGATATCGCCCTGCATCTTTCCTTCAGTGCCGGCCACACGATAGACGTAGAGTTCGCGTCCCGAGCCGAAATTGCCGACACCTTCGTCGATGTGGAGTTTGACGTAGCGTGCCTCCGGATGATCAGCGGGGGTAAGCGTCTTCACCGTGGCATCCTTCGCCCAAGTGAAGGCAACGGGAGCAGACCAGTTTTGGCGGTCGGTCGAGAAGGCATAAGTGCCGCGAAGGAGCGTGCCGTTGGCGGCGTCTTCACGTGGGATGTATTCGATGCGATCGATCTTGTTGACGGCACGCAGGTCGACGGTGAGGTCGAAGGGCGTGGCTTGTTTGTTGTCCCAAGCCGTGTGCCAAATCGTTTTGAGGTCGCGGTCGAAGAGTTTATCCGTGCCTTGGCCGCCTTGGTTGGCGACAGACGTCGTGGCTTTCATACCCTTGATTGCCCACTCGAGGGGATCTTTCACAGTAGAAAGGCGGAAGTTACTCCATGCGCCGGCGCCACTTGCATTGACTGCGCGCACCGCAAAGTCGTAAGTCGTGACGGGAGTGAGATCGTCGAAACGCAAGCGAGGTTCGCGAATGGTAGAGTAGATCTGATCGCCGAATTTTACTTCATAGTAGTCGGCTTTTTCCACCGGAGTCCATGCCGGGGTCAGCGCGTAGGCTTCGACCTTGGTCTGCTTTTCGTCGAGCTGCGTCATGCCGAGTTTCCCACGCTGCTTGAGGAGACGATCAGCGGGGGCAAATTCAAAGCCGTTCACCTCCACGCGCACCGCATTCTTGCTCACGTCGGTAGTGGTAACGCGTACCAGTACCTGCGGATTTTTGATGATTTCTCCCACACTCTCTTCGCCGGGACGCACCCAGCGGTTGAGGTTCGGACGAGCATCGTAGAACCAAACATTGCTGCCGTTCTCAAAAGCTTCGCGGCTCTTTACCTGCGTGAGCTGTACAGTATTGTCACCCACCTGTGCCGTGAGCTTTTTCGGGGCGCGCGTCACATTGATGCGCAATTCAGTCACTTTGTTGCGGTTATAGCCGTTAAATTCTCCGGCCGTGCGTCCGATGGTTACGGTCAAGACCTTTTCGTTGACCGAAGTTTTGAGGAGCGTGTTGGTGTTTTCCCCGTCGAGGTAAGCCTGCGAGCTGCCGTCGTCGTCATATTCCAAGGACTTCGTGCCGTGTTGCGCGTAGATCTCGTAGATGCGCAGATCTTTACGGATTTGCGAAGGATTGTTATTGGGGTTCGCCATGGGGATAATGGCGTCGGCCTTGACCAGTACCGGGAGTTTCCAAAGCGGCGCGTCAAAATGGTTGATGATGCGTCCACCTTCGTAGCGATCGCCGGTGAAGTAATCGACCCACGTGCCCTGTGGCAAGTAGATGCCGTCGCGGCGGTCGTTGCCTTCGGCATCCGCGGCTGTGTTTTGGTAGATGGGCGCCACGAGGAAGGCATCGCCGTACATATATTGATATTGTGTACGTTTACCCAGCGTGTAGTCGTTTTTCTCCTCCATGAACATCGGGCGAATCATCGGGCGTCCGTTGATTGCCATGGCCGCAGTAGTGTAGGCGTAGGGTATCAGTTCACTTTTCAGCTTGAGATACCAGCGGTTGAGCGCCGTACTCTTGCCACCGAGTGCCTGAGGATATTTGGGATTCGCGCCCCATCCGTCCATGTTGAGTTCCATGGGCGTGAAGGTTTTCCATTGGAACTCGCGCACGTTGACCGGAATGTTCTTTCCGCCGAAGATACCATCGAGGTCGGAGGTGATGTTCGGTTGCCCCGAAAGCCCCGAGCCGATGAACGTGGGGATGTGGAAACGGATGTACTCCCAATCGCCGCCTGTTTGGTCTCCACTCCAAATACCGGCATAGCGTTGTGTTCCCGCCCATCCGTCGAGCGAAATGATGAAGGGGCGAGCACCGTTGCCATATTGTGGCATGATGCGTCCGACGTCGGCCACACCGTTGAGACCGAAGGAGTAGCCCCAGCCCACCCAAGCCACGTCTGTCTTGAGCACCCGCACACCGGCATCGCGTACCTCTTTGACGATGTCGCGTTGGAGGAGCGCCTCGATGCTGTCTTTCGGGTGGAGGTCACTCTGTGTCCACAAGCCGATTTCCACACCCTTAGAGCGAGCGTAGTCACCAAATTGTTTAAGGTTCTCAATATTGCCGTCGAGTGTTGCCGTCTGGCCGTAACCTGCACCATAGCCGTCGTTGGGAAGGAACCATCCGAGTGGCATGTCATTGTCGAGATAACGGTCAATTGCGGCGCGAGCTGAGAATTGGTAGTTGTTGAGTTCGCCGTTGAGACTTTCGCGGATACCACCGTTGTTCTTCTGGCTCTCGTTGTACGTCTTGCCGTCCTCCATCTTCATGAAGCCTTTGCCGTCTTTGGCTTCCGTCCAATAGTCGCGGTTGTAGGCATTGAGATGCCCTTGGTAAAAACCAAATTTGGGGAGCAACACCGGGCGTCCCGTGAGCTGATAGAAGCCGCCGAGTAAGGTTTCGGGATGGTCGGCCACCCAGAAGAAGACGTCCAGGTACTTTTCACCGTGGCGGAGCTTCACTTTCTTCGCGTCCGTCGCGCCAAAGTCATAGAGTCCCGGCTTGAAGGTGTGCCACATCATGCCGTAGCCCTTCGTACTCCAATAGAAAGGAGTGGGAGAAGCGACACCACCATCCACCCAGTTGTTGGTGTTTTCGATGGCGATGCGCTGTCCGCGGTGCGAGAAGCGACCGTTTTGCACGCCACCGCCATAAAAGTATTCTCCCGGGCTGCAGGTCAGTTCGAGGTGTGTGCCATCATTATCAAAGGTGCCCGCTGTAAGCGAGACGATCACGGGATGAATCTGATTCAGCTTGTAGACGGAGAAACCGCCGGTCTTGCGATCGAACACCACCTTGATTTCGTCTGTCGAGAGCGTGCAGCTTTTCTCATCTTGCTGCAGTTCAAGTTCCTTTACCGTCTTACGCGGTTGTTCGACGAGAATGTCGGCAGCAGGTTTGGCTTCCGGATTGTGGGGAGCGCTTCCGGCGGGATCTTGGTAGAGGCGGAACAGATTGTTGCCGTAGAAGTCGACCGTGATTTTTCTTTGTTGAGCATCGATCAGTTCAACGGTGTGCGCGTCAATTTTTCGCGCTTCCTTAATGACAGAAGTGTTGTCGCCGGAGGGCGCATTAAGTTGTGTAGTTTGTTCCTTCGGAGTGATGCCGAGGGGAGCCGCTTTCAGGCCACCGGCCAAGCCAACAAATAAGAGAGCGTTGGCATAGAGCAGTGTTTTTTGAGAGATCATGTAGTGAGTTTGGTGAGTGCGCAAGCGCTGTTTCTATGATGGCTTCAAAGTTACGATATTTCGTGCAAATGGCCGACGAGCTGGGAACAAAAAAAGACAGGAACCTTTGAAGTTCCTGTCTTTGTAATGGGATTGTGGTCTGCAGAGTTTTGTTGCAGTCCTTTGTTTCGTCGGCTGCTTATGCCTCCTTCTTGACGGGGGTACGCTTTTCCTTGATGCGTGCCTTCTTACCCGTGAGGTTGCGGAGGTAGTAGAGCTTAGCGCGGCGCACCTTACCAATCTTGTTCACCTCGATGCTTTCGATAGCGGGTGATTCGATGGGGAAAATACGTTCTACGCCAACCGTTCCGGACATCTTGCGAACGGTGAAACGTTTTTTGTCTCCGTGACCGGAGATCTTGATAACCACGCCGCGATACAACTGTACGCGTTCTTTGTTACCTTCGACGATACGGTAAGCCACGGTTACGGTGTCACCTGCTTTGAAAGCGGGTACTTGTTTGCCGGTGGCAAATGCTTCTTCAGCAATTTTGATCAGATCAGCCATTTGTGCTTGATTGTATGAAATTGTTATCGCCCCAGCCCAACATTCTCAGTTTCGCGTGGAATATCGCCCTCGTGGGCAATCTGCTGACAGCGGTTGAGCGGAAAAGCTCGGCAAAGTTACGCATTAAGCTTGACTCTGCCAAGAAAAGTGGATGAAAATCAGTGCTTCAAAGACGTTTGAAGACGATGTTCATGTAGCTGTGTTCCGTCAAGTTGGCGGGAGTGTTGACCAGTTTGTAGGTCAGAACACCATCGTTGTCCACTTTCACTTCTTTGAAGACTTTGGCGTCGTAGTAAGTGATAAAGTAGCCGAGATCAGTCTTGGCTTCGATGGGCAGCGTGCCGGCCGAGGGACTGGCGATGAGCGTGCCGGTGCCGGGACCTGTGGGCAGGCTGAATTGTTTCTTATAGAGCTCATAGAGATCTACGCGGAATTGCGTGCCGTCGTAGTATTCGGCCACTGTAGGATCGGTGGGCATGATGCAACTGGGCATGTAGAAAAACAGCGGCCATGCCGACAAACGAGTGCCGAGCACACCATTCTCGTCGGCAACTACAATGCGGTTGGGGGTGAAGATTGCCTGGTCGTTGTAGCTTCCGTTGGTGCCTGTGGTGATTTTTTCGCCTCTTTTGGGGAGTGTTTCAATACGCACGCTACCCTTGACGTCGAGTTGTTCGGTAGGTGTCTTGGTCTGTACACCGACGCGTTCATTTTGCGCACTGAGTGCGAGAGGAAGCACGGAGAGACCGAAAAGAAGGAGCGTCTTGATCATCTTCATTGTGGTAAGACTGTGTGATGTGATGCTTTTGAGATTTGCTTGAGAAGTGCGTTCTGTGTGAGCCCGATGAAGTCCGTGGCGGGATTGTCCGGTGGTGCTCTCGGCGAAAAAAGCATTTGGCTAACCACGAATCCTGCCTTATATCAAGGGAAAAGGGGAACGAGGCGAGACAAGTCTGTATACAATCGCACAAGAACTGCGTTCCAAAGATACGCATTCTTTGACAGAATGCGCGCTGATTCCTGCTTTTTTTTGAAGAGTAGGCTGTTTTTCCTGGTTTTTGATAGCTGGGGGTAGCGGAACGGCGCGATTTTTGAGCAAAACTTTCGTCCTTCGCAGGATCGGTACTTGCTTAATGTGCTCTTTTACAGCGCAAGTGACAGAAGGAAAGAGAAAGCAAGGAGGAGCGAACAAAAGTACGCGGTTTTTGAAATAAAGTGGGGATGTTTATAGATCGTTTCCTCTACTTCTTGAAGCTACTCATTCGCCATGATTTTCTCATGCGTACACGTGCATGCGCACTCAGTGAGTTTTGAAAGTTTGCCTTCACCCTTCACCCGATGTGCCAAATGGCTTTCAATCAGTGGGTTGCGGTGAAGGTTTGGGGCTTCCAAAGCCTTCACCTCTGTACTGCTTGCCTTCACCGCAAGTGGTTAAAAATGAGTGAGATGTGCGAATTGGGTGAAGAGGTGAAGACAAAAATCGAAAATGGGAGACGCGCGCGTATGTGTGCGCGTGATATATAATGTGTTTCTTTTCCGCTCACTCAGACACCGGGTTGGTGCTTGTGGGTCATGATGTCGAGCACGCAGCGGTCGGTTTCATTCATGGCTTCTTTGCCGATTTTGGCCAAATTGCGAATGCTGCAGTCCACGCAGTCGTCGATGATGCCCTCGACGGAGGTGACGCATTCGCCTTGCATGGCCAGCATGGCCGAGAGCACGGCGGTGGAAACGCCCGAGGTGAGTTTGAGGGCGCACGAGGGTTTTGCGCCGTCGCAGATCATGCCGGTGAGGTTGGCAATCATGTTCTTGACGGCCGCCGCCACTTTGTCGTAGTCGCCGCCCATGAGGTGGGTGATGCCGCAGGCGCTGCCGGTAGCCGCCACGACGCAACCGCAGAGTGCGGAGAGCGTGCCGAGATGTTGCTTGATGTAGATGGCGGTGAGGTGGGAGAGCATGAGCGCGCGGACGAGTTCGGTGCGCGTGTTGTGGTTTTCGCGGGCGAAGACGGCCACGGGGTTTGTTGCACAGATGCCTTGGTTGCCACTTCCCGAGTTGGACATCACGGGAATGGGAGCTCCGGCCATGCGCGCGTCGCAGGCCGAGGACGTGGCGGAGAGGATGTGCGAGAAAATGTTGTCGCCCATGATGCCGCGCCCCATGGGGCGAGAGAGTGCCTTGCCGAGACAGTGACCGTAGTTGCCTTCGAGCGAGCGTTCGGAGGCTTTCATGTTGAGATCGGCGGCTTGAAGGATGAAATCGATTTCTTCAATGGGCGAGGTGGTGGCGAAATCGTAAACCATGCGCAGATCGAGGCGGCGGCCGATGGAGGATTCGTCCGCGTGGGGCGCGCTGCCTTCGGGACGACAGGAGGTGTCGCTTTGTTGCACGGATTTCTTTTGTGCCGAGGGCGGGCGGTGTGCGACGGTCGAGGCTTCGGTGCTCGTGTGGCGCAGTGCGGCGGCCACTTCGCAATCGATGAAGTGCGTGTGCTTGCCGGCAATGATGGCGCGAGCTTCGTGCCCTTGTTCATCGGTGGCGGTGACGTCGACGTATAGCTTTTCGGAGATGTCATCGGCCAACGTGATCTCGATGTGCCCGCCGGCGATGTAGGCCTTGCCGGCCTCCACGCTTTCGGGCGTCACGTCGCGCAGCACTTCCAGTCCGTAGGCCGAGTTGCCGATGAACACCCCGAGCGCCACGGCGATGGGAAGCCCGACCATATCGGTGCCCGGTATGCCGACGCCCATGGCGTTTTTGAGAATGTTGGCGCTGAGGCGCACGTGCACCTTGTGGGGCGGTCGCGTGGCCAGTTGTTCGGCGGCTCGAGCGGCGGCAAGTGCCACGCAAACGGGTTCAGTGCAGCCGATGGCGGGCACCACTTGTTCGCGCACGAGGGCGATGATTTCTTGACGTAAGGCTTCAGGAAGCATGGTATCGGAGTCGGTATTGGCGCGGGGTGATGCCCCACACGCGGTTAAAGGCGTTGTAGAAGGACTGGCGGGAGGCAAAACCGCAGTGCAGACCGATGTCTTCGACGTTCCACTCGGCAAAGCGGTGGTCGCGCAGCATGCGCGCCGCTTCCGTGGCTCTGATCTTGGCGAGCAGTCGGAGGAAGTTGTCGCCGGTGCTGATGGCCAGCGCGGCGCTGATGGCACGATGGTCGCAGCCGATGATTTCGGCGACGCGGCGGGCGGTGAGGTCGGGGTCGCGGTAGTAGCGCTGCTTCTGTAGGAGCTTGAGCACGCGGATGTAGATGTCGGCCGCACGCCGAGGACTGAAATGATCGAGATAGGCCTTTGTCGGGAGAGGGCGGCGGGGCTGGCGAGATTCGTCGGTCA
This sequence comes from uncultured Prevotellaceae bacterium, assembly GCA_963517315.1. Classification (GTDB taxonomy): domain Bacteria; phylum Bacteroidota; class Bacteroidia; order Bacteroidales; family Bacteroidaceae; genus Alloprevotella. Next base: position 56,304 of record CAUQEF010000011.1, read on the forward strand.
TAGTGAGAGGTGCACGCGGTGGCTGAATGAGGAAACGGGGATAAGTGTGGAGCGCAAGCTTCGCCGGCGGAGAGGGCGAAACTTGCGCTCGGACAAGTGTGGCTCGATCAGCAGCCTGTGCCGTCGAGGTTGCACGCGGGGGCGTCGTGCTCCGGGAGAGAAAGTCCTACTTCTTCTGGATCGAAGGTGACACTGCCGTCTTCTTTAACGAAGCAGGGGATGCCGATGCCGCCGCGTCTTTTCACCGCGTCGAAAGCGGGGTGCGTGTCGCGCAGTTTCAAAAAGTTTTTGAGGTGCATCACGTGCGAGCCGAGATCGATGATTTCGAAACGGGGATCGTTTTGGGCTTGCTCGTCCACCGCCACGCAGTCGGGGCAGGTGGACATGCCGTAGATTTTGATCATGATTTGGAGTGGTTGAGTGGGAAATGTTAGAGCGCAAAGAGTTGGCGAGCGTTGTGGCTCGTAACTTCTTCGATGTGCTCGGGTGTGGTGTGGTAGATGTCGGCGAGGCGCTCGACAATCAGGGGGATGTGAGCCGGCTCGTTGCGTTTGCCGCGATGAGGCGTGGGGGCAAGATAGGGCGCATCGGTTTCGAGGACGATGCGCTCGAGCGGCACCGTCGTTTCGAGCACAGCCGGGAGGGTACTCTTCTTGAAAGTCACCACGCCGCCGATGCCTAAGAAAAAGCGATCGAAAGCGAGGAGCTCTTCGGCTTCGCGAGCCGAACCGCCGAAGCAGTGGAAGATGCCTCCGGGCAGTTCATCCTTGAACGGGGTGAGCACTTCGAGCAGTTCGGCGTGGGCGGAACGCGAATGGATGATGAGCGGGAGGTTGAAACGGATGCTCCATTCGGCCTGACGACGAAAAACGTCCATTTGTTCCTCCCGTCGCGTGCTGTCCCAATAGAGGTCGACCCCGACTTCGCCGACGGCGACAAAAGGAGAGTTGGGGAGGGAGAGCAACTGCTCCATGCGATCGAGCAACGGTTGCGGATCGGGCGGCAACTCGGTGGGGTGCAGTCCGAGCATGGGGCGACAGAGGTCGGGCCATTCGTCGCAGGTGCTGACGAGCGGGCCGAGGGAGTTGGCGTCGATGTTGGGCAGGAGTATCCATTCTGCACCGGCTTGGCGAGCGCGCTCCACGACTTCGTGGCGGTCTTCGTCAAACTCCTCGGCGTAGAGGTGGCAGTGGGTGTCGATGAACATGAAAGGAATGGAGAGAAATCAGTGGTTGCGACCGAGCAGCGGGGTGACGTAGTCCCAAAGCGAGGTGGCGTTGACGCTGAGTTGGGCGAGGGCGGCGCGCGCTTCCTCAAAGTAGGCGGAAATGCGCTGTTGGCAGAGCGCCTCGACGTTGTATTTGGCGTAGCACGACATGACGAAGCGGATCTTTTCGTCCGGATCGATCGAGTCGCACGAGAGCATGCGGAGGAAATGGGCGACTTCGTTTTCGGGCATTTGCGACAAGGCCGAAACGGTGAGGAAGGTTTTCTTGCCGCAGAGGATGTCGCCCCCGATTTTCTTGCCGAACACCTCGGGGTCGCCGTAGGCATCGAGATAGTCGTCTTGGAGTTGGAAGGCGAGCCCGATTTTCTCGGCGAATCGGTAGAGCACCTCGCAGTCGGCGGCGGGCGCATCGGCGAGCAGTCCCCCCATTTGCGCGGCGCAGCCGAGGAGAACGGAGGTTTTGAGGCGAATCATTTCGAGATATTCGGCCTCGGTGACGTCGTTGCGCGACTCGAAGTTGACGTCATATTGTTGTCCTTCGCAAATCTGAATGGCACTGTCGGTGAAGAGCTTCATCACTTCGGCCGTGCGTCCCACCTTGCTTTCGGCAATGAGGCGGTAGGCGAGGAGCAACATGGTGTCGCCCGAGAGCACGGCGGTGTTTTCGTTCCATCGCTTGTGGACGGTGGGACGGCCGCGGCGCACATCGGCGTGATCCATGAGGTCGTCGTGCACGAGGGTGTGGTTGTGATACATCTCGATGCCGAGCGCTGCGGAGATGGCGGGACGGAAATCGCTGTGATAGAGCGCGTAGGCGGTGAGCAGGAGCATGGGGCGCAAACGCTTGCCGCCGCCGGCGAGGATGAAACGAATGGGATCGTAAAGTCCCTCGGGGCGTTGGGGGTAGGGCAGGGCGGCCAAGGCCTCTTCGATGTGTTGAAGCATGATTCTCGTGTTAGTAGTAGGGAGGATAATGTATCGTTTTCGTGGGGCACATGAGCATTAGTTGCGCTCCGTCACGGTGAGGAGGGCACGCACCAGTACGCTTTCGCTCGCAGCGTCAGCTGTGGTGCGGCGCACTTCAAAGGCGATGCGGTCGTCACTCACGGCTTGGCGATAGACGAGAAGCTCTTCGCCGGCATAAGCCTCGAGCCCATAGGCCATTTCGATGCGACGCACGACGTGACGGTCGTGCCAAGTCTTGTCGAAGGTGTTGAGGAGCAGGTCGATGTAGCGAATGGAGTTGAAGTGCCCGTTGATGTCGAGATCGGTGTAGGCGGCCGTGTGTCGCAACACCGGGTCGGTGGCTTGCACACGCGCTCTGGCCGGACCGGCGATGGGCACTTCCTCCCGGTGGAGCGCATCATAGAATCCGCCGTCGGGGAGGGTTTCGAGATTCACGGGCTGGCGGGTGTCGTAATCGATGAGCGCCCACGTTGAAGTGCCGTGTCCGAAAGGCGTACCGTCGGGCGAAGTGATGGTATAGAGGCGGTCGGTGAACTGACGGTAGATGCGATTGACCCACGTTCCCAGCTGATACTGCTCGCCGGTGTGCGGGAGGTGATCAAGTTCCAATACAAGTCGCGAGAGCACCCAGCCGCGGCGGTGCGTCTGCATGTAGGTGTAGCCGAAATGGTGTGCCTCGGCATGAAGCGATGACACGCGCAAAATGAGATTGCCGAGCGTGCTCCATGCCAAACGACCGGTGTAGTCCTCTTGAAAAGGCTCAACAACAAAGGGATAGAAGAGTTTTTTTTCGACCATGGCGTGTAGTGGATTGGAGAAGTGGAGAAGTTTTGGGTATTTGTTGGCTGCTTTTGCGAAAAAGTTGTGCGCTTTTCTCGAAAAGTGGCCGACTTTTCGCCGAGGGGCTCGTGGGCTTCACAGCAACAAGCCGGCAACAGCTTCGGACGTGACGACAAATGCGCGAAAGTGCAGGATGCCGACAGCGCAAGTGGGGAGACTGCCTCGTGCTCAATCATTGAAAAGGACGAAGGTGACGGGTATCGTCACGCGCACCGGAGTGGCGATGCCTTTTCGCTTTCCGGGTTTCCATTTGGGCATGCGTTGAATGCCGGTCAGGACTGCGCGGTCGAGCATGGGCTGTACTTTCTTGGTCATCTCGATGTCGGTGACGCTGCCGTCGGGCTGCACAATGAAGGAAACTTCGCACATGCCCGCCAGTTTGAGCCGCTGTGCCGCCCCGGAATAGACAATGTTATCGTCGAGAAACTTCACCATTGCCGTGTAACCACCCGGAAACTGGGGCATCTCTTCGACCACTTCGGTAGCCGTGAGCTGAGGGCCTTCGACAGGGAGGTCGGTTTGGTCGGCATTGTGGTGCGCATCCTGATCGATCAGCTCACTGCGGTCGAGCTCCTTGCTGTCGTCGGGGCCGTCGATGCCGATGGGTGCGGTGACAGTGCGGCGATCCACGATGACGGGTGCGGTGTTGCGGCCTCCCGGTGTGGTGGCGACCTTCACGGCGCGTCGGCCTACGGATATGTTTTTGCGTTCAAAACCCTCACGCGTCTTGATCGGTTCGAGATGTCTCACCTCTTCGGTGATTTCGGCCGTGATTTCTTGCACCTTTTGGTGAACGAAATACCCCAGTGCCGCTGCGATGACAGCAAGGAAGAGTACGATGCCGAGGAAGATCGTCCCCACACGCCGATAGCGCTTGCCGGTCTCCTTGCGGAGCACGTAAGCGCCATAGTTTTTGTTGCGGTTTTCGAACACCAGTTCGTTCCACTCGCGTGAGAGTAGGGGGGAATCCTTCAACGTGTCTGTAACTTAGGTGGATACATGAAGTGACGCCGCCTGTGTGAACGGTGGAGAGTCGCAAACGACGGAACGGCACACAGAGGCGTTTTGAAAATCGGAGCATATCCTCTGATTTCAAGGCAAAAGTACGCCCAAAAAGTAAATTAAGTCGTACCTTTGTCGGACTATTTTACGGCGCGAATGAAAAAAAAACTAATTCTTCTCTTCCTCTTCTCGTCGGTGCTTTGCGCATCGGCGCAAGAGAGCACGTCGGCCTATAACGTCCTGCGCTTGCCCGTCTCGGCGCATGTGGCGGCGCTCGGTGGCGAGAGCAACACCGTGCCCGATGACGATGCGGCGCTCGCGCAGCACAATCCGGCCTTGCTGGCCGACGTCACCCCGCGACAGTTTGGACTCACCGTCGCCTCGCTTCCCGACGGAGCGGTGTGGGCGGGTGCGCAATATGTGCACGGCTTTGGACTCCGCCACACCGCGAGCTTTTTCGCCCAGCGTATCAGTTACGGCACGATGTTCGAAACCGATGAATATGGCGCAAATTTGGGCCAATTCGCACCGAGCAACGTGATTGTCGGCGCCGGTTACGGCTACGCCCTCTCGCCTCGGTGGGCGGGCGGCGCGAACTTCAAGACCATTTATTCGCGACTGGGCACCATGAGTGCCGCGGCCTTGGCGGTCGATGTCGGACTCAACTATTATAATAAGGAAGAGGGTTGGAGCTGGTCGGCGGTATTGCGCAATGCCGGTGCGGAGATCAAGCATTTCGATCGGCGCACCGAAATCGTTCCCTACTCGTTGCAGATGGGATTCTCGAAGCAGTTGGCGCACACGCCGCTGCGGTTCAACGTCGCGTTCATTGATTTGACGCGCTGGTCGAAATCTTATTATATACCGACGGCCGATGCCGAACTGAGTGCGGGACGTTTGTTCACAAACCACTTGGTGATGGGCGTCGACTGGATGCCTTCCAAGCAAGTCACGCTGTCGGCCGGCTACAACTTCCGCCGCGCCTATGAATTGACGGCCGCCGGTCGCGGCCACGGTGCCGGTTTCTCGTTCGGAGCCGGCGTACAATTTTCGCGTTTGCGCCTCAACTTGGCTTGGGCACGCTATCATTTGGCGAGCGCTTCCCTCATGGGCACGCTCTCCTACCAACTTTGATCGGTGGACGCTCGCTCATAGGCAGCAAGCGCACTCCACTTGCACACAAACAGACAACAACTATGCTACATATTGAAATTGATGCCGGTTCCGGCTTCTGCTTTGGCGTCACCACCGCCATCAAAAAAGCGGAGGAAGAGCTCGGACAGCGCGACATCTTATATTGTCTTGGTGACATCGTCCACAATAGTCGCGAATGCGAACGCTTGCGCGAACGCGGACTGGTGATCATCGACCACGAAACCTTTGCCACGCTGCGCGATGTCCGCGTCTTGCTCCGCGCTCACGGCGAGCCCCCTTCAACTTACGAGATTGCGCGCCGCAACAATATCACGCTGGTGGATGCCACGTGCCCCGTGGTGCTCAATTTGCAGCAGCGTATCAGCCGTGTCTATCACGAAATGGAAAATCCGCAAATCGTGATTTACGGCAAACACGGGCATGCCGAAGTGCTCGGTCTCGTGGGGCAGACCAACAGCGAGGCGATTGTGATCTCCGACATCAGCGAAGTGGACAAAGTGGATCTCACTCGCAATACTTATCTCTTCTCGCAGACCACCAAACCGCTCGAAGGTTTCCAAACGCTCATCGATTACCTCACCACCCACATTCAACCGCCGGCAGAGTTCCGATGCTACGACACGATTTGCCGCCGCGTTTCGAATCGACTGCCCGGGGTGCAGGAATTTGCCCAGCGCCACGACCTCATTCTCTTCGTCTGCGGACTCAAAAGCAGCAACGGCCGTGTGCTTTTCGAGGCCTGTCGCAAGGTCAATCCCAACACTCACTTGATCGATGACCCTGAATTGATCGATCCCGCGTGGTTCTCCGGCATCTCCAGTGTTGGTATTTGCGGAGCCACCTCCACGCCCAAGTGGTTGATGGAGCGTTGTGCCGAACGTGTGCGCGAATTGGACCCCGATCGTCCCACAGTTGCCGAAAACCCTCCTTCTTCTGCATCCCACTCCACGCAACAGCCGTCATGAACATCGCCCTTTTGCTTTCCGGCGGCGTCGACAGCGCCGTTGCCACGCATCTTCTGATGGAACGTGGCTTGCGTCCCGATCTTTTTTACATCAAAATTGGAATGGATGGGGACGACGAACTCACTTGCACCGCCGAAGAGGACATAGAGCTTTGCCAAGCCATGGCACGCCGCTATGGTTTGCCGCTTGAGGTCATCGATTTGCAAAAAGAGTACTGGGATCGGGTGGTAAGCTACACCGTGGATCACGTGCGTCGCGGCCTCACGCCTAATCCCGACGTGATGTGCAATCGCCTCATCAAGTTCGGCGCGTTCGAAGAGCGCGTGGGTCATGCTTATGACCGCATTTGTACCGGCCACTATGCGCGCACCATTCGCGACAACGAGGTGTTCAGCGATCCCCGCTCGGGCGAATCTGTCGATCTCTCCGCTCATCACACATGGTTGGGCACTGCGCCCGATCCGGTGAAGGATCAGACCGACTTCTTGGCACAACTCGAACCGCGCCAGGTCGAGAAAATCATGCTGCCCCTCGGCCACTTGCAAAAAGACGAGGTGCGCCGCATCGCCGTCGAGAACCGTTTGGCACCTGCCCGTCGCAAAGATTCGCAAGGCATCTGCTTTCTCGGAAAAATCAACTACAATGATTTCGTTCGTCGCTTCTTGGGCGAGCGAACGGGCGATGTGATCGAAATAGAAACCGGCAAAAAGGTAGGAGAGCACAAAGGTTATTGGTTTCACACCATCGGTCAGCGCAAAGGCCTCGGACTTGGCGGCGGACCTTGGTTTGTGGTCAAAAAAGATCTCGAAGCCAACATCCTTTATGTCTCGCACGGCTACGACAACCTGTTGCAATACGGGCGTTCGTTCAACTTGGCGGGTTTTCATTTCCTCACCGGCGATCCGTGGGCAGCCGAGGGCACGTTCGATGTTACGTTCAAAGTGCGTCACACTGACCGTTGGCGTAAGGGACAACTCACGCGCACGGCCGACGGCGGCTACCACATCGAGGGCGAAGCCCCCATTCAGGGCATCGCCCCCGGACAGTTTGGTGTCATCTACACGCCCGACGGCCGCGTCTGCATCGGATCGGGCGAAATCAGTGTATGATTGTCCGCTGTTCACTGATTTTCTCCGCATCTTTCCCCAACCTCAATTTTTCTCATGCCACAGCCTTTTCAGAAAACCTACGATAAAGCGGCGATAGCCGAACTCATTGCGTGGTTCAAAGTGCGAATGGATCAACTTCCCGAGTCGCTCGAACTCTTCAATTACATGAATATCGCCGATCTCCGCCTCACGGTGGAGCGTTACATCGACCTTGTGGAGAAACATTACGAAGCGCCCGTCTACGGCGGCCAAGTGTTGCACCTTTTCCGCATTCGCGAAAAGCTCGAAGCCCAGGGTCTGTAAGCGCCTTCCCGACGAAAACGAAAAAACAAACGACCGTCCGCAAGAAGCTCGAAAGAGTTTTCCTGCGGACGGTCGTTTGTTTGTGGCATCGGCCTTATACGCCCAAATCCAAGTGCCCGTTCATCACGGCGTAGATAATAATGTCAGAAAGCGAGTGCGCTCCCAACTTCAACATCAAGTTTTTGCGGTGCGTGATCACGGTCGACAGACTAATGTTCAGGTGTTCGGCCACCTCCTTGTTAGTGTAGCCGCGCGCCAAGTGGGTGGCCACTTCAATCTCGCGGAGTGTCAGCGGCGATTTGGCTTCCGCCATTTCGTGTGCCGCGTCTCCGCCCGCATGGGTCGCCCCTTCTCGGAGTAAATGCCCGTGTGGGTGCTCGCCGTGCGGGGCTTTGTGCGCAACATCGTGAGGCGGCATACCGCGGTGCGCCGCAGTGTGCGCCGCCGCTGTGGCCGGTGTGAGAGAAGTGCTGGTGCGTGGACGATGAGGCCCCGCTCCGTGTCCCACAGCGTGGAACTCCAAGAGCGATTTGATCAGCGCTTCCTCGCTTTGACACACGTTGAGCGTCAGTAGTCCCGGGGTGGGAGGAAGGTTTTCGCCGTTGGTCAGCACAATTGTGGCGAAAGGTCGGCGGCGGAAGAAGTTTGTGTGCTCAAAATAGATGCGCGCCGCCACAAAGAAGTGGGCAAATCCTTCGGCGTTGGCCTCCCTGAGTGCCTCGTAGGACGAAAACGTGCAGACCTCCGCGATGGGAATGATTTTCCGCAGTGTGTTTTCCAATCCCATGCAGGCCAATACGTTCGGTTCGACGACGGCCATGCGCAGTACCGGCCGTTCGTTTTTACCCCCCGTGGGCGAAGCTTGCGCCGCAGCGTGGGGATGCGAATGAGGGGAGGCAGATTGCGGATCGTGTGACATATCGGGTCTATGTATGCGGACAAGAATACCGGCGAAAAGGGCTTTCTTGGCCAAGAATTTGTTGCAAAAGTAGCTATTTCTCGGCGGAAACCTTTAATTTTGTCCGAATAATCTGCGGCGCAACTGCCCGCAAAGTTCGAATCAACCTCTTCAATGGAAAATCCCGAACGCGATTTGGCGCGCCAAATCATCGAGAATACCAACACCAACCTCTTTCTCACCGGACGAGCCGGCACCGGCAAAACCACCTTTCTGCGACAAATTCGCGAAGAGGTGCACAAACGCATGGTGGTGCTCGCCCCCACCGGCATTGCAGCCATCAATGCCGGCGGCGTCACCATCCATTCGTTCCTGCAACTCCCCTTTGCGCCCTTCATTCCCGGCATGCAGTTTCGCACCGACCAGTTTCGCATGCCCGACCGCAAGAAGCGCCTCATTCGCAGCCTCGATCTCATCGTCATCGACGAGATTTCGATGGTGCGCGCCGACTTGCTCGACAGTGTCGACGCCGCTTTGCGCCGTTATCGCGACCCCATGCGTCCTTTCGGCGGCGTGCAACTGTTGCTCATCGGCGATTTGCAGCAACTTTCGCCCGTGGTCAAGGACGAAGACCGCGAATTGTTGTCGCGCTACTACGATTCCGAATACTTCTTCTCGAGCCACGCGCTGCAGAAGACACCTTTTGTCACCGTCGAGCTGCAAACCGTCTATCGCCAGTCCGACGACGATTTTCTTCACCTCCTCAATGCCGTGCGCAACAGCACGATCGATGCAGAACTCCTCGCGCGGCTCAACGCGCGCCACATCCCCGACTTCCGACCTCCCGCGGGAGAAGCCTATGTGCGCCTCGTCACGCACAATCACCAAGCCGATGCCATCAATCGCGCCGAGATGACAGCACTCACCACCCCGGCATTCACCTACGATGCCGAGGTTAAAGACAAATTCCCCGAAAGTTCCTATCCCGCCGCCGAGCGCTTGACGCTCAAACGCGGGGCGCAAGTCATGTTCATCCGCAACGGCACGGCCGGCGACGACCATTATTTCAACGGCATGCTGGGCGAAGTGGTGAGTTTGGAGCACGATGAAATCACCGTGCGCACCAACGAGGGCGGAGTGCTCATCAACGTGCCGCGCGAAACGTGGAACAACGCGCGATACGTCCTCGATGAGCGTACCAATGAGATCCAAGAGGTGATCGACGGCACCTTCACGCAGTATCCCCTCCGCCCCGCGTGGGCCATCACCATCCACAAGAGTCAAGGCCTCACCTTCGAGCGCGCCATCATCGACGTGCAGGGCGCTTTTGCCCACGGGCAAACGTATGTGGCCCTCTCGCGTTGCAAATCGCTCGAAGGCCTCGTGCTCAGCGCCCCCATTCCGCCGGCCGCCATCATCCAAGACGGCACCGTGCTCCGTTTCACCGAGCACATCCCCGAACAGCAGCCCACGGCCGACCAACTATGGCAAATGCAGCGCAACTATTTCTTTGCCCTCGTGTGCGATCTCTTCTCCTTTGCCGACCTCGAGCGCCGCAACGCCGCCATGCAGCGCCTGCTCGAAGAGTATTTCTACAAGAAAGCGCCCATCACGCTCGAAGACTTCCGCAAACTCCTCATTCTCTTCCGCCAGCAAATTGCCGGAGTCGCGGTGAAATTCCGTCCGCAGTACGAAACGCTCATCGCCACCCACGACGACTATGCCACCCACGCCGAGTTGCACGAGCGCATCGCCAAGGGCGCGGCCTACTTTGCCGACCGCCTCGGGGCATTCGAGGGCTTCATGCGCACCCTCTCGCTTCCCGCCGGCGGAAAAGAGGTGGCCAAGCGAGCCCAAACCGTGATCGAAGAACTGCGCCGCGACCTTTATGTCAAACTGCGCGTTTTGCGCTATTTCGCCAAGCACCGTTTCGACGTCAATGACTATCAGCGTTTGCACTCCCTGGCCACAATCGAAGACCCCACCGCGCCCATGCCCACCGGCTTGGCTTCCACCGCAAGAAAAGCGCCCGAAAAAGCCGAGCGAGTGAGGAAAAAGACCGCCTCCGCGCCGCGCGAAACGATGGAAGAGAAGCGCGCCGACGCATTGCGGCAGCTCGAGGCCGGAAAGACGGTGCACGAAATCGCCGCCGCGCGCGGAGTCACCGAGCAGACCGTGAGCAACTATCTATTGCCCGCCCTGCTCTCCGGTCGCATTGAGTTGGAAGACCTCTATCCCGCCGACCATGTGCGCCGCGTGCGGAAATATCTGGACGAACACGACCACACGAAAGACGACGATGCGCCCGCCTCGCTCACCGCCATCCGCGATGCCGTGGGCGAAGACATCAGCTACGACACCATCCGCACCGTGCGTGCAGTGGTGCGCGCCGAACGCTGATCGTCCCCGCACATTGCACGGCGAATAGCCCGACGATTGGCAAAGATTGCGCAACCCGATTGCAAAAAAGCGCATTCTCTGCGCTGTTGCTGTGCAGAAATACGCACAAAACTTTGTGCCTCATTGCGAAACCGCTAATTTCGCAGCCCGATAGCACGACTTTCTCGACGCTGAGCTGAGAAAATCGCCACTCAACATCGTTCACCATCAAAATCTCGACAAGTATATGATTAAAGTTGCCATGTTCGACACTCACTCTTACGATGAGCAGTCGTTCAATAAGACGAATGCCGATTTCGGCTTCGACATCCACTACTACAAAGAGCACCTCTCGATGAAAACCGTGCCCCTCGCCAAGGGTGCCGACGTGGTTTGTATCTTTGTAAACGCCGAGTGCAACGCCGCCGTCATCGACGAACTCGTGAGCTACGGGGTGAAACTCATCGCACTGCGCTGTGCCGGTTTCAACAACGTCGACCTCAAAGCCGCCAAAGGCCGCATCGACGTGGTGCGCGTGCCCGCCTACTCGCCCCATGCAGTGGCCGAGTACGCCGTGGCGCTCATGCTTTCGCTCAATCGCAAGATCTATCGCGCAGTGAACCGCACCCGCGACGGAAACTTCAAGCTCAAAGGCCTCCTCGGCTTCGACATGTACGGCAAAACGGCGGGTCTCATCGGTATGGGTCGCATCGCCAAGGAATTGATCAAGATCTTGCGCGGCTTCGGCATGAACGTCTTGGCCTATGACCTCTATCCCGATCACGAATTTGCCAAGCAATATGACGTGAAGGTCGTAGAACTCGACGAACTCTACGCACAGAGCGACATCATCTCGCTCCACTGCCCACTCACGCCCGAGACAAAGCACATCATCAACACCGAAAGCATCGCCAAGATGAAGCCCGGCGTGATGATCATCAACACCGGCCGCGGGCATCTCATCAACACCGAAGACCTCATCGAGGGATTGCGCACCAAACGCATCGGTTCGGCCGGTCTCGACGTATACGAAGAAGAGAAAAACTACTTCTACGAAGACCGCAGCGACAAGATGATCGACGACGACGTGCTGGCGCGTCTGCTCATGGTGCCCAATGTGGTGCTCACTTCGCACCAAGCCTTCTTCACCGAAGAGGCGCTCCACAACATTGCCCTCACCACGCTCGGCAGCATCAAGGAGCTGGAGCAAGGACAGCCCCTCACCAACAAGGTGGAAGGCTGATTCGCGCTGCAACTCCACCGACACGAACCTCCCCTCCTCGTTCTTTACCGAAGACGAGGAGGGGAGGTTTTTTGTGTATTGAGAAGATCAAACACCACCCTAAGCAAGGAGTATTTCCAAAGCTGGGAGGGCAACGTACGTCACGATTATTGGGAGTAAACTTCCCATTGTTGACACCCTTTTTTACCATTCGCCGAAGAGACGAGAACGATTGCGATGGTGAGGGCGACAGTCCCGAAAGCATTCTAAGGTCGGAGAGGAGACAAGGCGCTGTTTAAGTCCGGTACAAAATTGATTTGTTTTCCTTTGTTGCATTCATAAATAAAGTCGTTTAGACTTTTACTCCGGTATTTGGAGAAATCTCCGACTATGGCCAAAGGCATTTGGTACTGTACAAATTTTTGAAGTATCTCTCCCGCAATTCTTGTTTTTAGGTTGAAAAAGTCTGGTGTGATATGCTGTTCGTAAACAATGATCTTGTCATAGCCTTGATAATACAAGTTACCCAACAATTCTAATCCGTCTTCTGTCGAATTCAAGATGGTACTATCCGCAATGATTTCAGCCACTTTTACGTGGTTAATATGGTGTGTTACAATTTTCATGTAGGGTTTAATATTGAAGATGGGGCTTTTTCTTTGTGCTGTCTCTCAATAAATATCGGCATACAAGAACAGGGAGGCGAGCTGCAAGTCTCCCTATTTTCGGCACTCTTGTGGCTTCTCCAAGGGGCTGTGGATACTTTTTACTCGTGCCGGCACCTTTCCTGAGGCAGTGATGCAAATATACAGGATATATTGCAAAAAGCCATCGAGTAGCGACGAAATTTGCCCCGAAGGTGAGTACCCGTCGATAAGGGGAGGGCAGCGAGGATGAAAAGCCGGGCTGTTTCGCCAAAAAGCCCCCAAGAAATCCGAAAAACTCCCCCACTTTTGCGAAAAAGTGGGGGAGTTTTTGTTGCCACCTGTGTGGCGGCTCTGATGGGTTGTGGAACAAGCCGTAAAAAGTGGCGTGCAGCGCTTCAACCGGCGCTGCGATCGATGTAGTGCTCGTGGGGTGGGAGGTATTGGCGGTACTCTTCGTAGTCCATTTCGCGAGCGCCCATCGAACGGAGGTGATCGGTGGGCAACTGGCAGTCGATGATGCCGTCGCCCTCGGCGGCCATGCGCTCAGCGAGGGCGATGAGTGCCATTTTCGAGGCGCTGGGTGCCAAACTGAACATGCTGTCGCCGCAAAAGAGGCGGGGGTGGCGCACACCGTAGAGACCGCCCACGAGTTCGTCGCCTTCCCACACCTCGACACTCTCGGTCAAGCCCTCGGCGTGGAGTTGGCAGAAAGAGGCCATGAGGGGTTCGCTCAGCCATGCGCCTTCGTGTTGGTGGCGGTTCTGCGCCGTGCGGCAACCGTCCACCACGCGGGCGAAAGCGGTGTTGAACGTTACACGATAGCGGCCGGAACGCCGGAGTTGGCGCATGGAATGCGAGATGTGCACCTCGGCCGGGCGCAACACAAAGCGGGGGCGCGGCGCCCACCAGAACAGTTCGCATTCGCTGTCGAAGGCACTCCACGGAAAGATGCCCGAGGAGTAGGCGGCGCGCAGGCGTTCGGGGCTGGCGTCGCCGCCGATGGCCAGAAAACCGTCGGGCTCGGCCAATTGAGGGTCGGGGAAGAGTAGAGAATCGGGATCGAGGATGAAAATCATAGCGAAAGGGGAGAGAAAGAAGTTCGGGGTTAGACTTCGTCGGCTGTGCAGTCGGCGTGTTTTGGGGCGGGATTGTCGCGAAGCACCAGCCCTTCGTCGCCGGCATCGACCGTGGCGGTGCCGCCGTGAGCGAGAGCGCCGAACAAAAGGGCGCGGGTGAGGAGCGGTTTGAGGTGCGCGGCGATGGCGCGGTCGAGTTCGCGCGCGCCGTACTCGCGGGTGAATCCGCGTTGGAGCAACCATTCGCGCGCCGCGTCGGTGAGTTGGAGTTGCACACCGCGGGGCGTGAGGAGCGACTGCAGGACGCCGAGCTGCTTGTCGAGAATGCGCCGCGCCATGTCGAGCGTCATCTCGCCGAAGACCACGGTGCCCGACAGGCGGTTGAGAAATTCGGGCTTGAAGAGCTTTTTCACCTCGGCGAGCATGGCATCGCCCGGCGTGACGTTGCCGGTGAATCCCACACCGGCTCGACGCGCAAACTGCGCCCCGGCATTGGAGGTGAGAATCAACAGCACATGACGGAAATCGGCCTTGCGTCCGTGCGTGTCGGTGAGCGTGGCGCGATCCATCACTTGGAGTAAAATGTTGAAAATGTCGGGATGCGCCTTTTCGATCTCATCGAGCAGGAGCACGCAGTGGGGCGAGCGGCGGATGGCGTCGGTGAGTTGTCCGCCGTCCTCGTAGCCCACGTAGCCGGCGGGCGTACCGATGAGGCGCGACACGGTGTGTTTCTCGGCATACTCGCTCATGTCGAAGTGCACCAGCTCAATGCCCAGTTGCTCGGCGAGCACTTTGGCCACTTCGGTCTTGCCCACGCCGGTGGGGCCGACGAAAAGGAGTGAAGCCATGGGCTTGTCGGGCGCGGTGAGGCCGGCATGCGACATCATCACGGCTTCGGTGACCTCGGCGATGGCGCGATCCTGCCCGAAGACGCGGCGAAGCAGTTCGGGGCGGAGGTTGCGCAGGGCGGTGTGGTCGTTGTCGTCGTCGGAGCGGAGGACATCGATCTTGCAGAGCGTGGCGAGTACGCTGTCGATGAGGTCGCGCGTCACGGTTTGCGTGCCGTCGGGATGCACCTCGCGGTAGGCGGCGGCTTCGTCGATGAGGTCGATGGCTTTGTCGGGGAGTCGGCGGTCGTTGATATAGCGATCGGCGCGGCGCACGGCGTGTTCGATGACGCCTTCGGCAAAGGTGACGTTGTGAAACGCTTCGTAGCGTGCGCGCAGTCCTTCGAGGATGAGGCAGGTCTCTTCGATAGAGGGCTCGGGCACGTCGATGGTTTGGAAACGGCGCACGAGTGCGCCGCTTTTTGAGAAGTAGCGATTGTATTCCTCGTGGGTGGTGGCGCCGATGAAGCGCACGCTGCCCGTTTCGAGGTAGGGTTTGAGCAGATTGGCGAGGTCGAGCGAGCCTTCGCCGGTTTGTCCTGCGCCGACGAGGTTGTGAATTTCGTCGATGTAGGCAATGGCATTGCCCTCCTCGGCCATGCCGTCGATGATGCTGAGGAGGCGCTTTTCGAGTTGGCCGCGATATTGCGTACCGCTGAGGAGGGTGCCGAGATGGAGGGAGTAGATGCGCGCGCCGGCGAGGCGTTCGGGCACACGGCCGTCGCGAATGAGGGCGGCGAGGCCGTAGATGAGCGCGGTCTTGCCCACACCGGGATCGCCGACGTGGAGGGGATTATTCTTGTCGAGGCGACAGAGCACGCGGATGGTGCGTTCGAGTTCAGCCTCGCGGCCGATGAGGGGATTGTGGCGGTCGATGTGGTCGTTGATGCAGGTGACGAGGCGGCGCCAGTCGTCGTTCTGCTCATGGTCGTCCATGGTCGATGAACCGTTGGGCAATCCTTCGGTTTTCGGTCGGCCGTTGGCCGGGTTCTCGTCGCTTTCTCCGCGCCCTTCGCCTTCGCCGGAGGAAAATTTGTCGATGAGTGCCGAAAGGAGGGTGCCTCTGTCGCCGAGACTGCGCAGCGCGGCGAAGAGGGAGGGCGTTTGTTCCAAGGTGTAGAGCGCGGCGATGTAATGAGTGACGTCGAGCGTCTGCACCTGCGAGCCGCGGGCGTGGAGCACGACGCTGCTTTCGAGTGTGCGCCAGAGAAACGAGGGCTCGGGCGCTTCATTTGATTGGTCATCGCCGTTCTCGAACAAATCGATGAGGTGGACGCAGAGCGACTCACGGTGTTCGGAGTCGACAATGCCGTCGAACACCCCATCTTGCAAGCAGGCCAGTAAGAAATGTTCGGGGGTGAAGAACTCGTTGTGGTAGGCCGCGGCGAGATCCCGTGTGGTCTTGAGTAAAAGTTGGAGTCGAGGAGTATAGTTAAAGTCCATCGGAAACGGAGATTCGGGGAGAAAAGTTAGTCTTCAGTCACCTCGAGGCGGAGGGGATACTGCTCTTCGCGCGCCCGTCGCATCGCCTTTTCGGCTTTGCTGTGGGCGATGTCAAAAGAGTAGATGCCGGCAACGGCGCGCCCCGAGCGGTGGACGCGCATCGTGATGTTTTCGGCGATGGACGGCGCCTTGTCAAAAATAGTGCAGAGGATTTCGACGACAAAGTCCATCGGGGTGAAATCGTCGTTGAGCAACCACACGCGATAGCTGCGGGGCTCTTCGGTATGTGTATCCTGCCGTTCGCACACGGCCGATTGTTGTTGAGACATACAAATTTATTGGCTGATTAATATCGACAAAGATAAGAATTATTCCTATCTTTGCAGGAAAGCAAATAGTAAAAATATGACTTTGCAAGAAGCCCAAGCCGCGGTGGATCGCTGGATCCGAACGTACGGCGTGCGTTATTTTTCAGAACTTACCAACATGGCGGTGCTCACCGAAGAGGTGGGCGAATTGGCGCGCGTGATGTCGCGGCGCTATGGCGATCAATCGTTCAAAGCCGGTGAGAACCGTGATCCGGCCGACGAGATGGCCGACGTATTGTGGGTGTTGCTCTGTCTGGCCAATCAGACGGGCGTGGATTTGACGGCGGCCTTCGAAGCGAATCTGCGCAAAAAGACGGAACGAGACGCCACGCGCCACCTCAACAATCCGAAGTTGACGAAGGCGCAGGACGGGTCTATATATAATAAGGAGTAAAAACGCTCGTTTTCGGACGAGATTTTCTTGGATTGACGCTGAGTGTCATTTTTGTGGCGTACTTTTGCAGCATCAATCCCAATCAATCAAGTAATATGGCAAAGAAAACCATCACCGTCGCCAGTACGGCTTCGGAGAAACTCAAAGCTTTACAGTCGGCGATGTCGAAGATCGAAAAAGATTTCGGCAAGGGTTCGATTATGAAAATGGGCGATCAGCAAATCGAGCACGTGGAAGTGGTTCCTTCGGGTTCGATCGGGTTGGACTATGCCCTCGGTGTCGGCGGTTATCCGCGCGGCCGCATCATTGAAATCTATGGGCCTGAATCGTCGGGTAAGACGACTTTGGCCATTCATGCCATCGCTGAAGCACAGAAAATGGGCGGTACGGCGGCCTTCATCGATGCGGAACACGCGTTCGACCGCTTCTATGCGCAAGACTTGGGCGTGGACATCGACAACCTGCTCATCTCACAGCCCGACAACGGCGAGCAGGCGCTGGAAATTGCCGACCAACTCATTCGTTCTTCGGCGATCGACATCATTGTCATCGACTCTGTGGCGGCTTTGACACCAAAAGCGGAAATCGAAGGCGACATGGGCGACAACAAAGTGGGTTTGCAAGCGCGATTGATGAGTCAGGCGCTGCGAAAGATCACATCGACCATCGCAAAGACGAACACAACGTGCATTTTCATCAACCAGTTGCGCGAAAAAATCGGCGTGATGTTCGGCAGTCCCGAAACAACAACGGGCGGTAATGCACTGAAATTCTACTCATCTGTGCGCTTGGACATTCGTCGTGGCTCAAAAATCAAAGACGGCGACGACGTAGTGGGCTTCAACACGAAGGTGAAAGTCGTAAAGAACAAGGTGGCGCCTCCTTTCAAGCAGTGCGAATTTGAAATAGCCTTCGGTGTCGGTATCTCCCGCCTCGGCGAAGTGGCCGATCTCGGCGTAGATTTGGACATTATCAAGAAGAGCGGCTCGTGGTACAGCTACGGCGCCACGAAACTCGGACAAGGTCGCGAAGGTTTGAAGCGCACGCTGTCGGATAATCCCGAATTGATGGACGAAATCACCGAGAAAATCAAAGAAGCGATGCACTCCGACAAGGCTTTGCCGCTCAAAACCAAATCGAAGGCTGACGACGAGGAGGAAATTGACAACGATGCGCTTGATCTCGATACGGATTTCGAGGACGAAGATTAAGCCGTTTCGCTCTTTCAGTGAGCGATGCTAAAAGAAAACCTGCTGAATGTAAGCTCAAGGAGCTGCATTCGGCAGGTTTTTATGTCTTGTGGAGAGTGACTTATTCGTGGTTCTTCATCAAATCCATCTTCATTTGATAGTATTTGACGCTCATATCAAGATAGTGGATGTGGGGATTTTCGAAACGCTGTTCCTCTTTCCAAACCTCTTCGTCAAGTTGGCGGCGAACGTAGGCGCGAATCTCTTCGAGTGCGGGGAGTTTCGTTACGAGTTGCCCGTTGCGGAAGAGCGGGGTGAGGAGTTCGCGGAAGGTGCAGCGCTCGAAGGTGCGAACCGCCCAGGGCTTTTCGGGCGAAAGATATTCGAAAGGCGAACCGTCCTTGACCGTTTCAGTATCGCAGGTGATGAGGTCGGCGATGGAATGTCCCTTTTCTGAGTAAACACGGTAAAGGCGTTTACGTCCCGGGTTGGTGATTTTACCCACGTTTTCCGAGAGCTTGATTTTGGGAACGAAGGTTTCGCCGTGTTTGATGGCTGCCAATTTATAGACGGCGCCGAATTTGGCATCGCTGTAGGCCGTGATGAGGCGCTCGCCCACACCATAGCTGTCGACGCAGCCGCCTTGGGCAATGATAGACGTGATGGTGCGTTCGTCCAAACTGTTGGAAGCCATTATTTTGCAGTCTTGCAATCCCGCCTCGTCGAGCATGGCGCGCACCTTCTTGGAGAGATAGGCCATATCGCCCGAGTCTATGCGCACGCCGAGGAGACGTTGACCACGAGGGATGAGCACTTCTTGGGCAACCCGGATAGCGGTGGGCACACCCGACTTGAGGGTGTCGTAAGTGTCGACCAAGAAGACCGAGGAACTGCCATAAATTTCTGCATAGCGCTTGAAGGCATCGTATTCACCGTCGAAGAACATGATCCAGCTGTGCGCCATGGTGCCGACCACGGGGATGCCGAAGGCTTTTCCGGCGAGGGCGGTGGCTGTACTGTTCACCCCACCGATGTAAGCCGCGCGAGCACCGTAGACCGCAGCGTCGATGTTGTGCGCACGGCGGGCACCCATGTCGGCCACGGAACGTCCTTGTGCAGCGCGCACAATGCGATTGGCCTTTGTGGCGATGAGGGATTGGTGGTTGACCTGCGTAAGCAAGAACGTTTCGATCAACTGAGCTTCAATGATGGGCGCAGTGACCGTGATGAGTGGCTCATTGGGATAGACGATGCTCCCTTCCGGCACAGCATCGATGTCGCCTGTGAAGCGGAAATTGTGCAGATACTCAAGGAAAGGCTCGGAAAACAAACCCAGCGAACGGAGGTAGGCGATATCGTCGTCTGAGAAATGCAGTTCGTTGATGTATTCGACAATTTGTTCGAGTCCCGCGAAGATGGAGAAGCCACCGTTATCGGGGTTTTGGCGATAGAAAACATCGAAAGTGACGATGGTTTCGGCACGACCTTCTTCGAAATAGCCGTGAGCCATGGTAATTTCGTAGAGATCGGTGAGGAGGGCGACGCTGCGCTTATTGAAACTGGAAATAGACATGGGAGTAGGGGAGAAAGGGGAGATCAACGAGTGAAAACCGGAATGTTGTTTTCAGAAAGATAGCTTTCGAGTGCCGTACCGCCGTCGATAGAAGCCACGCCGGCCGTGAAGACTTCGGCGTCGGGACGAACGCGAAGAATATTTTTCAGGGTTTCGAGCACGCAATAGTCGCCGGCAATGCCGCAAACCACGAGTTGCCCTTGGTTGAGCCATTCGCGTTGTTCGGGCGTTGGATCGGTAAATGCACCGTATTCCTCGCAGTCGCGGAGTTGTCCCTTGCGCACAAAATGCGTGTTGAAGCGCTCGAAATTTTCCACCCACAGGCTTTCATGCAAGGATGCGCCTTTGGAGAATTGCACGCAGTGGCGTGGCCAAATGCCGCCGTGAGCTTTGAACGACGAGTGGTCGAAGGGGTGCCAGTCGAGGGTGAAGGTGACCTGCGTAACGCGGGGATCGTGAAGCAATTCGGCGATGTTTTCCACCGCTTGTTCTGCTCCCGGAACAAAGAGAGCGCCTTCGGGGTGGGCAAAGTCGTGCTGTAGATCAACAACCACCAAATGTATGTCAGATTTTATGTGCGTGGGATTCATAGAAGTGTCTGAAGAGAATGAATGATGGGGCAAAGATAGCCAAAACAAAGGGATTAAGCCTGAAAAATAGGGGGATTCTCGAAAAAAGTTGGCTTGTTTTGTTGGAAAGTTGGGGACTTTTCAACAAAAGAAACTCAGCTCGCTTGTTATTCTAGAAGAACAAGCTAGCTGAGTTCGTTTTATTGTGCATCGACATAGGTCTCGATGCAAGAGAAAGTAGTTCCGTGCGGCACCACATCGACGTATTGTGCAGTGGCGGGATAGAGCAGGGTTTCGCCGGCGCGGAGGAGGGTGGTGTTCCCTTCGTCGTCGGTGAGTTGGGCTTCGCCTTCGAAGGCGATAAGGATGGCAAACGAATCGAGATCTCGGTAGTCTATGCGGTAGGGTGCGTCGATTTTGTAGAGCGCCGTGGTGAATTCCGGGTGCTGTTCGAGAGGAATACGCGTGTTGGGCGCGGGATTGTAATGTGCGTGGTGGTAGGCTTTCTCCTCGAGTCGCAGGGCACGACGTGCCTTTTCGGTGTGAAGTTGTCGGAGATTGCCTTGCGCGTCGCGACGATCGAAATCGTGCACACGATAAGTCACGTCGCTGGGTTGCTGGATCTCGATAATGAAATTGTTGGCGCCGATGCAATGAATTTGTCCGGCAGGGATGAAGAACGCATCGCCGGGGCGCGTTTCGTAGCGAGCGAGTACGCTGGGCAAGGTGCCTTCGCGCGTGATTTCATCGTAGGCTTTCAGATCGATGTTACGATCAAATCCGCAGTAGAGCGAGGCCTTGGGGCCTGTTTTTACCACATACCAGCATTCGCTTTTGCCGTTCGCTTCACCTTCCACCGCTTGCGCCATGGCATTATCAGGGTGTACCTGTATGGAAAGATCGGCGGCCGTGCTGAGAAATTTGACCAACAAGGGGAATTGGTTGCCAAAGCGCTCAAAGTTTTGCCGACCGACGAGTGCCGGTCCGAGCTGATCAATGAGCCGGTGCAGCGGTATGCCGTCAAAGTCCCCACCGACTACTTGACTTTCGTTGTGAGGCAAGGGGGAAATTTCCCAACTTTCGCCCACAGTGTAGTAGTCGTCGAGCTTTTTGAGTTCAACGATGTCGCGACCGCCCCAAAGCGGCGTTTTAAGAATGTAAGTAAACCGAAAAGGCGCCAAATTGATGTACGATGAAAAGTGGCAGAATAAGGTTGTTTTCAGTCGAGGTCAAAATCCTCGTCGAGGAAAATGGGGGTGTCCGCAAAGTCGTCGAGTGCTCGGCGGTCTTTTTTCGTCGGGCGGCCGGTGCCGCGTGCTCGATCGATGAACCCACTGATTCGATTCATCTCGAGCAATTCATATTGCTCCGGCGGAGTGATGTTTTCAAAGACTTCGGGAAGCAGTTTGGCGCCGACTCGTTTCTCGATGGCTTGTAGCACGCGAAACGTGTAGGTGATGGGCGATTTTTTTACTCCCACTTGATCGTCGACTTTAACGGTTCTCGACGGTTTAGCCAGTGCACCGTTGATGGTGATTCGTCCGTTTTTACAAGCGTCGGAGGCCAGTGTGCGCGTTTTGTAGACGCGCGCTGCCCAAAGCCACTTGTCAATGCGTGCTTCGGAGTTCATAAGGTGATGCGTGGGGGATTATCTATTGTAGAGATTCATGGTGCGATCAATACCTTGGAGGGCATAACTTTTGACCGCTTCACCGGCGCGCTTGAGGGCTTCGGGCATTTGTTGGAGATCTTCGGCTTCAAATTTCCCGAGGACGAAATCCACTTGTCCGCCTTTTGGGAAATCGTTGCCGATACCGAAGCGCAATCGTGCATACTTCTGCGTACCGAGGATCTGCGTGATGTGTTTCAGCCCATTGTGTCCGGCTTCGCTGCCCGAGGGCTTGAGGCGCAACTGTCCAAAGGGCAATGCGAGATCATCGACGACAATCAAGGTTTGCTCAATGGGAATTTTCTTCTCGTTCATCCAATAGCGAACAGCATTGCCCGAAAGATTCATGTATGTCGATGGCTTGAGCAAGATGAGGGTCTGGTTCTTGAGCCGAAACGTGGTGACAAATCCGTATCTTTTGTCTTCCCAAGTGGCACCGGCTTCCGTTGCTAAATAGTCGACCACGCTGAAACCAATGTTGTGACGCGTGCCTTCATATTCTTGTCCGATATTGCCGAGTCCGACGATGAGATGATTCATGGAAAAGCTGAAAGAATGAAAGAGAATAAAGAAAAGCGTGCCGATGCCCCCGAAAGGACATCGGCACGTAGGGGGAATGTTCGCTGGCGAACAGGGCTTATTTGCCGGCAGCGGCTGCAGCTGCAGCTGCACCCATAGCGGCACGCGTCATCTTGACGGTAACAACAACCACTTCCTTCGGCGTAACGAGTTCGAGGCCTTCGAAGGAGAGTTCGCCGCACTTGATGGACTTACCGAGGCCGAGGTGAGCTACGTCGATCGTGAGCTTCTCAGGAATTGCGTCGATCGTAGCGCGCACTTTGAGGCGGCGTACCATCGTCACGAGCTTACCACCGGCGCGTACACCTTCTGCGAGGCCAACGGGAGCGATGGGCACAGCCATAACGATGGGCTTCTCAGGCGTTACTTCGTAGAAGTCAACGTGGAGGACGTTGTCCTTTACGGGGTGGAACTGGATTTCCTTGAGGATTGCGAGGTGCTTTTCGCCATCCACTTCGAGGTTTACAGCGTAGATGTCGGGAGAGTAGACGAGCTTGTTGATCTGCTTTTCGTCTACAACGAAGTGGAGCGCTTCGGGAGCGCCGTTGGCGTCTTTCTTCTCACCATAGATAACGCAGGGTACGAGACCTTGCTTACGAACTTCTTTGGTGGCCTTCTTGCCGAGGTCGGCACGCTTGGCACCGCTGATAGAAATAGATTTCATGAGTCTGATTGTGTTACTCTGAATTAAACAATTGTTGTATAATTCGCCATCACACCGGAACAAGAATCATTCCAAGGAGACAAATTCGTGTGCGAAATTAGACATTTCGAGTCAAAGCACAAAGAGAAATCGCCGAAAAGCGTTGTTTTTTCAGTGTTTGGCATCACTTCAAGTGAGAATAGGGACGAATCAAAAGTTTGGGTTCATCCGACATTTGGAGTGATGCGGCAATTGTGCAGGGCATATCACTTTATGTAAAGTTATTGCTGTCCGCTAAATTTTGAAAGAACGAGGGGGAGGAAAAACCGCTCCGCTTTCTCACCAATGTTGCGCGCTTTCGGTGAATAGGAGTCCGTTTTCTGTCAGCCGTTGTCCGCGCCGTCTCAACGGTTCCGTCTTCTTCAACACGCGCGCGTAACGCGCACACAGCGAGTTTTCGTTTTCCTGCCTTCACCGCGCGCCTTTTTGTTTGTAACCAATTGAAATTGAACAGATTGTGGGTGAAGGGTTTAATTTGCAAGTGTGTGTTAAATTTCTTTGTAATCAATTGGTTTGCAGTGTGTTGTGGGTGAAGGTAAGGGACGTGCTTTTCGGCGCGCTGCCTTCACCCTCCGTGCCTCCGTGGAATGGTGTGCTTTGCGTCGCCGTTTTTGTCGTGCCGCCGATGGCACATTGGGGAAGTAGAGGTGAAGGCAGCTGCCTTCACCCCTAAGTTGTTGTGCATAAGATAGATAGATGGTTTTCAGCAAATGGTGAAGCCTTCACCCGCAAACCACTTGTTTTCAGTGAGATACGGCCGAAAAGTGACGAGGTGAAGGCAAAAAAACGAAAAACGCCTGACGCGCGCATGTACGCGTGCGTTGGGGGCTGAAGTCGGGGGCAAGTGCACTTTTGAGAAAAGTGCTTCTGATCGTTGCCGCATCACTCCAAATGTCGGATGAACCAGTTTTCTCGATCTCGAAGTTCCGAGTTGCGGTAGGTTGTGTCGTGGGAGATCCGATGCAACCTCCACGAATCAAGAAGTGAAGCGCGAAGCGAAAGGTCGAAAAGTATAGTGTCGTTCTGTTGATTAGAATTCCAAATCGAATTCTGTTTCTAGCGGTTTGTTTTCTTCGGAAATCTCCGGAGTGAGTGCAAATCGTGCGCTGTATGTGCCGTTCGGGTGAGTGCTTTCTGCAGAAAGATGTTCGAAGGGTGTCAATGGACGCTGTTCCGCCACGAAATCTGCCGCCTCGTTGAGTGCAGAGAGGAATTTGAGTAAGTCTTCTCTATAAAGGAAGATCTTGTGTTTCTCAAAGGTGGGCGGCTCTTCGGCGCTCCCTTCTTTGACGCGTTTGCTCTCGGTCATCGAGAGGTAGAACTCGTCGCGGCGGTCACGCTTCACGTCAATATAATAAACGCGCTTGCCGGCCTTGACGACTCGAGAAAAAAGTATGCTATTGTCGGCATAATCCTTCCGAGCTTCGGGGTGATCTGTCATCATATCTGTAGTTCCTTTCGTATTAAGCCTTTGCCTTAGATGCAGAGACTGCTGTTTCCATAGGCAAAGGTGTGTTTTTCTTTTCAGAGTAACAAATAATTGAGTTCCGTTTTGTGATTTATTGACTAGTTTTTCTCTTTCTGCTTACCCCAAAATGAGAAAACTGTGCATTTGCTTTCCTTCCTCGGAAAAACATTGTACCTTTGTTTCCACTTTTAATGCTCCGACGGGAGCGACAAAAATTGAATGCGACTATGATTAATCGTGCACTTATCCGTTTGAAGATCGTACAACTTGTTTATGCGTACTATCAGAATGAAGGCAAAACCACAGAGGTGGCGTTGAAGGAGGTAGAGTTCAGCCTTCAAAAATCCTATGATTTGTATCGTATGCTGTTGTTGTTCCTTGTTGGGCTTCGCGAGCGTGCCATTCAGCGCGAAGCTGCTCGTGAGGCGAGAACAAAGCGCCTGGGTACTCCCGCGGGTGGAGGCAACGACAAGGTGATGATCGAAAACCGCTTCCTCGCACAATTGGCCGAAAACAAGGCGCTCAAAGAATTTGCAGAAAAGCAAAAGGTCTTCCTCACTGACGATGAGAACCTTGTGAAGAAAATTTATGAGCTGTGGACCAACGACGAGTTGTTCCAAAGCTATGTTGACGATAAAGAAAAGGATTACAACGCTGATCGCGAGATCGTTCGAAAACTCTACAAAACGCACATTGTAAATAATGAGGCTTTCGACGCACTGCTTGAAGAACAAAGTTTGTATTGGAACGACGATAAGGAAATTGTCGACTCCTTCGTCCTGAAGACCATCAAGCGTTTCGATCCCGCCAATGGTGAAGAGCAAGCCTTGCTGCCGGCTTATGCTGCAGACGAAGATCAGGCTTTTGCTGCGCGTTTGTTTACCATAACACTCGCCCGTGCTGAGGAACTCCGTGATCTCATTCGCGCCAACACCAAGAATTGGGAATTTTCCCGTTTAGCGTTCATGGATTTGATCATCATGCAAATCATGTTGGCCGAAATCATAGAGTTCGATCAAATTCCCCTCAACGTGAGCTTCAACGAGTATCTCGACATCGCCAAAGTCTACAGCACGCCCCGTTCGTCGAGCTATATCCACGGAATGGTCGACAACATCGTCAAGAAACTGCGCGCCGACGGCATCATCTTCAAAGATAAATAAGCCCCGCCGGCACAGTCTGATCGTCGAGTCACTATCGGTTTTCTGCCCCAAGGAGACTCGTCAATCCCATTCACCGATTTAATTACTCCCTCAACTTATTCTTATGAACTTTCTCATTGCCCTCCTCACTGCAGCACCTGCCGCTGCTCCCGAAAGCCCCAGCATCATACCTACAATCTTGATGTTTGTAGCGCTCGGTGCCATCATGTACGTCTTCATGATCCGCCCCCAGCAGAAGAAACAAAAGGAAGAACGCGAGTTTCGCGACTCTCTCAAAGTTGGTCAGGCCGTCGTGACGATTGGCGGACTCCACGGCACGGTGAAGAGCATCGAAGACACCGCAGTTGTGCTGCATGTTGCCAACGGTGTCGACCTCCGTTTTGAAAAAGCCGCAATCAACGCCACCGCTTCGGCCACGGCCATCGCGCAACAATAATCATGCGACCAACGCCTTCGGGCGGCGCAAATGTTTTTCTTACACAACAGGATGCGCATAATTAAAGAATTTCTTTTCTTCGTGAAGAACTGCTGGTCACGTTTGTGGAACCGGCAGTTCCTCACGTTTTTGTTTTTTCTGCTTCTCTCCTCCGTCTTTTGGTTCTTGCAGAGCGGTTATGAGACCATCGAACGCGAATTTACTATTCCCGTTCGACTCACCGGTGTGCCCGACAACGTCGTGCTGACCACCGATCCGCCCGCTTCCGTGCGGGTCACCCTGCGTGATCGCGGGCTCACCCTCATGAGTTACCGCTATTTCCGCCAACTGGGACCCATTGTCATCAAGTGGGATGAAATCAACACCAGCGGCGGCCATGTCAGTCTTTCGACCGTCGAACTACTCAAACCCATTTTGAGTGCCCGAGCCTCCGGTACCAAACTGGTCAGCGTACGCCCCGAAACCATCGATTTCTACTACAATTACGGACAGAGCAAAGCCCTGCCGGTTGTCTTCCAAGGCAAAATCACTCCCGACAGCGCCTACTCCTTGGTGTCGCTCGATGTTGAACCGCGAACTGTGCGTGTTTATGCTTCGCGTAATGTGCTCGACACGCTTACCGCCGCTTATCTCGAGCCGGTGCACCTTGCCAACCTCATCGACACCACGACCGTGAAACGTCGATTTGTCAAAGTACCCGGCGTGAAGTTCGTGCCTTCCTCCGCGCGCATCACGATTGTCACCGACCGCATGATCGAGAAGACGGTGCAAGTTCCCGTGCAGGGTGTCAATTTCCCCGCCGCCAAAACCCTGCGCACTTTCCCGCCCAAGGTCAACATCACTTTCCAGGTTGGGATGAGCCAATACAAGAGCGTGACACCCGAGAGCTTCGTGTTGGTCGTGAACTACGCCGACCTGCTCCAAAACAACGACAACCGTTGTCGCTTATCACTCAAGTCCTTGCCGCTTGGGGTACGCCGTGCACGCATCAATCCCTCGGAGGTGGAATACGTCGTCGAAGACACCTCTCCCGATGAACTCGAATAATTCCCTCTCAGCACCCGTTCCGCAGCGCATTGCTCTCACCGGCGGTATCGGATCCGGTAAAAGCCACGTTTGCGAAATCATCGCACGCACCGGAGCCCCCATTTTCTATGCCGATCCCGCAGCGAAACACATCATTCGCACCGATCCGCAAGTGCGCGCAGCGCTGGTCGATTTGGTCGGAGCAGAGGTCTACGATGCGCAAGGCCAACTCGTCAAATCCGTATTGGCCGCATTCCTCTGCCAAGGACGAGCGCACAGCACGCAAGTCGACGCCATTGTGCATCCCCGTGTGGAACAGGCATGGCGCGATTTTGTGAGCGCACATGCCGATGCGCCTTATGTATATATGGAGTGCGCCCTGCTCTTCGAAGTCGGTTGGCAACGACTGGTAGACCGCACCGTGTTGGTCAGTTGTCCCGAAGAAGAGCGCATCCGTCGCGTCATGGCACGCGACGCCATCGATCGCGCCACGGCTTGTCGTTGGATCGCCCTCCAGATGCCCGAAGCTGAGAAAGCGCGCTTGGCCGATGTCGTGCTCATCAATGATGGCCAAACGCCAATTCTCCCGCAACTCGAACAATATCAACTCATTCCCTCTTCCTTTTCCGAATGAAAAAGTCATTATTCACCATGCTCATTTCCCTCTCTGCTCTCAGTCTGGGTACGACAGCGCAAGCCGCTCCCGCACCCGGCGATGATTTCGCCTACACCAACGAGCAGTTTGCCGACATTCAAATGTTGCGCTACAAGGTCGAAGGTTTCGACCAACTCTCTCTCCGTCAGAAAACCCTCATCTACCACCTCTCCGAGGCTGCACTTGCCGGACGAGACATCCTCTACGATCAAAACGGTCGTTACAACCTCCGCATTCGCGACATGCTCGAAACCGTCTATCGCGACTACCGCGGCGATCGCAAGTCCAAGGATTTCCAAGCCTTCGTCACCTACGTCAAGCGCTTTTGGTTCTCCTCCGGCCTGCACCACCATTACGGCAATGAGAAGTTCGTTCCCGGCTTCTCCGAACAGTGGCTGCGCACCACGCTCCGTTCGCTCAACTACACCCTCGACGAAGCCATCTATCCCGTGCTCTTCGATCCCAACGTGATGAAGATGCGCACCAACCAAAAAGACGGCGATGATCTCGTGCTCACCAGCGCAGGCAACTACTACGGTCCCGATGTCACGCAGGCCGAAGCCGAAGAGTTCTACGCACAGCGCAAACCCACCGGCGATCCTCGCCCGGTCATGATGGGTATGAACTCCCGCCTGGTTCGCGGACAGTATGGTTTCCTCGAAGAAAACGTGTGGCGCGAAGGCGGACTCTACGGTGCTGCCATCACGCAGATTATCAAGCACCTCGAAGCCGCCGTTCCCTTTGCTGAAAACGACGACCAAGCTGCCGTCATTCGTCGCCTCATCGAGTTCTATCGCACCGGCGACCTCCGCACCTTCGACCACTATTCCATCCAGTGGCTCAAAGACGTGAAGAGCAACGTCGATTTCGTCAACGGTTTTATCGAAAGCTACGGCGATCCCCTCGGCATGAAAGCCTCTTGGGAGAGCATCGTCAACTTCAAGGACGTGGCCGCCACAGAGCGTGCCCACACCCTCGCCCTCAATGCGCAGTGGTTCGAAGATCACAGCCCCGTCGATGCCCGTTTCAAGAAAAAGGAAGTGAAAGGTGTTTCCGCCAAGGTCATCACCGCCGCCATCCTCGCCGGCGATCTCTATCCCTCCACCGCCATCGGCATCAACCTGCCCAACTCCGACTGGGTTCGTCGTGATTTCGGATCGAAGTCCGTCACCATTTCCAACCTCACCGGCGCCTACGCCAAAGCAGCTCACGGCAGTGGTATGGACAAGGAGTTCATCATCGACGAACCCACGCGCCAACTGATTCAGCAATACGGCGATCGTTGCGACGACCTCCACACCGACCTCCACGAATGTCTCGGTCACGGCAGCGGCCAACTCCTGCCCGGCACCGACACCGATTCGCTCAAGTCCTACGGCTCCACCATCGAGGAAGGCCGTGCCGACCTCTTCGCGCTCTACTACCTGGCCGATCCCAAACTCACCGAATTGGGACTCACGCCCACGACCGATGCTTACCAAGCCGCCTACTACACCTACATCCAAAACGGTGCACTCACGCAGCTCGTGCGCATCAAACCCGGCAACAACATTGAAGAAGCCCACATGCGCAACCGTGCCTTCATCGCCCATTGGGTGCTCGAGCAGGCCAAGCAGCGCAAGACAGCCAAGCCCTGTGTGGAACTCGTGAAGCAGAAAGGCAAGACCTTCGTTCGTGTCAACGACTACGCCGAAATGCGTAATCTCTTCGGCACCCTCTTGGCCGAAGTGCAGCGCATCAAGAGCGAGGGAGACTACGAAGCCGCCCGTCGCCTCGTCGAAACCTACGGTGTGAAGGTAGATCCCGCCATCCATCGTGAGATTCTCGCGCGCTACGATCGTCTGAAGCTCTCGCCTTACAAGGGCTTCATCAATCCCGTCTACAATGCCGTGCGCGATGCACAAGGCAACATCACCGATGTGAAGATCAGCTACGACGAAGCCTTCGACGCGCAGAACCTCCGCTACTCACGCGACTATCACTTCTTGCCCCTCGTCAATGAGTGATCCCTTTCGCCAATCGCATATCAATAAAACCGCGCGTCCCCGAATAGGGAAGCGCGGTTTTTTGATACATGAAGCAGGTTGGCGATGTTGTGTGAATAGACCATTTAATTCCACCTAATAGAGAAAGCCTTTTTCTTGCTGCATACGATGTTGGCAGAAAAGACATAACAAGAGTTGAATCAAAAGTTCTTTGAGACAGTGTGCGGTCTTTTTG
>CAUQEF010000012.1:0-83675 GCA_963517315.1 uncultured Prevotellaceae bacterium
TGAGTGTGAAGGCAAGCCCTGCATTCACCTTCACCTTCACCGCAACAATCTGAAATTCAACACCTTGCACAACATCCATTGCAAAAAAACAGGTGAAGGGAAAAGGGTGAAGCCTTCACCCGCAACTCACTCTTGCTCAATGATTTACACCCAAAAGGTGAAGAAGTGAAGGCAAAAATAGAAAAACACTGAACGCGCGCGCGTACGCGAGGAGAATAAGGAGAAAGGCCTCTCCCTTTGAACAGAAAGGTAGTCACAATCATTGGCACTGCATTGTAGACTTACCCTATGCGTTCTGCTACACGCGAAAAAAGTGACACTACCTCGGGGATATTCATCAATCCTTGCTATATTTGCCTTATCGTATCACAGTAACTTCAGAACTGCGTAGTATTATGAACGAAAAATTGAACGAAAGAAGTCGACAACTCCTCGACGAAATCAAGCGTCGCACCTTGACCCAGGCTTATAAATTGGAATTCGACACGGAAAGTGTACCTACGATTTTTGATTCTAAAGTGGGTGGTTTGCCTTATTGGGATCCGGCAAAAACTTATCCGACGGATAGCAAAGGGAATAAGATGCGTTTGTTGGCGCAAATCAATTTCGATCGAGAAAAGGTGGAAGCACCCCTACCCCAAGGCGGCATGTTGCAATTTTTCTTGGCGTATGACGATGTGTACGGATTGCATTACCATGATGAGATTCGTCAAAAAAACTGGCGCGTCGTCTATCACGAAAAGATCGATACTAATATGAATGCCGAACTCGTGGAAGGGCTTGGTATTCCTACCGATACCGAAAACCAAGAGTACTATTCTCCGGTCTTAAAATCGTGCATTTTTCATTTGGTCAAAAAAGAGACGTGGATCACTTTTATGCATTCGGATGCCTTCGATGCGTTGACCTTGGAATTGGCGGAGGAATTGTTCAGCGAAACCGAAGCGGAGTTTGGCAGTGATGTATTCGGCGATGAGCAATTCACACTTATATTAGAGGAAGATTCGCACAATAAAAATAGTCAACTGCTCGGGCATCCGTATTTCACCCAAGGGGATGTTCGCGAAGAGGGTTCGCGCTACGACACGTTGCTATTCCAACTGGACAGCGAAACAGTAGACAAAGAGAAAATCACGATGTGGGGTGACTGCGGCGTGGGCAACTTCTTCATCAATGCCGAAGATTTGAAGAATTTGGACTTCAGCAACGTATTGTACAACTGGGACTGCTGCTAAGACGAGTCTCTCAAAACGCTAATGTCTAATTCTTTATTTCAGCTTACGTACTTTTATAGGGCAGTATCGTAAAGAGGAAGGAGATCTTCTTTGAACGGAGAAGGTAGTCGCAATCATTGATGATTTGCAGGATGCGGCGGCCATGCACGATCAAAAAAGACAAAGCCCAATCTTGTAGTTCTCATCGATCCACGCTATATTTACCTTATCCTATCACAGTAACTTCAGAACTCCATCGCATAATGAACGAAAAATTGAACGAAAGAAGTCGACAAATTCTCGACGAAATCAAGCGTCGCTCGTTGACGCCCGCATATAAGTTGGCATTTGACACAGAAAGTGCGCCTACTATTTTTGATTCGAAGGTGGGCGGTCTTCCCTATTGGGATCCGACGAAAACTTATCCGACGGACAGCAAAGGGAATAAGATGTATTTGTTGGCGCAAATCAATTTCGACCAAGACAAGGCAGCGTCTCCCCTCCCCCAAGGCGGCATGCTGCAATTTTTTGTAGGGGACGATGATCTATATGGTTTGGACTTCGACCATCCGACCAAGCAAAAAGACTGGCGGATCGTCTATCACGAAAAGATCGATACAAGTGTGACTACCGAAGAGGTGGAAGCGATGGGCATCCCTGTACCTCCTGACAACGAGGAAGTTTACAGTCCGGTCTTTAGATCGTGTGTTTTTCGCTTAGTGAAGCAAGACACTTGGATCGGGCCTCACAATTGGGAAAGTTTCGGCACACTCGCAAAGGAGATAGCAAGCGACATGTTCGGAGAAAGTGATTTTGAATACGCTCCGGACGTATTCGGCGAAGAGCAATTCCAAATTATCCAAGACGAACTGTGGGGCACGGCATGCAGTCAACTGCTCGGGCATCCGTTCTTCACACAAGCTGACATTCGCGAACGAGGTTGGCGTTACGACACGTTGCTCTTCCAACTGGACAGCGAAACAGTGGACGAAGAGGAAATCACGATGTGGGGTGACTGCGGCGTGGGCAACTTCTTTATCAATGCCGAAGACTTGAAGCGTTTGGACTTCAGCAACGTGTTGTACAATTGGGACTGCTGCTAAATCAATCGAACCTTTCGTCCCACTCGCTCGGCGGCCTAAACGAAGATTCGCCCTCGATCAGAAAAAAAGAAGCGGCATCGACTCCGAAGATGGAGTCGATGCCGCTTGTCGTTGTGGCGTATCGCTGTGGATGCGTGTGATTAGAATTCCTGTCCGAGGACGAAGTGGAATTGGCTTCCGCCGATCTTCTGTCCCAGCTCGGTCTTTTTGAATCCGTAAGCCCAGTCGATACCCATGAGTCCGATCATCGGGAGGAGGATGCGGACACCGACACCGGCCGAGGTTTTGAGTTTGAAGGGATTCATGCGGTTGACATCCGACCACGCGTTACCGGCTTCGGCAAAGGCGAGGGCGTAGATGGAAGTGGCGGTCTCGAGCATGAGGGGATAGCGGAGTTCGAGCGTGAGGCGGGAGTAGGCGTAGGCGTTGTTGCGCGTGCCGGCGAAATTACCTGCGATCGATCCGTTTTCGTAACCACGGAGTCCGATGACGTCGTTGGCATAGGACGAAGAGTAGCCGCTCATGCCGTCACCGCCCATGTAGTAGGTTTCGAAGGGCGACTTGCGATGTTTGTTGTAAGCCCCGAGAATGCCGAAGTCAGTGCGCGTCATGAGGACGGGACTGTGCTTGAAACTGGAGCTGAGGGCGGTGTAGGTGCGGAACTTCAAACTCCATTTGTGGTATTCGATCCAACGATATTTCTCTTGCGCCTCTTGCTGATAGGTGGCACTGTAAATATTTTCGGCCAGTCCCTTGTAGTCCTTTCCGTCGAAGAGCGAATAGGGCGGGGTGAGGGTGAGGGTGAAGGAGAAATCGGAACCGCTTCGGGGGAAGAAGGGGCTGTCGGTGGAGGAACGCGCGAGGGTGAGCGCGAGGTTGATGTTGTTGCTGTTGCCGTTGGTGATGAGGAAGTAGTTCCAGTTCTTCAGGTTGTAGCGGGTGTAGCCCAGCGTGGCCATGAAGGTGAAGTAATCGTCGGGCCAGCGGAGGCGCTTACCGAAGCCGACGTTGATACCGAAGAGTTGGAGATATTTGTCGGGATCGAGGTAGCGCGAGTAGTTGTTGTAGTAGTTCGACGCGCCGTAGCCGTAGATGCTGTTGTAGAGATTGCTGTTGTCGCTATAATAGCGGGAGGAAACGTCGCTCTGGCGGGAATAGAAGAGCGAGACGGAGAACTGGTTGGGACGCTTTCCGCCAAACCACGGGTCGATGAATTGAACGGAGTAGCTCTGGTAGTAGCGCGCGTTGGTTTGCGCGGTGAGCTGGAGAGTTTGCGCATCGCCTTGGGGAATGAAGCCGGCGCGCTTGTAGCCGTTGTTGCCGAAGAGGTTTTGCATCGAGAAGTTGGTGAACTTCAAGCTGGCTTTACCGATCACACCGGACTGTCCCCAACCGGCCGAAACTTCGACTTGGTCGCCGCCTTTGGTGACGAGGGGGTAGGTGATGTCGACCGTTCCGGTGGCTTCGTCGGGACGGATGTTTTTGTTGAGTTCGCTTTGGAGCACTTCCGAATCGAACTGGTTCATGGCGGCGAGCTCGCGCACGGAACGCGTGAGGGCTTCCATGGAAAAGAGGTCGCCGGGCTTGGTGCGGAGTTCGCGGCGGATGACGTGGTCGTAGACGCGGTCATTGCCGGCGATGCGAATGCGGTTGTAGGTGGCCTGACGGCCTTCGCTCATGCGGATTTCGAGGTCGACGCTGTCTTTCTCGACCTTGACTTCGACAGGATCGGCGCGGAAGAAGACGTAACCGTTGTTGTAGTACTGGTTGCGGATGGCGTCTTCGTCGGCATCGAGGCGCTTGTTGAGGAGCGTTTGGTCGTAGACATCGCCTTTTTTCATGCGCAGTGCGGTTTCGAGCGACTGCGTGGGATAGACCGTGTTGCCCACCCAGGTGACATTGCGCAGGTAGTAGCGCGGGCCTTGGTGGAGGTTGATGTAGACGTCGACGTGCTTGTTGTCGTAAGGCACGACGCTGTCGGTCACGACCATGGCGTCGCGATAGCCCCAGCCGTTCATTTTCTCGATGAGCAGGCGCTTGTCTTCCTCATACTTTTCGGCGAGGAACTTGCGCGAAGCGAAGGTGATCCACTTTTTGAAGGTGGAGCGGTCGCTGGTCTTCTTCATCGCGTTTTTGAGCGGCGTGACCATTTTGGGGTCAACGCCGGTGATGTAGATTTTGTGGACGGTGATTTTGTCGCTCTTGTCGACGTCGATGTCCACAATCATGCGGTTGTCGGCCGTGACATCTTCGTGTTGGGTGATGTTGACCTTGACATTCTTATAGCCCTTCTCCTCGAAATACTTTTCGATGCGCAGTTTGGAGCGATCGACGAGGTTGGGGGTGATTTGGTTGCCGGCTTTGAGGGGAATGCGGGCTTCGATTTCCTCGCGTTGCGACTTTTTGAGCCCGGTGAATCGCACCGCCGAAATGCGAGGTTGGGCGGTGAGTTTGACGTGGAGATAGATTTTGTCTCCGACGATGCTGTCGGCGAGAATCTGCACGTTGGAGAAAAGCCCTTGCTTCCAATAGTTTTGAATGGCCGCGCTGATGTCGTCGCCGGGAATCTCGTAGGTTTTTCCCACTTCGAGATTGGAGATGCCGATGAGCAGATCTTCGTCGTAGCCCTTGATGCCGTCGACCTTGATGCCCCCGAGCACATAGCGTGTGGGTTGTGTGGAGTAGACGATTTCGGGCTTCGTCTGCGTTTGCGCGCCCAGCGGTGCGGCGAGTGCGGCAGCGCAGAGGAGCAAGAACGGATAGTGCAGATATTTCATAAACGAGAGGGTGTGCGTTGGAGAAGTGGGAGAAAGCAGGGGGCTGCCGTCTTAGGCTTGGGTCACCTGTTCGGAGGTTTTGCCGAATCGGCGTTCGCGGTGCTGATAGTCGGCGATGGCGCGGCGGAGTTCTTCGGGCGAGAAATCGGGCCAGAAGACGTCGGTGAAGTAAAGTTCACTGTAAGCGCTCTGCCACAGGAGGAAGTTGCTCAATCGCAGCTCACCTCCGGTGCGGATGAGCAGTTCGGGATCGGGCATGAAGTGGGTTTCGAGCGCGCGCTCCACAGCTTGTTCGTCGATGTCGTCGGGGCTGAGCTGTCCGTCGGCCACCTGTCGGGCGAGTTTGCGCACGGCGGCGGTCATCTCCCACCGTGCCGAATAAGAAAGGGCGAGCACCATCGTCATGCCGGAGTTGGCGGCGGTGTTTTGCTCGCAGCGTTCGAGTGCGCGGCAGACGAAATCGGGCAACAGCGTGCGATCGCCGATGACGCGCAGGCGGACATTGTTGGCCATGAAGAGTTCTTCCTCGAGACTGTCGATGATGAGCGCCATGAGGGTGGCGACTTCTCGCTCGGGACGACTCCAGTTTTCGGTCGAAAAGGTGTAGAGGGTGAGAAACTTCACCCCGAGGTTCGATGCCGCTTCTGTGATGTCGCGCACCGTGGCGGCCCCTTCTTGGTGACCGAGGGAGCGATCGAGGCCGCGGGCTTTGGCCCAGCGTCCGTTGCCGTCCATGATGATGGCGATGTGGCGGGGTATCCTTTCGGTATCGAGAGTGATCATAAGGGTGGAAGCTAATCAGCTTTGTTACAAGTGGGGCATCGCGGCGAAAAGTCGTAGGTGATGGTCAGTCGGAGGAGTCCGAGGTGATCTTGATTTCTGAAGAAATCGCTTTTCAAGCCGTGCGGTGCGTCGAATCCGTCGAGCCGGTCGGAGAGCGAGAAGCGCATGGTCCAATCGAGGCCGAGGTTGAGACGAGGTCGGAGTTTGTATTTCACGCCGAAGCCGAGGGGCACCCACGGGGTGAGCGCACGTCCGGTGGTGGAGAAGGCGAAGCCGAGTCCCATTTGGAGATAGGGGGTGAAACGCCGATGGCCTTGGTAGCCGGAGCGGTAGGCGTAGGAGAAAAAGTTCAACTCATAGAGGGCGGCGAGGTCAAAGACGGTACCCGAATAGCGATAGAAGCGCCGCGCGGTGCCGACTTGGTCGACCGTGTGGGAATAGAAATCTTTGACGCCGCCGGTGTCGCCGCCCACAAAGTGCACCCCGGCCTCCGTGCGCAAAGCCATGCGCGGATTGAAGAGGAAGCGCAGCGTGGCGCCCACCGACCCATGCGGGTTGCCCGCGAGGGAGGAGTTGGTATCGTCGAGCAGAGAGTTCAAACCGAGGCTTGCCCCCCACTCTTTGGTGTATTCCTCTTCGTCGCGGGCGGCAGCGGGCAGTGTCGGCACACCCAAGCAGAGGATCAGCACCCCGACAAGGAATCGCCAACGTGCGGAGCTTTTTCTCAAAAGCAATGGGCTGCTCATTGATGCGTGGAACGATAGAAGTAGGTGGGCGTGTCACGCCACGACAGGCGGTGGAGTCGTGCCTTCCACACCGGGTCGCCGTCGATGCGGAGCCACACGATCTGTTGTGCGTCGACCGCTGCCTCTATTTTCGTGGCCTTGGCGGGGAAGTCGGCGGGCAACTTCAAGAGGGTGTGTTCGCGCCAAGTGAGTCCGCGGTCCGGGCTAAAACGCAGGATGGGCTGTCCGGCACGGTTGAGTCCGACGAGGAGCAATCCGCCGTCGTAGGCCAAGAGCGTAGGCTGCGTGAGTGCGGGGGCGGCATAGGCCGCTTCGCGAACGGGGAGCAAGCGTTCCCATCCGAAGGCGGTGAACCGGCGAGTGTCGACATAGCGTTTCCACACGCGGGGGCTGTTGTTGAGCAAGCCGTAGAGGGTGATCTCGGTCAACATACTGTCGGTCTTCGCGCGCTGCACACAGACGGCGCGCTCGGCGGTGGGAAATTCGGCGGCATCGGCGGCGGCCACACTGTCGGCTTTCCACTCGCCGTTGACTTCAATGCGCGGACTGCCGCCCGTGAGGTCGAAGCGTCGGCCGCCGGCCTCCCACTGTGCGGCGGAGGGCAGGGCGAAGTGCTGTGCCGTCCACGCGGCGGAGGTGCTGCGCGTCCAAGTGACGGAATCGCTCGGTTCGCGGTGCACGCGCAGTTCCACTTTATAGGTGCGTTGCGTCGTGCGATCGGTGGACTGCACCACCACGGTGGGTTGGCCCGTGAGGTTGGCGGTGAGTCCGCTCTTTTTACTCTGTTGGGTGACGAATGTCGACGCGCCGTTTTCGCGCAACCCCACTCTGCCGCGGGCGGCCACCGTGATACCTTCCACCTTGGTGATGTCGGAGTGGGGCGGCAGGGAATCGATGTTGTAGATCAATCCGCGCTGCTGGTCGATGGTGAAGCGATAGAGTTCTCCTTTCACCTCGACCGTGGCGACGCTGTCGCGCTTGTTGTCTTTCGTTCGCAAATAGAGCTTGCGCTTGACATTGCCGATTTTGAAACTCGTGACAACACAGTCCGACGTAAGGTTTTCGGTTTTCGTGTCGTCGTTCAGGCACGAGGTCAAAGTGCCGGCGGCAAGGAGCAGCACGGCAGCGCGCGAAAGCGAAAGGAACTGATGTGACATGATATGAGGAGCTATGCGATCTGGGGTGAACACTCGCGCACAGGGGTGCAATGAGTGCATGATACTTCAAAGTGCAAAAATAGAAAGTCTTTTGCCAAGGGCGAAACGAAATGCGATTTTTTCGGACTAATTTATTCTTTTCGCACAGAAAAGGCGGTTCTCGGCAGACAGCCGTCCCGAGAATCGCCCCCTCTCCCACCGGTGGGCAGGCGGCACGGCGATGAAGGGGCACAAAGCCTGCGACCTCCACTGCGTTTTCCCCCGAAAACGTTTTTTCCACGGCCGACTCATTATATATAGGCCATTCTTCTTGAAGAAGAAAAGACTTTTTCTTCCTAATCAGAAAAGAATGCCGTGGTGATGTATATAGCTTGTGGATTGTGTGGAGAAAGTCCACGGCTTTTCGCGTATAGTCCTGAACTTTTGAGCAATAGTTGTCTACTTTTCTTTCGGGAAAAGTCGGTGGGAAAGGGTACTTTTTCGGTGTACAGGGCGCGGAAAACAGTTTTTCGTCCCCTCCTTTCGCGCTTCCTTTGCGGAGGGGACTTATACAAAGGTTCTTCACGGGGTTTTCGGTGCATTTTCCACGAGTTTTTCCACACGGGGAGGAGGTGGTTTATTTCGCACGAAAAGTTTACCTTTGCAGCATGAACGAAAAATTGAAAGTCGATGAAATGGGTCGTCTCGGTGTATCCGATTTTCGCGCGGCGGCCAAGTTCCCGCTCACCGTCGTGCTCGACAATGTGCGGAGTGTGCACAACGTGGGGAGCGTGTTTCGCACGGCCGATGCGTTTCGCCTGCGCGAGGTGATGCTCTGCGGCATCACGGCCGTTCCACCCTCGCCCGAGATGCACAAGACGGCGCTCGGCGCCGAGGATTCGGTGGACTGGCGGCATTTCGAGGCGACGGCCGACGCGCTGGCCGAACTGCGCGCGCGCGGGGTGAAGATCTGTGTGCTGGAGCAATGCCGGCGTTCGGTGGCCTTGCAAGATTTTGTTTTCGAGCCGGGCAGTGAATATGCCTTGGTGCTCGGGCACGAGGTGCACGGCGTGGCGCAGTCGGTGGTGGATGCTGCCGATGTGGTGCTCGAAATTCCGCAGTTTGGCACGAAACACTCGCTCAATGTGAGTGTGGCGGCCGGTATGGCCATGTGGGAAATCGTGCGCAAAGGGCGCTTCGTCTGAACGGGCGGCACGCACTTTTTGGGGTAACTTCCCGCATATCGGCTCGAGCGCGGTTTGCACTGCGAGCGGCGCTGTCGAAATCCAAAAACGACGACGGCCGGATGCCCATTCGTGGACATCTGGCCGTCGGTCGTTAAGGGAGTGTGCTCCACCGTGTGGGTGGAAGATGGGGGGCAGCGTGTGTGTCAGCGAATGCGGATGCGCGCGCCGCCTTCGTTACCGAAGCGTTCGACACAGATTTGCGGAGCGATCTGTGTGCGAATCTGTTCGGTGTGGCTCACCACGCCCACTTTTCTACCCTGTCCGGCTTCGAGGGCGGAGAGGGTGTTGAGCACAAGGTCAAGCGATTCCTCGTCGAGGTTGCCAAATCCCTCGTCGATGAAGAGGCTTCCGATGTTGAGGGTGCTGCTCGAGAGCGAGGCGAGTCCGAGTGCCAGGGCAAGGGAGACTATAAAGGTTTCGCCGCCCGAGAGCGAGTGGACAAAACGGCGTTCGTCGAGCATGTCGTGGTCGATGACTTCGAGGGCGAGGGTGCCTTGGATGACATTGAGCCGATAGCGCGGCGTGAGTTGGGCGAGATGCTGATTGGCGTGCTCTACGAGGAAGGAGAACGTGAGGGTTTGTGCCAAGTCTCTGAATCGTTTGCCGTCGGCCGATCCGAAGAGTTCTTGGAGTCTGCTCCACTCCTCGGCGTTGCGGTTCGCTTTGATGAGTTTGCGGTCGTAGTCCGCGGCGGCTTGGAGGCTCTCTTCGTGTCGCTGTATGCGGCGGCGTTGTTCGCCCACGGCTTCGCGTTGTCCGTTGAGCACGTCGTTGAGCTGAGCGCGCTGTGCCACGAGCACGTTGACGTCCATTTGCGTGGCGCTGCCGTCGGCTGTGGTGTGTGCGATGCGTGCGGCTTGGGCTTCCAGCTCGAGATAGTGCTGCTCGGCGCGTGCTCTGTTTTGTTCGGCGAGCAATCGGGCGGCGCGGCGCGAGTTGAGTTGGAGGCGGAGGGCATGCCAGTCGCGCGGGTCGGCAAAGATGGCGCTGAGTTCGGCCATTTGCAGCGGGGTGTGGTTGCTGTTGAACTGGGTGATGGCCACATTGAGATCGAGGGCGACGGCACGCAGGTTTTCGTCGTTGCGAACGGTCTCGTTGCGTTGGTTGGCCTGTTGTCCCTCGAGGAGATGCAAGGCCGACTGCGCCTCTCTGTAAGCGAGTTGTGTGGTTTCGAAGACGGCCGTTTGCTCTTTGAGCCGTTCTTGCAGGGCCTGTGCGAGCTGCGAGGGCGTTTCTTCTCCGAAAAGTCGTCTGAGACGGTCGTTGCGTTCGCCGATGTTTTCTCTGTATCGGTTTTTCTCCTCTCGTCGGGCGTTGACTTCTGCGCGCTCGTGGTCGAGTTGCATGTTGATAAACTCGATTTGTCCGTTGAGGAGGGCTTGTCGGTTGTCGCCCTCTTCGATGTCGTGGTTGGCGGTGTTCCACTCGTTGTAGAGTTCGGTGAGGCGTTTGCAGTAGGCGTCCACCTCTCCCTCCTGCCATCCGTCGATGGTGAGAATTTCGTCGAGATACTTATAGAGTTGTTCCTGCCGCGCATCGGTTTCTTTCAAGGCGTTGTAAGTATTCTCGATGTTTTGGTTGAGCACGCGCAGATCGACTTCGAGTTTCTCGGTGATCTTTTTGCTTTCGGTGAGCTGTTCGTCGATTTGTTCGATGTCTGCCGAGAGCAGGGCGATGGCGCTGCTGTGTTTGTCGAAGAGGTCGATCTGTTGTTCGATTTCTTCGACCTTTTGTTGCATGGAGTCGAGCATCATGCCCAGGGTGGTGAATCGCGCCTCGCGGTTCACGCCGGGTGTGCACTCTTTGAACGAGGGGTCGAGCGCCGCAAAATGCTGCCAGTCGTTTTCGAGATCCATTTGTTGCGAGGAGAGGCGTTGCATCGTGGTCTGTTCGCTGATGAGTTTGGCTTCTCTCGATGAGATTTCGAGGCTCAGGCTTTCGCGTCGCGAGGCTTTGGCGTTGAAATTGGCCTTGGCGTCGTTGTACTCGCGTTCGAGCTGCGTTTGTGTCTCGCCGGAATACTGCGCCACCTCGGTGTGATAGGGATGGTGCGCGCTGCCGCAGACGGGACAGGGCATGCCCTCTTTGAGTTCGCGGCGCAATTTTTTGATTTCCGATATTTGTGAGAGCGTGTAGGCGCGTTCGAGTTGCAAAAATCGTTCGCGGAGGGTGATTTCCTCCATTTCGACGCGACGATGGTCGGTCTTGAACTGTTCGATTTTGCGGGTGTGTCGTTCGATGTCGGCACGAAGGTTGTCGATCTGTTGATAGCCCTGCACGATGTGCTGCCAACTGCGCTTCGCCTCTTTGAGGGCGGCGTGTTTCTGCTTGGCCTCGTTGAGTGAGCGGTGCAGGTGCGAAGCCTCGAGTCCGTCGATGGCTTTGCGGTGGACGAGCACGGCCGATCGGAGGGTTTCTTTGCGCTCCTCGAGGGTGTTGCGTTTGCGGATGGCCTCGTCGAAGGTGGCTTGGATGTCGTTGCGTTGTCGCGAATCGTCGTCGTGTTTGAGATGGAGGAGCTTGTTTTGTCGTACGGTGTCGGCAAAGATGAGGAGGCGCTCGTTGACCATCTGAAAACGCTCGAAGGTGCTGTGGTGGATTTCGAGTTCCTGACGGCGGAGTCTGAGGGCGTCGAGCTGTTGTTTGAGTTGCGCGAGTTCCTCGTTGCGTTTTTGGAGCTCGTTTTCTCGTTCGGTCACTTTTTTCGTGGCGATTTCAAACTGCGCTTCGGCATGGTTGCCGGCTTCTGTGAGGCGTTTGATTTCGCCCTCTATGGCATGTCCCTCGGCGATGTCGGATTGTTTGTGGCGGAGCTGTTCTTCGGCGCCGTTTTTGCGTTCGCGTGCTGTGGCGAACTGCTGTTCCGCGCGTTCGAGGAGTTGTCTCTGCTCGGCGGTGCGGCGGGCGAGTTCCGTTTCCGCCTTTTTGAGTCCTTCGGACAGTTCGGTGAGTGCGCGGAGCTGCTCAAATCGGGTGCGGAAGGGCTGCACCTCGTCATATCGTTCGAGTTTCATTTCCTCGCCCCGCAGCAAGAGGAGTTCGCGGTTGGCCTCGTCAAAAGCTTGTGTGGCGTTGCGCAGTTCGGTTTCGGCGGCCTCGTGCTGTTCGTGCCAGCGGATGGTCTCTTCGAATTGGAGCACCTGTTTTTCGAGGTGGGCTATTTCGGTGTCGATCAGTCCAATGCGCTCGTTTGTCTCGCGAAGTTCGGCTTCGGGGAGCTGTCCTTGGGCGGTGGCTTCGCGTTGTGCCACGAGGATGTCCACTTCGCCGGCGGCTTCTTTGGAGAGCGTGAAGATGCGCTTCGAGATGTCGGTGTAGATGTCCGTTCCGGTGAGTTTTTCGAGGAGCGCGCTCTTGTCGGCGTGGCGGGCTTTGAGGAAGTTGGCGAAGCTGTTTTGCGCCAAGATGACGGTGCGCGAGAATTGGGCGTAGTCCAAGCCCACAGCCTGCTCGATGGCCTGTTTGGTGTCCGTGATCCCGTTGGCCAAGAGGGTGAGTTGTCCGCGCGAGGAGACACTGCTGAGCGAGCGCTCCGGTTTGTTGAGTTTGCCGTTGCGGTTGGTTGTCACTTTCCACTCGGCTTCATAGCGTTCGCCGCTCGAATTGACAAATCTGACGCGTGCCCAACCCTCGTCGGTGCCTTTTCTGAGGAAGGCACGGGCATCTTGCGGCGAAAGTTCGGGCAGGTTTTCGGCCGCGTCTTCGCGTTGGTCTTGCGAAAGTCGTTCCACGTTTTCGAGTCGTGGCGCAGTGCCGTAGAGCGCCAGGCACACGGCGTCGAGGAGTGTGCTTTTTC
The DNA here is from genome assembly GCA_963517315.1 of uncultured Prevotellaceae bacterium. GTDB lineage: Bacteria > Bacteroidota > Bacteroidia > Bacteroidales > Bacteroidaceae > Alloprevotella. Next base: position 12,803 of record CAUQEF010000012.1, read on the forward strand.
CGGCGCCGGTGTCGCCGGTGATGGCAAAGAGTCCGGCCGATCTGAGGGGTTCGGCGGTGAAGTCGATGGTGTGTGTGCCTGCGAGCGAGGTGAGGTTGTGCAGGGCGATGAGTTCGATGGTCATGCCGGCGTTTATTTGTCGATGGAGTTAACGGCTATGTTGAATCTTTCGACCAGCGCATCGGGCATTTCGTTGCCGTAGCGCGCGGTGTAGTATTGTCGAGCGATGTCGATGGGCGCCCACTTGTGGAGTGTGTTTTCGACCGTGGGTTGCGCGTTGTTCGAAGCGACTTTTTCTCGTCGCGTGGCGGTGGTGATGCGGCAAAACTTCACGGCTTTGTGCTCAATGATCTCGCCGATGCGTCGGCGCAGCTCGGGTTCGGGTTGCGCGAGGCGGATGCACAGTTCGAGGTAGGGGTAGGCGTCGCGGTCGTCGCCGTCTTTGGCGTCGGGCAGCGCACGGAGTCGTTGGAGCGCCTCTTCGGGGTCGAGCGAACCGCGTTCGGGCAGGCTCATCAGGCGACAGAGCGGCGAATAGGGCAGGGCGGTGGTTTCGGCGCGGCCTTTCTCGTCGATCTCCACGAGCTGCACCGAGCGTTTGTAGTCGCGTTCGCTGAACGAGAGGGCGAGCGGGCTGCCGGCATAGCGCACATTGGCGCAGTCGCCCACAGCTTGAGCGCGGTGAATGTGGCCGAGCGCCACGTAGGCGTAGTTTTTGCCCATTGCCCCGACTTCCACCATATCTTGGCCGCCCACCACGAGGCGCTCGCTGTGTTCCTGCTCCTGAATCAGCGCACCGTGGGCATAGAAATGCGCGGCTACCACCACGGGCAAGCGTTTGCATTCCGATTTTTTCAACCGCTTGTCCAAGTTCGTCAGGTAGTGGCGGATGCCTTCTTGCACCGAAAGACCGGCGGGATAGTCGGCCGGACGGAGAAACGGCAGGGCGAAGCACACCACCTCGGCCGTGTTCGACTCGCGGGGCGCGAGGGGCAAAATCATTCGTTCGAAATACGGTTCGCCCTCGGCGTCTTTCCACACCGTGCCGCGCACATAGATATTGTGCATGCGCAGCAATTCCTCGCCCGCTTCGAGGCGTGCGCCCGAATCGTGGTTGCCGGCGATGAGCACAATGCTCATACCGGGGTGTTCTACCGAAAGATGAGTGAGGAAATCGTAAAAAAGTCGTTGCACCTCGGCGGACGGGTTCGGTCCGTCGAAGATGTCGCCGCTCACAATGAGGGCGTCGGACTGCTGCTCTACGACGGTGTCGCGCAACCAGCCGAAGAAGTGGCGGTGTTCGGCCACACGATGGTGGCGGTGAAAGACGTTGCCGAGGTGCCAATCGGCGGTGTGAAGGATTTTCATCGGTGATGCTGAAGTTGGAGTCGAGGCGAAACGGCATCGACCAAGCGAATTTACGTTTTTCTGACTAAACTGCCAAAAACTGATGCGCGTTTTCCGTTCGCCTTTGGGCAGGGTGGCCGCGAGCCGGTGATGTTTCGGCCGATTGCTGTCGTGCAGCCGCATGTGGACGGGTGTTTTTTCAGAGGAAAGGCGCGCCGATTGCCCATGAACACCTTTTTTGCGCAAAAAACGTCCTCCAATGTTGGAATATGCCACAACTTCTGTTTAAGTTTGCAGCGCAAAAAAGCCGTTTCGCCCGTGCTTTTCAGTGCGTTTCGCGCGGTCATTTGTTTTTGTTCCGTATTTTCATCCGCAGTCATGTCCCTTTCCGTTCGTTCGTTTCCCGAATTGCGCAGTCGGCTCACCGCCATGGGTCGCCGTGTGCGCGTCGTGGTGTGTCGTCCCGCCGATGCCCACACCCTGCAAGCCGTGCTCGAAAGTGTGCGGCTCGGTTTTGTCCATGCCCTCTTGGTGGGCGAGTACGATGCCGCCACCCTCGCCGCCGCCCCGGCCGAGGTGCGCGCCGAAGTGGAGTGCGTGCCGGCCGCCGATGCTGCCGAAGCCATGCAACGCGCTGTGCAGATGGTGCACGACGGCGAGGGCGAGGTGCTCATGAAGGGCTTGGTGAACAGCGACGACCTCTTGCGCCACATTCTTAACAAGACCTACGGCCTGCGTCCCGCAGGTGCCGTCATCACCCACGCCTCGGTCGTGTCGCTTCCCGGCTTCAACCGCCTCGTGGTGCTGAGCGATGTGGCCGTCATCCCCTACCCCACGCTCGAACAGCGCGCCGCGCAACTCGATTATACCGTCGCTCTCTCGCGCACCCTCGGCACCGCCTGTCCACGTGTGGCCTTGCTGCACTGCACCGAGAAGGTGAGCGAGGCCTTTCCCGTGACGCTCGACTACGTTAAGCTCTCTCGTCGTGCCGCCGCCGGCGAGTGGGGCGAAGTGCTCGTCGACGGGCCGCTCGATCTCCTCTGCGCCCTCTCGCCCGAGGGCTTGGCCGACAAAGGGCTGGAAAGTCCGCTCGAAGGGCGCGCCGACGTGCTGATCGTCCCCGACATCGAAGCCGGCAATGTGCTCTACAAAACCCTCGGCCTGCTCGTTCCCGGTGCGCGCTTCGCCTCCCTGCTCTGCGGCACCACGCATCCCGTTGTACTCACCTCGCGCGGCGATTCCGTCGACGTGAAAATCGACAGTTTGGCACTCGCCGCCCTCCGCGTACTCGTAGGCGCTCGCTGAAAACCTCCCCCACTGCTCACCCTCATCCCTCCTCTTCTCTCCCATGTCCTCCACGCACCGCAAGATTCTGGTCATCAACCCCGGCTCCACCAGCACCAAAGTGGCAGTTTATCACGACGAGCGCCCGCTGCTCGTCAAGACCATCAGTTACACCGCCGACGAACTCTCGGTTTTTGCCGACAGTTTCGCGCAGCTCCCCATGCGTCGCGACACCCTGCTCAGCGCCTTGGCCGACGAAGGCATCGCCTTCGATTTCGACGCCATCATCGCGCGCGGCGGTCTCACGCATCCCATTCCCGCCGGGGTCTATGCGGTGAACGAAGCCATGTTGCGCGACACGCGCTCGGCCGTTCGTCAGCACGTGTGTAACCTCGGTTGCCACATTGCCGCGGCGCTTGCTGCGCAACTGCCGGCTTGCCCGGCCTTGGTGGCCGACCCCGAGATCGTCGACGAGATGTTGCCCGAGGCCCACGTCTGCGGCAGTCCCGAAATGCCGCGTGCCAGCGTGTGGCACGCCCTCAATCAGCGCGCCACCGCCCGCCGCCATGCCAAAATCCAAGGCACGCGCTACGAAGACCTCAACCTCGTCATTGCCCACATGGGGGGCGGCATCACCGTCGGGGCGCATCGTCACGGCAAGTGCATCGATGTCAACAACGGGTTGGACGGCGACGGCCCCTTCTCCCCCGAACGCGCCGGCACTCTACCCGCCGCCGATTTGGTGCGGCTGTGTTTCAGCGGTAAGTGGAGCGAGGGCGAACTCCTCTCGCGCATTGCCGGTCAGGCCGGGCTGGTGGCCTGGCTCGGTACGTCGGATGTGCGCGAAGTCCTCTCGCGCATCGAAGCCGGCGACGAGCGTGCACGCTTGGTACTCGACGCCATGATCTACAGCGTGGCCAAGAGCATCGGCGCACAGGCCGTTGCGCTCTGCGGAAAGGTCGATGCCATCTTGCTCACCGGCGGTTTGGCGCATGCCGACTACATCACCTCACGCTTGCGCGAGCGCGTGTCATTCATTGCCCCCATCCACATCTATCCCGGCGAGAACGAGCTCGAAGCCCTGGCCGAGAATGCGCTGGCCGTGCTGCGCGGCGAGCGCGAAGTGCGCAACTACGTCTGACACCTTCCGCTCCTCGGCGCACCGATCTGCACAACAACGCCCCGTTTCCACACTTGGGAAACGGGGCGTTGGTCGGTGATTGAGCCGGTTGTTCGGTAATGAATGAGTGCTTTTGTGGATTTAGTCCTCCACCACCTCGCCTTTGAGCGTGGCGCTCGAAGCGTCGGTGATGCGCACGCGCACCGTCTGTCCGATGCGGCGGTCGCCGCGGGCGATGATCACCACCTTGTTCTGCTCGGTGCGACCGAAGAGTTCCTCGCGGCTGCGTTTGCTCACGCCCTCGATGAGAATCTCCGCTTCGCGTCCCACCCATGCGCGGTTGGCGGTGAGCGAAAGTTCGTTTTGCAGCGCAATCAGTTCGTTGAGTCGGCGCAGTTTCACCTCCTCGGGCACATCGTCGGGCAGACGCTTCGAAGCGTAGGTGCCGGGACGCTCGGAATATTTGAACATGAAGGACGAGTCGTAGCCCACGCGGCGCATCATGTCCAGACTCTGGGCGTGGTCCTCCTCCGTCTCGCCGCAGTAGCCGGCAAAGATGTCGGTGGTGATGGCACAGTCGGTCACCAGTCGGCGGATGGCCTCGACGCGACCCCAATACCACTCGCGGTCGTACTTGCGGTTCATGCGTTTGAGCACCGCGTCGCTACCGCTCTGCACAGGCAGGTGGATGTGTCGGCACACATTGGGTTCTTCGGCGATGACGCGCAGGGTGGCATCGCTCATGTCCTTGGGGTGCGGCGTGGAGAAACGGATGCGCATGCTCGGCACGGCGCGTGCCACGGTGCGGAGCAGTTCGGGGAAGAAGACAAAATCGGGGTTGGCGTCCGCCTCGTCCTCGGTGGAGCGGATGTGTTGGGCGGCGATGGCGGCATCGCGTGCGGCCTCTTCGTCCAGGGCGCTGGTGGGGCGCTCGGTCTCGCCGGTGGCGTTGCGGCGCGCTTTGTAGGAGTTCACGTTTTGCCCCAAGAGCGTCACTTCCTTGAAGCCGCGCTTTTCGAGGTCGAGACACTCGTTGATGATGCTCTGCACATCGCGGCTGCGCTCGCGACCGCGAGTGTAGGGCACGATGCAGTAGTGGCAGAAGTTGTTGCAACCGCGGGTGATGCTCACAAAACCGGAGATTTTCGATCCGCAGAAGCGTTCGGGCATCACGTCGCCGTAGGTTTCGGTGAGCGAGAGGTCGATGTTGATGGCCTTCTGTCCCACTTCGGCCTGTGCAATGAGGTCGGGGAGGGAGAGATAGGCGTCGGGGCCGGCCACGAGGTCGGCATGGTGCTTGGCGAGGAGGTCGTCTTTGACGCGTTCGGCCATGCAACCGAGCACACCCAAGATGAGTGCGCGCCCTTTCTTGCGCAGGGCGTGGAGGGCTTCGAGGCGATGAATGATTTTCTGCTCGGCATTGTCGCGCACGGAGCAGGTGTTGAGAAACACGGCGTCGGCTTCGTCGAGGGTTTCGCAGGGTTCGTAGCCGGCCATCTTCATCACGCTGGCCACGACTTCGGAGTCGGCCACGTTCATCTGGCAGCCGTAGGTTTCTATGAGGAGTTTCTTCATTGGGGAATGGGTCTATGTTCGGGCGTCTGTTGGGCGTTTCGTAGACGGGTATACCGATTTACGAGTAGACGCGTGGTGATGTCGAGTTTTGTTTTTGGAGGTTTGTGGACGGGTAAACGGGGGACGAGTAAGCGGGTGGGCGTTTCGTAGACAAGTGTACGCGTAAACTCGTTTACGCGAGGAGCTGTCCGGAGCGTAAATCTCTCGTTTACGCTGTTTACTCATTCCCCCGTTTACTGCTTGTCTACTCGTTCACTTTTTTCTCAGCGCCTCCACGGCGAGGCGGTAGCTGTCGGTGCCGAAACCGGCCACGATGCCGCGGCAAACCGGGGCGATGAGCGATTGGTGTCTGAAGGTTTCGCGCGCTTGCACATTCGACAGGTGCACCTCCACCACCGGTAGGGGCGCAATACTGCTCACCGCGTCGCGGAGCGCCACCGAAGTGTGGGTGAACGCCCCCGCGTTGAGCACCACGCCGAGCAAGTCGGCTTCGTCGGCCGCGGCCTGCAGGCGATCGATGAGCACCCCCTCGTGGTTGCTCTGCAAGTGGTCGATGTCCAGCACCCCGGCGTAGCGGCGGCGCAGTTCGTCGATGATATCCGTCAGCGTGGTGCGACCGTAGATTTGCGGTTCGCGGCGGCCGAGAAAATTGAGGTTGGGCCCGTTGAGCACCAACACGCGAGGCAAGGCAGACATAAGCAGTGGAGAGGGTGTTTTCCCGTCGAAGACAAGGCCACGCGTCGTGGTTTTCTCCCGAAAACGAAAACGCTCGTCTTCGGCAGACGAGCGCGCGGAGGAGAAAACGCGCCGATCGGCTTGAATCGAAAGATTATTCTTCGTACATTTGCGCGCAAAAATACGAAATCTCGATGACGTGTGCAAACCGCGTTGTCCAAAACTTGTGAAGCCTGCCGATGAACACCGAACTGCTCCACCGCTACGAACAATACCTCCTCCTCGAACAGGGTCTTTCCGCCAATACTCGCGAGGCCTATGGCCGCGATTTGCGGCGCTTTCTCGACTATATAGACTCGCGGGGCGTCGATGCCCTCGATGTCGAACTCCCGCTGCTCGAAGACTACGTGCAGCACCTCCACAAAGCCGGCATTGCCCCTCGCTCCATGGCGCGCATGATCAGCGGCGTGCGCTCCTTCTACCGCTATCTGCAGATCGACGGCTATTTGGGACAAGACCCCACCGAACTCCTCGAAACGCCGCGCTTGCCCAAGCACCTGCCCGAGGTGCTCACCCTCGACGAGGTGGAACGCATCCTCGATGCGATCGACCTCTCCACCGTCGAGGGGCAGCGCGATCGCTGTCTGATCGAACTGCTCTACAGCTGCGGTCTGCGCGTGAGCGAGGTGTGTGCGCTGCGCCTCTCCGATCTCTTTTTCGACGAAGGCTTCGTGCGCGTCATCGGCAAGGGCGACAAGCAGCGCGTCGTCCCCATTTCGCCCCGTGCGGTGCACGAAATTCACAATTGGCTCGATGCGCGTGCCGACATCGCCGTGAAACCCGAAGACGAGGATGTGCTCTTCGTTTCTGCCCGTCGCGGTCTCCGGCTTTCGCGCGTCACGGTGTTTCACAACATCAAGCAGCACGTGGCCGCCGCCGGTATCGAGAAGAGCGTCTCGCCCCACACCTTCCGCCACACCTTCGCCACCCATCTGCTCGAGGGCGGCGCCTCGTTGCCCGCCATCCAAGCCATGCTCGGCCATGAGGACATCGGCACGACCGAAATCTACACCCATCTCGACACGGCCTACCTCCGCGAACAGGTGCTCGAACACTTCCCGCGCAACCGCCATGCCGGCGACTGAAATTTGCCCGAATGAGGCCACATGCCACCGTGTGTACAAACGTACAAGCCTTGTGGCGGAAGACGCAACCAAATAGAAGAGTAAGAACAGTGAGAAGGAGGAAATAAGACCCGAAAAAATAAAAAAAAAAGACCCCTACCCCAAAGCCCCCTCCCCCTAAGTGGGAAGGGGAAGGGCGCAGCCCACGCGAAAGCGGAGGAAGCGCAGCGAACGACGAGATGCGGGCGCGCCGCTCGCCGATTAGTTTTCCACAGGGAGAGGACAAGGGGCAAACTGCCGTCGAACCCCATGCGCGGCCTTGCGCCAAACAGCACAACCGACAGTGGGGAGATGCGTCAAAAAACGCCCCGCTTTTCGGCCGAAACCGCCTACTTTTGCTCAAAATCCGCCTTGTTTTTCACCCGCCTTCCGCGGCCTCGAATTGCCCGCGTTTCGATTTGGCGGAACGGCGCGAAATGCCTAACTTTGCAAAACACTCGTTTGCCCTCGACACAGGGCGAACGCTCAAACCCGCAGCATTATGAAAATCCTCATCACCGGCGCCTCCGGTTTCGTCGGTTCGTTTCTCGTCGAGCACGGTTTGGAACACGGCCACGAAGTGTGGGCGGCTCTCCGCGCCACGAGTTCGCGCCGCTATCTCACCGACCCCCGCATTCGCTTCATCGAGTTGAATCTCGGCGACGATGCCGAGCTGCGCCGTCAACTCTCGGCGCACGGTGCCGAACACGGTGCCTTCGACTGCGTGATTCACGCCGCCGGTGCCACCAAGGCCGCCAACCTCGAAGCCTTTCGCCGCACCAACACGGCCGGCACGCTGCGCTTGGCGCGCACGCTCCTCGAGTTGAATCTGCTGCGCGGTCGCTTCGTCTTCGTGTCCTCGCTCTCGGTCATGGGCCCCGCCGCCGATCCCGATTCGGCCGCAGCCGCAGCTGCACCCTATCGCCCCATCAGTGACAACGACCGCCCGGTGCCCAACACCGACTACGGCCGCTCGAAACTCGAAGCCGAAGAAGCCCTCGCCGGCGTGGAGGGTTTGGACTACGTCATCCTGCGCCCCACCGGCGTCTACGGCCCTCGTGAGCGCGACTATTTCCTCATGGCCGACAGCATTCGCAAGCACATCGACTTCGCCGTGGGCTATCGTCCGCAACGCCTCACGTTCATCTACGTTCGCGACCTCGTCGACGCCTGCTATGCCGCCCTCACGCGCGGCGAGCGCGGCCGTGCCTACTTCCTGAGCGACGGCGGCAGCTACGACAGCCGCGAGTTCGGCCGACTGCTGCAAAGCGAAATGGGCGTGCGCGGCGTGTTGCGCATCACCGCCCCCGAGTGGTTCCTGCACGGCGTGTGTGCCTTGGGCAGCGCCTACTACCGTCTCTTCGGCCGCAAGGGCACAATGCCCCCGACGCTCAACCTCGACAAGTTCCGCCTGCTGCGTCAGCGCAACTGGCTGTGCGACATCGAACCGGCGCGCCGCGATCTGGGTTTCGCCCCGCAGTGGACACTCGCCGCCGGTGTGAAAGAAGCCGTCGCTTGGTACAAAAGCGAAGGTTGGCTCTGAGCCTTTCGCGCCTTAGCGGGCAGCTCTCTCTCCCGCTTGCTCGATCGGCCGCGTTGGCCGTCCCCCTTCCCTGCCCCCTTTCATGTTGCTCGGCACTTCGCCCCTTCGGCGCTCCGACCTCGACCCACAGCTTGTCGCCGTCCCCCACCGCGGGGAGTCGGTGCGTGCCTTTCCCATAGTCTTCAAACGCATCAACCTCCAACTCTCGTTCCTATGCCCCATCCCTTAGCCACCCTCTGCATCACCGCTGCCTTGGCTCTCCCGGCCGTGGCTCAACGCGGCGCCATCAGCGGCGAAATGCTCGAAAACTTCCGTCGCGAAGTGCCGCAAGGCGCCTCGGCTCGCGCGCTGCAAAACGCCCTCATCGCCCAAGGTGTGGGCGCACTGGCCACGCGCAACAACGCGGCCGAAGCAGCCGATACCTATTTCTCGAACGAAGCCCCCTCGAAAGGCATCACCGACCAACAATCGTCGGGTCGCTGCTGGCTGTTCACGGGGCTCAACGTGATGCGCGCCCAAGTGATCAAGGAGCGCGAGTTGGCCAAATTCGAGTTCTCGCAGAGCTACAACTCGTTCTACGATCAGTTGGAGAAAGCCAACCTCTTCTTGCAGTCGATCATCGACTACGCCGCCCGCCCCATGGACGACAAGACGGTGGAGTGGCTCTTCAAAAATCCCATTTCCGACGGCGGCACCTTCACCGGTGTGCAGGACGTGGTGAGCAAATACGGCGTGGTGCCCTCGGAGGTGATGCCCGAAAGCTACAATGCCAACAACACCCGCGAAATGGCCGGTGTGCTCGCCCTCAAGCTTCGCGAATACGGGCTCGAACTGCGCAAAGCCTACGCCGCCGGTGAGCGCGACGCGAAGCTCCAAAAGCGCAAGACGCGTCAACTCTCGACCATCTACCGCATTCTCACCGCCTGCCTCGGCACGCCCCCGACAGAATTTACCTGGACGCTGCGCGACAAGGACGGCAAGCCCGTGAGCACCGAGCGCTACACTCCGCGTTCGTTCTACGATCGCTTCGTGGGTCGCGACCTTTCGAGCTACGTGATGCTCATGAACGACCCCTCGCGCCCCTATCACAAAACCTACACCATCGATCTCGATCGCCACACCTACGACGGTCACAACTGGACGTACATCAACCTGCCGATGGAAGAGATCAAACAGATGGCCATCGCCTCGATCAAGGACAGCACGCGCATGTACTACTCCTGCGACGTGGGCAAGTTCTACAATCGCAAGACGGGCATCCTCTCGCTCGACAATTTCGACTACGGCGACCTCTTCGATACGACTTTCCCCATGACGAAGGCCGACCGCATCCGCACCTTCGCTTCGGCTTCGAGCCACGCCATGACGCTCTGCGCCGTGGATCTGGACAAGAACGGCAAACCGCGCAAGTGGAAGGTGGAGAACTCGTGGGGCCCCACCAACGGTGTGGGCGGCCACTTGATCATGACCGACGCTTGGTTTGACGAATACACCTTCCGCTTGGTGGTGGACAAGAAATATGTGCCCGCCGCCACGCTGCGCCTGCTCGAACAGAAACCCACCCTCCTCCCCGCTTGGGATCCCCTCTTCAAGGGTGAGGAATAAAAAATACGCTCAGTGAGACCCACTGAGCGTAGATCATCTTGTAGTTGCTCCATCGTTAGAAATCTTATGCACAAACATACTCTTAGTGTTCGAAATTACAGAGCGATTCATCACGCTGACATCGCGCTGAATGGGATAACTGTCCTGACCGGCGAAAACGGCTGTGGGAAAAGCACGATCGGAAGGTTGCTTTATTACATCGTAAATGGACTGGAGCAATACGACAGTTATGTTTTCTCCGCTTTCAAAAGAGAGGTCATAGAGTTATTACCTCCGATGGATCGTATCTCTTCGGATTTTGGGATGACTTATGATGAAAGGCATAAATTAATTCGTTATTCGTTTAGCATTGAAAAGGTTTCGTACACTCCGGAAGAGGCATTCGATACCCTTCATGACCTTGTCGTCCGTGTATTGGATCTTTTTTTCACAGCGCTTTCTTCTTTACAAGAGAAGAATGGCAACGAGATCGTCTTGGAAAGAATCATTCGAAGTGCAGACTTGCCAGATTTCACAGGCCAAGATATTTATGACTTCATCGATCAGTGGCGTACAGTCTTGATGGAAGAGTACGCTAAATTGGAAGAGCGTTTCAAATCTTATATGGCGACCAGACGAAGTGATGTCTTCTTTGATGGAATTTGTGTAAGGCTTGATGATAAGGTAAGTCCAAAGCAGATACAATTCCTCGAAGAAGGTATTAAGCTTCTTAGTGAGGAGAAAGTAATGCAGCCCTATTACTTGAAACAGTCCCTTTATGTAAATTCTCCTCTATTCGTAGATTATCATGTAGATGATGAAATTTGGAGTGATCTCAAATGGAAAATAATAAAAGCCTCAGAAGAATCGAATGTACAGGAAGCAATTCTTGATGAAGTGAAAACAATAATGGGAGGTAATATAAAGGAGAGTGAATTTATAGGTGACTTACATTATGTGTCTGCTGATGGGGAAATCGATATTCCCATTAAATATGCCGCCACAGGATTAAAGACCTTTGCTTACCTCTATTGTTTGATTGAGAACGGGCATATCACGCCCGAAACTGTCTTGATCATCGATGAACCCGAGGTGCATTTGCATCCGAAGTGGGTGGTGGAGTTTGCGCGCATACTGATGCACCTACACAAGCAGGTGGGTGTAAAAATTCTTTTGGCATCGCATGATCCCGATATGGTCGCTGCCTTGCAGTCCATCGGAGAAAAAGAGGAACTGGGCGAAAAGCTGAATTTCTACATTGCCAAGCGCAGTGAAGAGAACAAACACCAATTCGACTTTATCTCGACGGGCACGGACATAGAACCCATCTTTGATTCTTTCAATATCGCATTAGATCGAATAGAAGAATATGGCAGAACAAATGACATGGACGAATGAACCCATTGAGCGTCTCCCTCAATTCTCGCCGTATCTCGTGAATTTCAATGCGTTGGTGAAGCATGAGGGCGGACCGGCGAATGTTTTTCCCGACGCAATGCGTTGTATCGATTTGGATGCCTACGAGAAAGGGCTGAAAAAGGGGATTCACAACCCCACAGTCGACGCGGTGATCGGTGTTTCATCTGAAAAGTCCGCGGAATTGGCTTTGATAGAACTCAGATTGAACTATAAGAATGCTGATAATTTGTCACCGACAAAACTTGAAGAGAAGGTGAGTTGCTCAAAGGACATCCTTTCCGGCTGCGGAAAATTGCATCCTATTGTTTATTTCGTATTCAACAAGCAAGTGCAACCAAAGGCACGCAGTTGGTTTGCGAGAGCAAAATGGGGCGGAAAGAAGCACTTCAAAGCGATCACAATTCCAGAATTAAATCAATTGATAAGCAGAGCAGACTCATGAAATCCATTCGCATCTATTGCAAGAACGACGGCCGGTATCACGATGTGCCGAAGGGGGCGACGCTCGAAGAGGTGTATGAGACGCTCGAGCTGAACTTGCCGTGCTGTGTGACGAGCTGTAAGGTGAACAACCGCGTGGAGGGGCTGCACTACACGATCAACGACTCGCGCGACCTCGAATATCTCACCCTCGCTTCGCCTTCCGGCCTGCGCACTTACACGCGCAGCCTCTTCTTCGTGCTCTACAAAGCCGTGCGCGATCTCTATCCCGAGGCCGAACTGCGCATCGGCACGCCCGTGGCCGGGGGCTACTTCTGTCGCCTCGCACTGCCCGGCGGCATCACGCCCGAAGTGCCCGAGCGCCTGCGCCGCCGCATGGCCGAAATCGTGGCGAGCGATCTGCCCTTCCGCCGCGTGACGGCGCACACCACCGATGCCATCGAGGTGTTTCGCCGCCAAGGGTTCACACGCAAGGTGCTCTTGCTCGAGAGCATCGGCGACCTCTACACGCACTACTACACCCTGGGCGAGACGGTGGACTACTTCTACTCGGCACTGCTGCTGCGCACCGGCCAACTCACGGTGTACGACCTCGTGCCCTTCGGCGAAGGGCTGTTGCTGCGCGTGCCCGATCCGGAACAGCCCGACCGCCTGCGCCCGATGACGGAGCAGCACAAGATGTTTGCCGTGTTCCAAGAGCAGCACCGCCGCCAAGAGATTTTGGGCTGCACGACGGTGGGTGAACTCAACACACTGATTCGCGAGGGGCGCACCAACGATTTGGTGAATGTGGCCGAGGCGCTGCAAGAAAAGCAGATCGCGCAGATTGCCGACCACATCGCTTCGCACGATGCCCTGCGCGTGGTGCTCATCGCCGGGCCTTCGTCGTCGGGCAAAACGACGTTTTCCAAGCGCCTGAGCGTGCAACTGATGGCGTGTGGCAAGAAACCGGTGTCGATCTCGCTCGACAACTATTTCGTGGATCGCACGCTCACACCGCTCGACGAGACGGGCGACTACGATTTTGAGCACATCGAGGCGCTCAACCTGCCGTTGTTCAACGATCAGATGAACCGCCTGCTCGTAGGTGAGGAGGTGGAACTGCCGCGCTACGACTTCCCGACGGGTATGAGCGTGCCGAGCGGTCGCCGCCTGCGTTTGCAGCCCGACACCATCTTGATTCTCGAAGGCAACCACGCGCTCAATCCGCAACTCAGCGAGAAAATTCCCGACGAGGCGAAATATAAGATTTATGCTTCGGCGCTGACGACGATTTCGCTCGACGACCACAACTACATCCCCACCACCGACACGCGTTTGATTCGCCGCATCTGTCGCGACTTCAAATATCGCGGTTATTTGCCGCAGGAAGTGATTCGCCGCTGCCCCTCGGTGACGGCGGGCGAGGAGAAATGGATTTTCCCCTTCCAAGAGGAAGCCGACGCGATGTTCAACTCTGCGCTCATCTACGAGTTGGCCGCGTTGCGCGCGCAGGCTTTGCCGCTGTTGGAGATGGTGCCGGAGTGCGCCGAAGAGTATTCGGAAGCCTACCGCCTGCGGAAATTCATTTCCTATTTCGCTCCGATGCCGCTCGATGCCGTGCCGCCCACTTCGCTCCTGCGCGAGTTTATGGGGCACAGCGTGTTCCAATACTAAGGCCGCACCGTGTTGTCGTCGCGTCCAGTCTTCGGCCGTCGTTGTGCGCAGGCGCAGCGCCGAAACGTGGACGGCTCACCAAAAAGAAATCCCCGAACGCTCCGGAAAGCGTTCGGGGATTTTTCGTGTCGTCGCGACATAGGCTCGGCCGTTATCGGCGGGGACGCGGTTGGATGTGTCCGAAGAGGCCGAGTGTGGGGCGATGGGGAGCAGCACCGGGCTTGTTGAGTTCGGGATAGGCGATGCGCGTGTGATAGATGACTTGCAGACTTTCGATGAAGGTTTGTTTCGCCTCGGTAATGTCGCGGAAGGTGATGGGGCAGTTGACAAAGGCACCGGCCGCCACCTGTCCGTCGATGATGCGGTTCACCAATTCGGTGATGGCCTCGGGACTGTAATCTTTCAGGCTGCGCGACGAGGCCTCGATGGCGTCGGACATCATGAGAATGGCCTGTTCGAGCGTGAAAGGGTTCGGCCCGGGATAGGTGAAATGGTCTTTGTCGACGTTTTCTTCCCCCTTTCGGTTGACGGCTTGGACGTAGAAGTAGCGCACCATTGAGGTGCCGTGGTGGGTGAGGATGAAATCTTTGATCACCTTGGGGAGTCGGTATTTATCGGCCAATTCCACGCCCTTGGTGACGTGTGAGATGATGATGCCCGCCGATTCCTCTTCGGTCTTTTCGTCGTGGGGATTGAAACCGGCCTGATTTTCGGTGAAAAAGCCCGGAGCTGTCAGTTTGCCGATGTCGTGGTAGAGGGCGCCGGTGCGCACGAGTTGCACTTTCGCCCCGATTCTCGCGGCGACCTCCGCGGCGAGATTGCCCACTTGGATGGAGTGGATGAATGTGCCTTGGGCTTCTTTGGCCAAACGACGGATGATGGGCGAATTGGTGTTGTTGAGTTCGATGAGCGTCACGCTCGAAGTGAAGCCAAAGGTCTGTTCGATGAGATAGAGCAGGGGGTAGGTGAAGAGGAGCGCCACGCCCGAGATGATGATGTCGCGAAGCCACGAGCGATCCATCCCCGAGAGACTTCCGCTTTGCGCCAGTTCGAACATCAAACCGAAGGCCAACGTGCAGACCGTCACGATGAGCGAGGTGAGAAAGATCTGCGAACGTTCGGTGAGATCCTTGATGCAGTAGATGCCCACCATGCCCGCGATGAGCTGCGAGAGGATAAACTGGTAGTGGGTGTGGAGCGGTATGGAGGCCAAGAGCACCATCGTGAGATGCGACATGAAGGCCGTGCGGGTGTCGGTGAAGACGCGCAGCACGATGGGGAGCATGGCGAAGGGAATGATGTAGACGGAGAAAAACTTATAGGTGCAAAGGAGATAAGTGAGGAGGGGGAAAATGGTGACGACGGAGAAAATGAGATAGACCGAATGCGGCGATTTGTAAAGGTCGCGGCGGAACATGCGGAGGTAGATGAGGAGCAGGGTGAAGAAGGCGGCGATGAGACCGAACTGCCCGAAAATCATGATGCGCTCGTTGTCGGCGTGCTCTTTGCGGCGTTCGCTTTCGCGGCGCAAGGAGTCGAGAATGGCCTTCTGGCGCAGATTCACACGCTCCCCGCGGTCGATGATGCGTTCGCCGCGGAGCACCAGTCCCGTGCTGACCGAGATGCCTGAAAGGAGTTCGGCTTTGCCTTCTTGGGTCTTGAGACTGTCGAAGACGAGGTTGGCTTCCAGGTATTTATGGAGCTTGAGTCGCGAGAGGAGGTCGCGCGAGTAGTGCTCGTCGTCCATGATGTGCTCATAAGCGGTGCGGGGCGAGAAAATCGTGCCCAGATCGCGCGTCACGGCGTTCGTGCCGTTCACCACCCGCACGCCGCAAGTGCCGGCTGCCGTGAGCCGACTCATCGATTCGCTGCTGATCACGCCGGCGGCATAGACACCTTGAAGCGTGCGCATGGCATAGGTGATGTAGGCGTCGGGGACTCCTGCGAAATGTCCCGCGGCGCGGTCGGCGGCGAAGTTGCGTACTTGCTGCTGCGCCACAGCTTCGTGGCTATTATAGTAGGGATAGAACGTGCGGAGGGCGCTGTCGCGCTCGGCAGCGAGCTGTTCGGCCGATTTGTAGATGGGAAATTCGAACTCGGCGATGAGTGGCGCATAGTTCCAAGGCTTCCCCACCTCGTAGTCGTAGCCGGATTTTGAATCTCGGGGCAGGGCGAGGAGGAGGCTGACGATACTCAGTGTGCAAACGAGCAGAAGGTTGAACCGGTCGTCGAGATGGAATTTGAGCTTCATGGGCGTTGCGTTGAAAAAGTGTGTGAAGCAAATGTACGAATAAATCGCGGTAAAAGCAACACTCCCACAGTTCTGACGAACCGTGGGAGTGTTTGTGTTGTGCTGCGCCGCCGAAGCGGTGGCACGAGTGAGGCTTGGCTTATTTGCGCAGACCCAATGCCTTGACGATGGCGCGATAGCGCTCGATGTCGCGGTCTTTGAGGTAGTTGAGCAGGGCGCGGCGCTTACCTACGAGCTTCACGAGAGCGCGTTCAGTCGTATGATCTTTACGGTTGGCTCTCATGTGTTCCGTCAGGTGGGAGATACGGTATGAAAACAAGGCAACCTGGCTCTCAGCGGAACCGGTGTCCGTGTTAGACTTTCCGTATTGTCCAAAGATCTCACTCTTTTTTGCAGAGTCTAAATACATGGTGATATGAATTAGAAAGTTATTTCGCGCAGAAGTGAACGCGAATCGCGGCAAAAATACGACGTTTTTCGCTAAGCACCAAGCCTTTGCCCCATTTTTTGCGCTGCAATGTTTGGCAAGAGGGCGTTTTGTCTCTGCCAAGGGACAAATATGGATTTCTGCGCGCGCACTATATATAAGAGGAGTGGCTCAATACACAGCGGCGTGGCCACGGTCGAGAAGCCGGTGCGTGAAGCAATCACCAAGCGCCGCGCTTTTTGAGCGCGAAGTACTTGCGCACCACGTTGCCCGTGAGCTGTTCGGGTCGGGTGCAGAGGGCGTGAATGCCGTTGCGGCGGAGCAGGTCGACCATCTGCTGCTTTTGCAGCGCGAGTTCGGCCGCCAGTGCGTGCGACACGCGCTCGGACACGTTGGCACGGTCGGGCAGCGCGGCGGTGTAGGCGGTGAGTTCGGCGTCTTCGAAGAACACCACCACCAAAGCGTGCTTGCGGGCGATGCGCCTCAGGTGGGGCAATTGCCGGCGGAAGGCGTCTTCGGTGAGAAAGTCGGTGAAGAGCACCATCAGTGCGTGGCGCGGTGCGCGCGCGGCGAGGACAGAGGCCAACTGCGAGAAGTCGCTTTCGGCATAGCGCGGTTCGAGGTGATAGAGCTGCTCGAGAATCAGCCCGAGTTGCTTGGCACTTTTGCGCGGAGGCACCACCACCGGCGCGTCGTGTCCGAAGGTCACGAGTCCGGCCAAGTCATCGTTGTGCATCGCCGTGAACGAAAGTTGCAGGGCGGCGTTGACGGCGTGATCCACCAGCGTCATGTCGTCGAAGCGTCGCTGCATGTGCCGACCGTGGTCGACCACGGTGTAGACCATCTGCGCGCGTTCGTCGTCGAAATGGTTCACCATCACCTGTTGGCGGCGGGCGGTGGCTTTCCAGTTGATGCGCCGGAAGTCGTCGCCGCGGATGAACTCACGGATTTCCTCAAACTCCGTCGAATTGCTCACGGTGCGAATCAGGCGTTTGCCCACCTGCACGTCGTGCTGCAAGCGATATTGCGCTTCGCGCTCACTGAGTTGTCGAAATTCCGGGTAGACCTTGGCCTCTGCGCCGCCGCAGATGAGCAAGCGGCGCTCCCACAATCCGAGCACGGTGCGGGCGAAGACGTAGAAGTTGCCGAAGGCGAAGTGCCCCCGCCGGTCGGGGCGGAGCTGATAGGTGAGTTCCACCGTTTTGCCCGGGCGCACCGTGGTGTAGTCTTCCGGGAGGAGCGAGGCGGCCATGTCCTCGGGCAGTTCGTCGAGGGGCAGAATGCGCGCCGTGAGCCGCGAGGCATTGCGCACGACGAGGCGCACGGGATTGTCCGCCCCGATGCACAGGCGCGTGTCGGCCTCTCGCCGTCCCTCACACTGGAGCGAGAGCAGGGCGAGGAGGGCATCGGCCACCAAGGCGAGCGCCAAGGCGGCAAGGAGGACGAGCGCCACGGTGTAGGCCGGCGTCCAGAAGAAGCCGATGGCCGAAAGGAACGCCACGCCGGCTGAGATCACAAAGAATCGCGGGGTGAGAAACATGGAATGGGAGAGACGAGATGAGTTATTGCGGGATTTCGGTCGACTCGAGCAGCGCACCGACGATGCGTGCCGCGGTGTAGCCGTTCATCTCGGCGTCGGGGGTGAGGGAGAGGCGGTGGCAGAGCACGGCAGGCGCCACTTCCTTCACGTCGTCGGGAATCACGAAGTCGCGACCGGCAAGCAGCGCCACGGCCTTGGCACAGCGCAACAGCGCCACGGAGGCGCGGGGCGATGCGCCCAAATCGAGCAAGGGCGAGGTGCGTGTGCCTTCGACCAAACCGGTGATGTAGTGCAGGATGCGCTCGTCGGCCACCACTTGGGGTAGCATCTTGCGCATCTCGAGCAGTTCTTCGGCGCTGATCACGGGTTGCAACGCGCTCACATCGCGCAGATCCACGCCCGCGTTGTAGCGACTCAGGATTTCCAGCTCCTCTTCGTGCGAGGGATAGCCCATGTCGATCTTCAAGAGGAAGCGGTCGAGCTGTGCCTCGGGCAGACGGTACGTGCCCTCCTGCTCCACCGGGTTTTGGGTGGCGATGACCAGATAGCAGGGATCGAGTTTTCGGGTCTTGCCGTCGAGTGTCACCTGTCGTTCTTCCATCACTTCAAAGAGCGCCGCCTGCGTTTTGGCCGGCGCACGGTTGATTTCGTCGACGAGGAGCACCTGTGTGAAGACAGGTCCCGGGTGGAAATCAAACTGCTGTGTGCCGAGGTTGAAGATCGATGTGCCCAACACGTCGGTGGGCATGAGATCGGGGGTGAACTGAATGCGGCGGAAATCGGCGCGCAACAGGTGCGAGAGCGTTTTGGCCAAGAGCGTTTTGGCCACGCCGGGCACGCCTTCGAGCAGCACGTGGCCGTCGGCCATGAGGGCGGTGAGCAGAAGGTGCACAGGCTGGGATTGTCCCACCACGTTGTCGGCCACGCGTTGGCGGAGAGTGGCGATGCGTTCGGAGAAAGCGGTGAGATCGATGCGAGAGTCGGTAGACATAGGAGGTCAGGTGTTAGGTTGCGATTGAAGAATGAGGAGCAGACGTTGGGTGAATTTCGAGATTTTCAAAAATTCGCTGCGCGTCATGTAGTAGCCTTGGTTTTCGGCGTCCAAAAGTTGGTCGAGTCTGGCCAAATTCAGTTCGAGGTCGAACGAATCGAGCAGTCCGCGAGTGTCGCGTTCGAGGAAGCGCGGGGCAAAGGCGAAGAGGGTGGAATTGTGCTGCTCAAAGCGATATTCGCGGCGCAGGATGTCGAGGAGCAAATGCAGTTCGTTGCGCGCGAGCACCGCGTAGTTTTGTTTGTCCTTGAAGAGCGTGCTCAACTGGTGCACGAAGGGCAGCGACGAATTGCGTGGGCGTGGCAGATAGCGTTCGGCGCGGAAGCGGCGGCGCGTGTTGAAAAGCAGTGCCATCAGCCCCATGCCGACCGGAATCCACAGTGCCAGGCGCAGCGGTGGGCGTTCGACGAAGAAACTCAATACCGAGCCGTTGGTAGAGTCGGTGTTTTCCTCATCTTGATACTGCGCATTGACGAAACACACCGGGCGGTCGTCGAGATCGGCCAAAATCGGTCGCACCAGTCCGCGCCATTCGGGCATAGACAGCCCATAGTTGGTGAACATTGCGCTGCCGGCGAGCCAAGTGATCGAGCCGCCCGAGGCAAACTCGAAGCGCAAGCCGTAGACATGGCCTTCGTTGTCGACAAGGAGAGCGCGGATGTGTTGCAGGCCGTAGTCGGTGATGCGATGAGGGGGAGGCGCGTCTTCTTCCCGTTCGAAGCGCAGCAGGCTGCGGCGGAGGAGAATGCCGTCTTGACCCGAGCGATCGAAATCTATATTGCGACTAAACCGCCCCGAAGCGAGGTCCAATTTGAGGAAACTCTTGCCGATCATGCAGCGAAACACCTTTTCCTGACCGCCCCGTTCGCTCATACTGAGTCGGTGGTTCGCGTCGAGAACCGGGAAGGGCAGGAGATCAATTTTGCTTGGGTCGGTTTTGGGTTCATCTTTCGTTTTGAAGTTTAAACTCCAGTCGCCCCCATCGTATTTGTCGATCAACCCGAAAAAGCGCTGATCGGCTCTTGTCGCAATATATGAGGTGTAGATGATGCGTCGTCCGCTTTTGGCCAATCGCGCCATGCGGTCGAGTTGGGCGAAATTGTCTTCTTCGGCTGGGTTGTAGGTGTCTAAGCAGACAATGAGGTTCTCGCTCGTCTCTTTCTTCTGCTGTCGGAGCACTTCGCGGAGGTTGTCGCTCATGCGGTAGCCGTGTTGGAACGAATGGCTGAGCACATCGTGCATCACCGTTTGGGCAAAGGGCTGCTCGGTGTTGCGGTTTTGGGGCGGCAAGTCCCAGTTGAAGGTTTTGGGTGCGACCAGGGCATAGAGCACCGCGCAGATGATCAATCCGACGATGAGGGCGATGGCCGTGCGATTGGATTTGTTGCTCATTGCTCACCTCCTTTCTCGGCTCGGCGGCTCGTTTTTTGGGGTTGCTGTTCGATTTGTGCCAGCAGTTCGCGGCATTCGCCCACAAGGGGAGCATCGGCCGCGTAGTGTCCGTAACACACGTAGAGATAGTGGCGGGTGAGTCGGCGCATGGCAGGGGTTTCCGCAGCGTCGGCCTCTTCGAGCAGGCGCACATAGTCCGAAGGCGTGCGTGCCGGCAGCCATTCGAGGCGCCCACGGTCGCAGAGGGTGCGCAAAGCCGTGAGATAGAGCAGTTTCACCAGTTCGAGGAAATCGTCTTCTTCGGTGGCTTGTTGCAGTTCGTTGGGCAGATCGTGGGCATAGATGTCGGTGTCCACGGTCGATTCGTCCCAGGTGGGCGTCGTGCGGCGCAGGGCGAAGCGCTCTTTGAGGTAGTCGAAGAGTCCCGCTTTATAAATAATGAGTACCAAGAGCGCAAGGGCGATGGAAATCAAGACCACTCGGGTCACTACGGGGTGTTGCTCAAAATAGCGGATGACATCATCCACCCAATCCCATTTGACATACTCATAGGGGTTGGGTGTTTTTTCCGGCTGTTTGGGCGGTTCCACCTGCAGCAGCCGCGCCAAGTCGGCGGCATAGTCGTGCGCCGGCGTGGGGACGGAATCATTGAGTTGAAAGGAAGGCATGAAGGCAGCGTTTGTAGGGGGCGTGAATCAAAAGGTGTCGAGCCGGCGGTTGAGTCCGCGATGGTCACTGCAGTCGACCACATGCCCCAGCAGATAGGTGAAGATCGACACCACGAGTGTGCCTTGGATGAGCAGGAGGCCGTAGGCACCCATCGTGGCGAGCGTGTCGACAAGGCGTTCGGAAAGGATATAGTGGATGGTTTCCAGATAGCTGCCGGGTAGAAAATCCGAAATGCTGTTCCATACGTGAAAGACCCCTATCAGCACGCCCGAAGCTCCGACGGTGAGCCACCAAATGCCGAAACAAAACAGCACGGAGAGGCCCGGCAGGATGCTGTTGGTGAAGAGCATCGGTACCATGCCGAGGAGCGAACGCCCCGGCAGGGCACGCAACACGAGGAGCAGAGGCGCCATGGGGCAGAAGACCAACATCCAGATATGGGTAGCGAAGTTTTCGCCCTCGCTGATGAAGAGCCAAAGCACGAGCGGAAGGGCCGAAAGGAGCATGCGCCCCGGGTGCAGATGGCGGAAACCCGGGAGGGAGAAGCGAGACGGGGTGAAAACTTCACGACTTTCGCTCAAAAACGGAGGTGTTTTCTCAAAAAGCCGGGCACTTTCGGCGCGTTTGCGCGCGGTTTCGCGCAGGGCTTCTGCGCCCGCTTGGTCGTCGGCCAAGATCAGCTCGCTCACACTCCACCACATCCAAAGGGTGGCCAGGGCGATGCCGATCGTGCTGTGATCGAGCCAAGTGGCGATGCCCACGAGGAGGATGCTCACCGCCCAAATGCGCAACACCACCCGGCGGCGATGCTGCCAAAGCGAGAGGAGGGCGGTGGAGATGAAGGCGCCCCCGGGACGTTCTTTATAGAGTGTGGCCATTTCGATGGAGTCTTTGAGGAAGGAAAATGGTGAGCCAGCTCACCAACAGGAGGCCGCCGAAGACAAAGAAGACGCGCAGGGCGAGCGGCGCCTCGGTGTGGCGGGTGATGTAGGTTTCGATCAGCGCGGCCACGAGCGTGAGGGGTAGTACCCCCATGAGCATGAGTAGTCCGCGCCGCGCGCCTTGGCGAAAAGCCTCGATGCGCGAGCGTCGTCCCGGGAAGAGCCAGCCTGTGCCCAAGGCCAGTGCCGAAGCGCCCGAGAGAATGATGGTGGGAATCTCGAGCGAGCCGTGGAGGTTCACCACAAACAGGGCTTCGAGCACCGCTCCTTGTTGCATGAAAAAGGTTTCGCCGCAACCGAACACCACGCCGTTGTAGAGAATGATGAGCAGCGCGCCCGGCAGCGCCAAGAGGCCGCCGATGAAGGTGCGCGCCTCGATCGAGGCATTGTTGAGAAAGATGCCCCAAAACATGGACACCGTGTCTTTGTCTTTGTAGATCGCCATCGGGTCGCCGTTGGCCACGTTTTGGATCGTCATGTCCACATACTGGTCGCCGAGGACGGTGCGGGCAAAGTCGGGATCCATTTGCTGCGAGAGGACGCCCACGACCATGGCAATGAGGAACACGGCGAGCGAAACGAGGAGATCGCGCCGCGAATAGTAGAAAGCCATCGGGATGTCGTACTTGAGCGTGCGCACCACCTCGCCCCAGCGGTTGGGACGTTGGCCGTAGACATACTGATGGAAGTGGCGGGCGATGCGTTCGAGGTAGTCGGTGACGGGACTTTCGGCGAAATGCGTTTGGGCAAAAGCCAAGTCGGCCGACACATCGAGATAGATCTTAGCCATCTCTTCGGGATTGAGCATCCCCATGTTTTGACCCCATTCCTGATAGGACTGCCATTTCTGGCGGTTGAGTCGGACAAAGGCTGATTCTCTCATGGAGGTGAGCAGAGTAAAGGAGGGAAGGTTGTCGATCGCCCGGTGCGGCTTGCGCGGTGCAGCGGTTTTGAGTGGAATTGGCGGTGCGACAACGTCTGTGATACCGGTTCTAAATGCGCTGCGGTCGGCGACCGTTGGGCGATTTAAGTCAAGATGATGGCACAAAAGTAAGAAAGTTTTTCGCAATGTAAGGGTATTTACAAGTGAAATGCGTATTTTTGTCGCGAAGAGTTCGTGAAACTTCGTTTTTCGTTCCTCGTTTTTGTATCCGCTCATCTTATATATAGATATGCCCGAATTTGTTTCTGTCGAGAATGTGCGCATCTCGTTGCTCCCTGCCACACTTTTCCAGCGTTTCGCCGCCATTGCCATCGATATTGTCTTGGTGTTAATCGTCTTTGGTCTCAGTGCTTTGGTGGGTTCTTCGTTCTATACGCGCGAATTGGATCCGTTCATTCCGCTGTTTTTTCTTTTTTTCTTCTTCCTTCCCGTCCTCGAAGAAATCACCTTCAACGGGCGCACGATCGGCAAGCTCTGTCTTCGGCTGCGCGTGGTGCAAATCGACGGCAGTGCCCCGACGGTTTGGACGCTCATCCTGCGCTATTTCCTGTTGTGGATCGATGTTTTCGGCAGTTTCGGCAGCGGGTTGTTGTTGATCTTCGGCACGAAGTTGCACCGCCGTTGGGGCGATTTGGCCGCCGGCACGTTTGTGGCGCAAAGCGGTTCGAACTACGGCAATCGTTCTCCGCTGCACGCTTTCGAAGATCTGCCCGATTATGAGCGCACCTTCTCGCTGATCGATCGCATCGACGCCCGCCGCGCCGCCCTCATCTCGCGTGCTTTGGGTGCCGCCGCCATGCATAGCAAAACATTCGACGCCGCCGATTTCGCCCGTCGCGTCGAATCCGTGGTGGGCGGTCGCCTGCCCGAAGAAACCGATGTGCACTATCTCTCCGCGGTGCTCTACGCCTATCGCCACGCCGCCTAAGCTGCGGCACAACTCCCCGCTCCCGCTTCGCTCCACCGTGACCGCCGTTCCTAACGAACGACGGTCACGGTGTTTTTGCGTGGGAAGATCCTATAATATATAGGAGTCTTCATTTCTCTTTTGAAGGAAGCAAAAGCATTCCCCCCATTCCCGTGCTTGGTCGTGCGCGGCGGAAATGGTAACTTCGCAGCCACAAACAAAAACGATTCGTTCCCTTATGACGCAATTCTCTTCTACGCCCCGCGTGTCGACGCGGCGCGGATGGTTGGCGGTGAGTCCTTTGTTGTTGATGGTCGTGCTTTTCCTCGTGTTGGGGATTGCCGCCGGCAATTTCAGCAAAGTGCCGCTCGTCATTGTCTTCATCATCGCCTCGGCCTACGCCCTTTTCATCACCAACCACCCCGATGCCACGCGCCCCGTGGAACCGGAACTCCACCGCGGTCTGCTTCCCATTGCCGAACGCGTGAGTGTGTTCAGCCGCGGGGCGGGTGAGAAAAATCTGATGATGATGCTTTGGATCTTCATCCTCGCCGGCGCGTTTGCCGCCTCGGCGAAACAGATGGGAGCCATCGACTCCACGGTGGCCATGACGCTGCGTGCGCTCCCCGTCTCGCTCCTTGTGCCCGGATTGTTCCTGGCCGCCTGCTTTGTCTCGCTGAGCATCGGCACGAGCGTGGGCACGGTCATGGCTTTGGTGCCCGTGGCCGGCGGCGTCGCCTCGTCTTCCGGCCTCTCCCTCCCCATGGTGGTGGGCGCCGTGGTGGGCGGTGCGTTTTTCGGCGACAACCTTTCGTTCATTTCCGACACCACCATCGTGGCCACCCGCTCACAGGGCGTGCGACTCAGCGACAAGTTTCGCGCCAACATCCGCATCGCCCTGCCCGCTGCCGTGGTGTGCTTCGCCATTTACTGCGTCAACGGAGCCGGCAGCCACACTGTCGGTTCGATTCCCGACTTCAGCCTGCTCAAAGTCCTCCCCTATCTCGCCGTACTGGTGGTCGCGATGGTCGGCGTCGACGTGATGCTGGTGTTGCTGCTGGGCAATGTTCTCACGGGCGTCATCGGTTTGAGCACCGGCGCCTTCGATGCGGCGGGATGGTTCAATGCGATGGCCAAAGGCGTCGCCGGCATGAGCGAAACCATCCTCATCGCCCTCTTGGCCGGCGGTTTGATGGAAGTGATTCGCCACAACGGCGGCATTGACTTCATCATTTCGCGCCTCACGCGCCACATTCGCGGCAAGCGCGGCGCCGAAGGTGCCATTTCGGCCTTGGTGGCGCTCACCAACTGCGTGACGGCCAACAATACGGTCGCAATTCTCAGCGTCGGCCGCATCTCCAACGACATCGCCACCCGCTACGGCGTGAACAAATGCAAGAGCGCCTCGCTCCTCGACACCTTCTCGTGCGTGGCGCAGGGACTGTTGCCCTACGGCGCGCAGTTGCTCCTCGCCTCAAGTCTCGCGGCACTCAGTCCCCTGCAAATCATTCCGCATCTTTACTACAATTTCCTCCTCGGCGTGGTGGCCGTCGGCGGCATCTTGCTGCGCTATCCGCGCAAATACAGCTGATGTCCGCCGCTTGTCGGCCTGCGTCAGCACAAACAGGCGTTTCCCATCGTCACCTCCCACCGACTGCATCCGAAGGTCGGGCAAATCGGGGTAGGATGATGGGAAACGCCTATTTTTTGTGCACAATGTTTACGGAGGCAATGGGTAGCCTTCTCGCCGAAAGTCCCACCGTTCGGCGCACCGAACGCGCTGTGCCGTCGGTGAACGGCGGCTTTCACCTCGCGCACGGCGGGCAACGACCGAAAACGAGAAACCTTTCGGGCGCAAGCTCACCGCGCACGAAAAGAATTTCGTGTGCCGGGGGATCTGCTCCGCATCCAAGCGGGAAAAAAGGGGAAACAGTCATCGATTGAGGCCAAGGGGCAAAAAAAATGGGATACCACTGTATCCCAACCTTGTTAACCTTAAATCTAATACTATGAAAAACACAGTGCGAAGTTAGCCATTCTCGCTTTTTTTTCCAAGCCAAAACGGAAGAATCCGCAGAAATACATTGATTATTAACATTGAAGGCTTCAAAAACGACTGTTTTAAGGACTTTGTAGGTCAATTTGCACTGAAAATAGGTCGCTTGGCTCGCTCTAACGTCCCCTTTTCCTCTTTTCGGGCGAAGGCTTGTCGTTGCATTCGCCACGCCTCGTCGGCTTGTTCCGCTTTTTTCGTTGTCGCCGCCGCGGATGGTGTGCACTTCGCTTGCGGGAGCGCCGCTGCCGCCTTGTCGAACAAAAGGTTTTCTCCCCTTTTTTGGTTTTCGCTCCCCAAAAGTGACCGAATCTTCGGCGCTGAACTCCGGCATCACAGGCAACTTATGGCGTTTTGACCTAAAAAACTCGTTTTTTCTCTCACCTTGTGGCCGAAACACACCGTGTCTTCAAAAAAATGGCTAACTTTACGGCCTGAAATGTAGCGTTCGGTCATCGACCGTCGCGCAGGGTGTCATTCGTTTCTCCGCGCAACGAGCATCCCCCTCGCCGGCGGCGCCGGCCTCGTCCATCTCCCATCACAGCAATGCCCCCTACTATGGAAGTGAATCCCTGTAAGAAATGCGGTCGTCCCGTCTCGGTGCACGCCGAATACTGCCCCTATTGCGGTTGCGTGGTCGACCGCCGTCCGTTCGTGCCCGCCTCGTCCTCGAAGCCCCTCGGCGGCGGCAGCACCTCTGCCCCTTCCGCACCGGTAGTGCCCCCGGTTGCGAAGCCGAAGCCCGCCGCGCCGTCGCCCACTCCCGCGCCCGTCGCCGAAGCGTCCGCCCCCGAACTGCAAGACGTGGAGCATCGCGGGGCAGAACTCGGAGTTCAGACCGAAGCGCCCGTCGCTTCATCCGGGAAAACGACTCCTTCCAAAAAGAAAACCCCCGCGGCGGCGAAAGACCGCAAAGCCGACAGCGCCGCATCGTCTGCCGCTCGTCCGTCATCGACACCGCCCGCGGCTCCGCCCCCCGTTTCGCCCCGACGGACGGACGAGGACGACGAACCCTCGCGCAGTTCCGGCAGCGGCATGAAGTGGGCACTGGGCATTCTCGCCTTGGTCGTCGCAGGCAGTGCCGCCGGTGGTTATTATTACTACGAGAACTATCTCGCCGCGCCCGAACCCACAGCACAAACTCCCATTGCTCAGCCCGACACCCTGCCCGCCACCGCTGAAAGTAGGGTCGACAACGAAGCCGAGCTGCGCGAAAAAGTCATCAACTATTGGGACATTTACACCAAGCGCTCGAGCGGTTTGATTTTGCAATACAGCAATGCGCAACTGCGCAAGATGCTTGAAGTGAAAGGCTTCGTCTGCAGAACCGATACCACCGCGACGGCAGCCGATCGCGCCGACGTTTACGAACTCACCACGAGCAAAGGCACCGTACTCTGCCGTTTTGTGATCAACAACAACCGCGTGCACAACGAACTGTGGTTCAAATATCCCGACGACAAAGCCGCCTTCTTGAAGGCCGCCGCCACCGCCGGTTTCAAAGCAGGCACTTCGACGGAAGGCGATGACCGGTTGCCCGCCTACTACTCCTCGTTCAGAGCCGACAGCGTGCGCACTTATCCCAACACGCGCCACGACTACATCGTGGACGGCGAAGAAACGCTGAAACTCTACCGCGAGCGCGAGCGTTGACCGCCCACCGTGGGCGAATGCTCCACCTGAAACACCGCTCCCCGACAGCACCATGGCGCTGTCGGGGAGCGTTTTTTTGCACGCGGCGCAGTGTTTGCCTCGGTCGTGCGCCCTTTTCCGCCGGTCGGAAACACTTCTCGGCTTTTCGCCGCCACCGTGCACTCGGCGGTTCACCGCACGGCTTCGGTTCAGTCGGCAAAATCCCAACCGTGCGCGCCGATTCGCAACATTCGCGGGGGTGCGTCGGTCGAAAAGTTGCGTCCTGCCGCCAAAGCCACGTGCCCCATGGTGCGCCGCAGGTTGATCTCGACATAGGGCAGCCACCCCTCGCGCGCCACCAGCACATCCACGCCCAGCGGCCCCACGTAGCGCGCCGAAGCGTCGGCACAGCCCGCGCCGTACACCTCCTCAATGCGCATCGCCATGCGGGCAATGAGCGTGTCGAACACCTCTTCGGCGAGCGGACTGCCCACTGCGGCCGCGCGCTCGAGCAAGGTGCGGTGCAACTGCGCGGGGTGCGCCGCCAGATTGCCCCCGTAAGCACCGCCGGGCGTGGTGGTGAAGAGCGAAACGCCGTCGAAGTGCACGCTGCCCGCCGTGTCGATGCTAAATTCCAGCGCCGCGTCAAGCAGGCCTTCGCAACGCGCCTGCACCTCGACCCCACCCTGTTGTCGAATGGCCTTGTCGATTCGTCGTCGGCAGGCCTCGTCGTCGGCAAAAGCCCACACGCCGCGCCCGCTGCAACTCCACGGTTGTTTCACCATGGCGCGTCCGTCCATCGCCTCCGCGGCCGCTTCGACCGCTGCCGTCGAGGTGCAGAACACGACGCGCGGCTGTACCACACCCGGCAGGTCGTCGGTGCGCAACCCCTCCGCCCATCGCACCCCCGTCTCGCGACTGCTCATGCGCCGCAGCAGGCAGAGTCGCTCGTCGGAGGGCAAGAGCCGTTCGGGCGCGCCGAGTCGGCGCAACAAGCCGACCAGATGCCGATCCCAGCCCCAGGG
This sequence comes from uncultured Prevotellaceae bacterium, assembly GCA_963517315.1. Lineage (GTDB taxonomy): Bacteria > Bacteroidota > Bacteroidia > Bacteroidales > Bacteroidaceae > Alloprevotella. Next base: position 41,441 of record CAUQEF010000012.1, read on the forward strand.
TTCGATGCGCTCCACCGTCGTCCAGTCGGGCACTTCCGTGCCCTCCGTGCCACCGGATTCGGGCAAACGCAGGCACACATCGTCGGCCGCCGCCCACAGTCGGGGCAGTTCGGCCAGTGCGTGTGCCAATCGGCGTGCCGGTCGTGTGGGGCAGTAGTGGGCGGTGTGCGCGGCGAGGGCTTCGTCGTGCGAGGGATTGAAAATGTGGAGAGTCATGAGTTAAAAAAAGAGGTTCGCCCCGCCACTCGTCGAGACCGTCGGCGAATAGCGGGGCGCAATTGAGAAAAACAAGCCGAGTTTTTGGCAAAAGCGGTGGAGTTTTCAGAGAAACACCCCAACTTTATTCGCCGGCGAGAAAACGCTGAGTTTGCGGTTGGGAAAAGATGCGTTCGGCGCAGGCATATCCCTCCTCATAGAGGGCTTCGAGTTGGTCGATGTGCGTGCCGAAACGATCCACTTCGAGGGGCTTTTCCGGACAGATGACGAGCGCCGCTCCCGACTCTTCGAGCCGTTCGACCAGACTGATGTGCTCATTGTAGACGCGCTTCAAGCGCGAGAGCGCCACCCGGAGGCGAGGGTAATTCTTATAGACGAATTTGGGCATGCGCACGTCGCTGCCGGCATCGCGATAGCCGCGGTTGTGGGTGAGCACCACGACGTTGCGGGCGAAACCTTGGCTGATGGCGCGCTCCACGGGAATGGGGTCGGCGATGCCACCGTCGAGCATCGGCACGCCGTCGAGGGGGCAGATCGGCGACACGAAGGGCAGCGAGGCCGAGGCCTTGCAGAGGGTGAGGAGGCGGTCGCGGTCGCGGCGTTCGGTGTGATATTCGGCGTGGCCGGTGCGGCAATTGGTGGTGACAATCTCAAAGCGCATGGGATTGTTGAAGGCCGTGTCGTAGTCGAAGGGCAGAATTTCGTTGGGCACGCGGTCGTAGAGAAAATCTTGGTCGAAAATGGCTTGGTTTTGCCACAAATGTTTGATCCCGATGTATTGATATTTTTCGAGCATATCGATAGCCGTCTTCTTGGCGCGCCCTCTTTGTCGACTCAGAAAGGACATGCCGTGCCCGGCACCGGCCGACACGCCGATGCCATAGGGGAAGGTGATGTCGGCATCCATCAAGTAGTCGAGCACTCCGATGGTGAACACGACGCGCATACCCCCACCTTCCAATACAAGTCCTGTTGTTGCATTCATGGGTACAAACATTTGTGGCAGCTTTGAGCCACTTTGGCGGACAAATGCTGCAAATCAGTCTATAAAAGTTGTGCAAAGGTATAAGATTCCGCGCGGAATGTAGTAACTTTGCGGAAACAATAATTACTAAAAACTGCGTCCCATGCTCTTTTCCCGTTCCACTTATGCAGAGCGCCGCAGCCGCCTGCGCCAACTCGTCGGTAGCGGCATCATTTTCATCCCCGGCAACAACGACAGCCCCTGCAACTTCCCGAACAACACCTACAAGTTCCGTCAGGACAGTTCGTTTCTCTATTTCACCGGTCAGCACCGCGATGGGCTGGCGCTGGTGATCGACTGCGAAAGCGGCGTCGAAACGCTGGTGGGCAACGACATCGACATCGACGACATCATCTGGACGGGCCCCGTTCCCTCAATGGCTGACATGGCCGCCGAGAGTGGCATCGAACGCACCGCGCCGAAGCGCGAACTGGCCACCCTCTTCGCCGAAGCGCGCCGCTTGGGTCGCCGCGTGCACTTCTTGCCGCCCTATCGCCACGACATCATGATCGAGATGGCCGACCTCACCGGTCTGCATCCCCTCAAGGTACGCGAAGCGGCGAGTGTCGAGCTCATCCGCGCCGTGGTGGCGCTGCGCAACATCAAGAGCGAGGAGGAAATCGCCGAACTCGACCGCGCCGCCGCCATCGGTTATGAGATGCACACCACCGCCATGCGCATGGCCGTGCAGCCCGGCATGACGGAGGCCGCCATCGCCGGTGCGCTCGACGGCATCGCCTCGTCGCGCGGCAGCATGGTTTCCTTCCCCTCGATCGTATCGATGCACGGCGAAGTGCTGCACGGTTTTCCCTCTACGGCCACGCTCGATCCGACGCGCCTGCTCTTGGTCGACGCCGGTGCCGAATCGCGCGAGCACTACTGTTCCGACCACACGCGCACCACGCCCATTTCCGGCCGCTTCACCCAGCGCCAGCGCGATGTCTACGACATTGTGGTGGACTGCCACGACTTGGCACTCAAAGTGGCGCGCCCCGGGGTGAAATACATGGACGTGCACCTCGCCGTGTGCCGCCTGATGACCGAACGCCTGCAAGCCCTCGGCCTGATGAAGGGCGATGTCGACGCTTCGGTGGCCGCCGGTGCCCACGCCCTCTTCTTGCCGCACGGACTCGGCCACGCGATGGGCATGGATGTCCACGACATGGAAGCCCTCGGTCAGGTGAATGTGGGCTACGACGAGGAGACGCGCCCCTCCGATCAGTTCGGTTTGGCGAGTCTGCGCTTCGGTCGCCGCTTGGAAGCGGGACACGTGGTGACGGACGAGCCGGGCATCTATTTCATTCCCGACCTCATCGACCTCTGGCGCGCCGAAGGCACGAACAGCGACTTCTTGAATTTCGATGCCATCGAGCGTTATAAGGACTTCGGCGGTATCCGCATCGAAGACGACCTGCTCATCACGGCCGACGGTTGCCGCTTCCTCGGCACGGAGCTGGTGCCCTACCACTCCGACGACGTCGAAGCCTTCTTGGCGCGCTGATGTGCGCCGCCGCACGGCGCGAACCACACCGATCGTCGACGATCGGAGCGCAAGTTGCGGCGTTTTTCCCAATGCAAACTCTAACAACTATCATTTCAATATGAAGAAATTTCTTACCCTCGCCCTCGCGGCGCTGAGCTTCTTCGGTGCGGCCACCGCAGCCGGCAAGAAGAAGACGGAAGCTCCGAAAGACACCCTCGTGTTCACGACTATCGTGTCCGCTCCTGTGACGAGTATCAAAAATCAAAACAACTCGGGTACTTGCTGGGCCTATTCCTCGCTGGCTTTCCTCGAAAGCGAAGCCCTCAAGAAGAATCCCTCGTTGAACCCCGCCGACGTAGACCTCTGCGAATCGTTTGTTGTGGGCAAAACCTACAACGACCGCGCCGATCGTGCCGTTCGCACGCACGGCGATGTGAGCTTCTCGCAGGGCGGTTCGTTCTATGACGTGATCTACTGCATGGATCGCTACGGTCTCGTACCCGAAGGCACCATGCCTTACCCCAAAACGCTCTACGGAGATTCGCTCTTCAACTTCAAGCAATTCTTCCCCGGCCTCGAAGCCTTCGTGGGTAGCGTGGCGAAGGGCGACCACAAGACCATCAACCCCATCTGGAAGAAGACGGTGGCACAAATGGTGGACGGTTACTTCGGCGAAGCACCCAAGACCTTCAAGGTGAACGGCAAGGAATACACGCCCCACACCTACGTGAAGGACTATCTCCGCCTCGATCCCAACGACTACGTGAGCCTCACGTCCTACACGCATGAGCCTTTCTACAAGCCTTTCGTCATCGAAGTGCAGGACAACTGGCGTTGGGCGCCCAGCTACAACCTCCCCCTCAACGATCTCATGGAAGTAATGGAGAGCGCTGTGCGCAACGGCTACACCTTTGCTTGGGGTGCCGACGTGAGCGAAGACGGTTTCTCGCGCCGCACGGGCAAACACCGCTGCGTGGCCACCGTGCCCGACACGAAGAGCTCGGCCGGTGTGGGTTCTGACCAGTCGCGCTGGACGGGCGAAAAGGCCGGTGCCAAGATCAACGCCACCGACAGCAAGGGCGAAAAGACCATCACCCAGGAGATGCGCCAACTCGCCTACGACAACTGGGAAACGACCGACGACCACGGCATGCAGATCTACGGTTTGGCCAAAGATCAGAACGGCAAGGAGTATTTCATGATGAAAAACTCTTGGGGTGACTACGGTCCTTACAAGGGCTTCTGGTATGTGTCGAAACCCTACGCCGCTTACAAAACGATGAACATCGTGATCAACAAAAACGCCATCCCCGCGGCCATCCGCACGAAGCTCGGTATCTAAGTCGAGAACCTTCGCGCTTTTCTCGACAGCCGATTGCCGAAAACGGTCGTGTGGCGTGAATGTCGCCCGTGCCGGTTTGGCCAATCTCCCCTTCTGTGTGCGCATCTGTTCCGCTTTGCGGCGAGCAGGTGCGCGCATTGTGTTTTGCACCGCGCATGTCGTCATCGACGATTCGCCGCAACTCGACAACTTTCCTCTTTCATGCACCCCGACTACTCTCCTTTGCGCCGCTTCTCGCAGTGGCTTTCTCGATGGCGCCACCGCCGTGGCTACGGTGTCCACTCTCCGTGGGCATTTTCGTGGATCACGCAGGTGATTTACAACGACATGGCCTACTACGCCTACGCTGATTTGCAGCGCCGCCGCCGTTTGCCGGCCACCGATCCCGAGGCACTCGCCGGCGCGCTCAACGAGAAAGACGATCGCCTCCTCTTTCGCGTCGCCAATGCCGCCGAAGCGAATGACATCGCACTTGTCGGCAAGGTCGGTGCGCGCGAAAGGGCTTATCTCTCGGCAGCGCGCACGCAGGCACGGCTCACGACTTACGAAACCCTCCCGCCTGAAAGCGAAAAGCGGTTTGCGGAGCACGATTTTTTCTATTTCGCTTCCACCGAATGCTTGCCTTCCAGCTCGCTCTTCTCGCTTGTGCTCGACAGTGCCGACGAAAAAAAATGCCGCCCGGCGGTGGTGTGCGGCATCTCTCGCGATGCGCCGGCGCGGGCTGCGTGGCAACGCTTCATCGACAGCCCGGAAGTGTGCGTAAGTTTCGACCTCGGCCGTTTCGGCTTGGCCTTCTTCTGCCCGAAACTTCACAAACAGCATTACACCGTGGCCTATTTTTAAGAAGAAAGACGCATAAAACGGGCAAAACTCGACCCGTAATGTGAAATTATGCGTGAAAAATTTGGCCATTCGCGAGGAAATGTTACTTTTGCACGCTCAAACCGTAAAACCTATCCACATAACTATGTATTGGACATTGGAATTAGCTTCGAAACTCGAAGACGCACCTTGGCCCGCCACCAAGGAAGAATTGATTGACTACGCCATGCGCTCGGGCGCTCCGTTGGAAGTGGTGGAAAACCTCGAAGAACTGGAAGACGAAGGCGAAATTTATGAGACGATCGAAGACGTCTGGCCCGACTATCCCACGAAAGAAGATTTCCTCTTCAACGAAGACGAATACTAATCCCCCTCTTCTCGGCGGAAGCCTACGCGGCTTCCGCCTTTTTTGTATCGTTGTGCGCATTATCGCTCTATCTTTGCCATGCCCCACCCCACTTTTGCTTCCACGTCCTCACCGCAGGAGACGTTGCCCTCCACTTTCCCCCGTTCGGCGGCCGCTTTTTCGCCGACGGTGAGCGTGATCATCCCCGTTCGCAACCGTTCGGGAGTGATTGATCGCTGTCTGCAATCGGTGGCTGCGCAAACTTATGAGCGCGTGCGCCTGATTGTGGTGGACAATGGTTCGACCGACGACACACACTCGCGAGTGGCCGATTGGATGGCGGCGCACGGCGGGCGGTTTGTCGAAACTTGCTTGCTCGACGAGCCACGTTCCGGCGCGAACGCGGCGCGCAACTGCGGATTGCGTGCGGTGACCGACGGGTATGTGGCCTTTTTCGATTCGGACGACGAGATGTCGCCTGATTTTCTCACGCAAATGCTCGCTGCCTTGCGCGCCGATGGCGAAGCGCGCTGGGTTTTGGCACGAACACGCATGATTTTTCCGGACGGCACGGAGCAAGTGCGACACGGCGTGCCCAACCCTTCTGCGGCGCACCACTTGTTGAGCGCGCAAGTTTCCACCCAGTCTTTTGTGGCTGAGGTGGATTTGTTGCGAGTAGTAGGCGGTTGGGACGAAACGCTCACGTGTTGGCAAGACTACGAGTTGGGCTTCCGTCTTCTTCTCGCCGCGCCGCGTCCCGCTTGGTGCTCTTCGGTGTTTCACCGCATCTATCGCACACCGCACAGCATCACCGGCACAACACTTTCGGAGAACGCGGCCGGAATTGAGCATGTGCTGTGTAAAATGACCGATCATGTGGAGAAAGCTGTGGACTTTTCGCTTCAAAGTGCGCCCAACCCGCTCGAAACGATGTTTTTTTCGTCCGAAACAGCCGTCGGCGCATCAGCACTTGCCCGATGTCGCTTGGCTTTGTACCTGCGCGCTCACATTATCGCAGGACAATTTCGTGCAGAAGGTGCACCCCCCGCCGCGGCATCACTGCTTTCCACAGTTTGTGCACCACTTCGTCGCGTTTCGTGGCTCGATCGAGCAGTGGCTCGTCTACTTTTGTCCTACACCTCACGCGGTGGTCGCGGTGCTTGGCGATTTGCGGTGGTATGGGCACGACTTCGTTGAGTTTTGACGCGAGATTTGGTGAAAACCTCCCCAAAATACTCATTTTTCATACGGTGCGTAAATCAGAACAAGTCATCGTTCATTTGATTTTACGCGAAAGAGATTATGTTAAGTAGTGCACTTTTTGAAAAGTGTTTTCCACTTTGGCATGACCGCCCCCTTTTTTCGGGGAAATCTCATGGACTTTCATTCTGCGCGTGCCCGACAGTGGTGGAGAATGAGCCGAGAAACAAGCGGAAGTGCAGCACGAGAATCAGGAACTTGTAAGTGCAAGAATAGGAATTAGGGAAGTACGGCACCAAAACCGCCGCGAAATGCCCGATCGTTTGGGCATTTCCTTAAAAATGTGTAGATTTGCGTGTGAAGATAAATGTGATTTTCCCACTTCGTCGGCAACTCATCGCCGTGCGTCGTGGAAAAGTCCGCAAAAATCGCCCCGATCTCCTCCATGCTCTCCACCGTTCACACCGTAGCCATCAACGGCCTCACCGCTTCGCGCGTACTGATCGAAATCAACGTCACCCGTTTCGATCAACCCCGCGACGCCTTGTTTGTTATGGTCGGACTTCCCGACAGCGCCGTGAAAGAAAGTAAAACGCGCGTCCGTTCAGCTCTCGAAAACAGTGGGTTTCCGCTGCCGAGCGGGACAGATATGGCCATCAACTTCGCCCCCGCCGACGTCAAGAAGGAAGGTAGCAGCTACGATCTTCCGCTTGCCGTCGGTTTATTGCTTTCGCACGAACGCATTCACCCCGTCGACGTGCAAATAGAGCGCTGCATGTTTCTCGGCGAGCTGGGTTTAAACGGCGATCTGCGCCCCGTTCGCGGCGTACTCCCCGCGGCGATTCTTGCCCGCAGCATGGGTTACACCACCCTCTTCGTGCCCGAGGAGAATGCGCGCGAGGCCGCTGTCGTAGACCGCGTGCAGGTGTTCGGCGTGCGCCACCTTACGGAAGTGATTGGCCATCTCGAAGGGCGCGCTCCCCTTTTGCCCACGATTGTCGACACGCGCGCTGAGTTTTATGCCGCGCAAGAAACCTTCCCCTACGATTTCAGCGAAGTCAAAGGCCAACCTTTGGTGAAACGCGCCTTTGAAGTCGCAGCGGCCGGCGGTCACAACATCTTATTGGTGGGCAGTCCCGGTTGCGGCAAGAGCATGATGGCGAAACGTCTCCCCTCCATTTTGCCACCCCTCAGTTTGGCCGAAAGTTTGGAGACCACGCAAATCCATTCCGTCGCCGGCAAACTCGGACGCGGTGACACCCTCATCTCCACGCGGCCGTTTCGTTCGCCCCACCACACCATTTCCGACGTCGCCCTCATCGGCGGCGGCGCACATCTTCAGCCCGGCGAGGTGAGTTTGGCGCACAACGGCGTGCTCTTCCTCGACGAATTTCCGGAATACTCCAAAAACGCGCTCGAAACCCTCCGCCAGCCGCTCGAAGACCGCCAAATCAGTATTTCGCGTGCCCGTTACAACGTCACGCTCCCCTGCTCTTTCATGCTCGTTGCCGCCATGAACCCCTGTCCCTGTGGGTATTACAACGATCCGCACCATCCTTGCACCTGCCGTCCTGGGCAAGTGCAGCGCTACATGAGTCGCATCAGCGGCCCCCTGCTCGACCGCATCGACCTGCAAGTCGAAGTCGTGCCCGTCACGGTGCGCGAACTCTCGTCTGCTCCCGCCGGCGAGAGTTCGGCCGCCATCCGTGCGCGCGTTGTGGCCGCGCGTCGTCGTCAGGCTGCGCGATTTGCCGATTGTCCCGGCGTGCACTGCAATGCCCAAATGGCTGCGCGCCACATCAAAGCCTTCGTGCACCTCGACGAATCGGCGCACGCCGCCCTCGAACAAGCCCTCGACCGCCTCGGACTCTCGGCGCGCGCCTATGAACGCGTGCTCAAAGTGTCGCTCACCCTCGCCGATCTCGACGGGGTCGACCAAATCACGCGCGCGCACATCGCCGAAGCCATTTCTTATCGCAACCTCGATCGCGCCACTTGGGGTGAATGATCGAAGATGCCTCATTTTCAACGCAATAATTGTCGTTATGAAGCCCCGCCTCCTCTATCTTCGGCTGATGCGCAGCCGTCCCGCACAAGTAGTTTACAGCCTTTGGCAGCAAATCGACCGCAATGACCTGTTCACCCACGTCGCCGCGCTGACCTACACCACCGTGCTTTCCGTCGTTCCCCTCTTGGCACTGCTCCTCGCCGTGGGGCGCGGATTCGGCCTCGACCGCTATCTCGAAGCCCAGCTCCGTGACCACGTGAGCCTGCCCGATCACATCGTCACCCAGCTGATGGACTTCGCCAACTCCTACATTTCGCGCACACAAGACGACATTGTGGTCGGGGTCAGCTTCTTGGTGCTCGCCTTTACCCTCGTTTCGTTGGTGAATAACATCGAGCGCCGATTTAATGCCATGTGGGGCATCAATACTTCGCGCAGCATCTTCAGTTTTTCGCTCTCCTACTTGGGACTCATCGTGTTTCTCATCTTTGCCATCTTCTTTCTGAGCGGAGTGTGGGTAGTGGTGCTGAAATTGCTTAACTATCTGCCCCATGTCTCGTTGATCGACAACAGTGCGCCAGTCATTTCCTGGATCATCAAAGCCTTGGTGGTGAGCGGTGTGTTTTCGTTGATGTTCAAGTACATCCCCCTCGTGCCCGTACGCTGGAGCAGCATCTATTTCCCTGCGCTGCTCACCGGCACCCTCTTTTGCGCGGTGCAAGATCTCTATGTCAACAGCCAGTTGTTCATCAGCAGTTATAACGCCGTCTACGGTTCGTTCGCCATCCTGCCGCTGTTGATGATGTGGCTCTACGTCACTTGGAGCATCTGCCTCACCGGCGTTGCCCTATGCCACACGCTCGAGCAGCAAGCCCAGCCGTTTGCGGACGAAAAGGACGTGTCGCTTAATCGGCAAATGAGCGATGTCGTTGCCCTTCGCCTCATGGGGCTGCTTGCCCGCCGCTTTTTGTCCGGCGATGCCTCATGGCCCGTCCATCGCCTCGCGCGCGAACTGCGTCTCCCCGTCCACACCGCCTACGAAGCCCTCGAACGCCTGCGCCGTGCGGGCTATCTCTATCGCCTGCCCGCGGAGGGGGAAACCTATGGCGACGCTTACCGCCACCGCGCGGTGTATAAGGTAGACATCGATGTGAATCAGCTCACCGTCGGTGCGGTTTTGCAGCGATTCGACGTGCTCGGCACCGGCCTCTCGGCTTCCCAATTCGGGCGCACCGCCGAAACGCGCGCCGCATGGAGTGCCGTGCTCAACCTCCGCCGCGATTGGGGACATTTGTTCACAGACGATCTCCCCATTGCTCAAATCTGACCGACGAAAGAACGGCGCGACCCACTTGCGGGTCGCGCCGTTTTTTGTGCGCCGAGGGCAAGTTCTCGTTGTCCGCTCCCGGCAGTCCATCGCTTTGGGCGGTGGGCAAGTTCGCGCAAGTCCGATTCAGCGCATCGGTTCCACGGCGATGGGCACCTCGCTCTGCGCCTTCACCTCACCGATGACGAAAACGCTGTGCAAACTGCCGATGCTGTCGATGCGCCCGAGTTTATGGAGCACAAAGTCCTGATAGTGCTCCATGTCGCGGACAAAAATTTTGATCATGAAGTCGTAGTCGCCCGAGGTGTTGTAGCATTCGGTGATCTCGTCGATGCCGCGCACCGCTTCCATGAACTCCTCGCTCAGACGGCCGCTGTGTTGCTTGAGTTTAATGTTGCAAAACACCACAATCGTGTTGCCCACCTTCTTGGGGTTGACCTTCGCCACGTAGCGCTCGATGTAGCCTTCGCGCTCCAGTCGGCGCTGTCGTTCGAAAGTGGGCGAAGGCGAAAGATGCACTCGGTCGGCCAATTCTTTCACCGTGAGTTTCCCGTTGCGTTGCAGCACACGGAGAATTTCAATGTCCGTTTGATCTATTTTTGGCATTCTGTAAAATGATTTATTCGCCGAATGATTTACTGTCAGCGTGCTTATTTTTGAGCAAAAATAGGATATTCTTCCGGATTGCAGGAAGAATTTGTCAGTAAAAAAACGACGCGCTACCTTTGCAACATCAAAACCTCACAGAACCGATCCAAAAACTAAACCAGACATGAGCCAACAATCTGCCCCCCACCGCGCCGACATCGTCGGCAGTTTCCTGCGCCCCGCCCGTTTGCACGAAGCCCGTGCCCGTTTTGCCGCCGGCGAAATCACCGCCCATGCGCTGCGCCAAGTAGAAGACGAGTGCATCACCGCCCTCATCGAGCGCCAACTGGCTGCCGGCCTACAAGTGATCACCGACGGTGAGTTCCGTCGCAGTTATTGGCACCTCGATTTCACTTGGGGTTTCCAAGGCGTGGAACACATCGAACTGGAACACGGCTATCAGTTCCACGAAACCGAAACAACCAGCGGCTCGTGTCGCCTCACGGGCAAGATCAGCGGCGAAAAGCATCCCTTCGTCGAGCACTTCAAGTTCGTGAAACAGTTTGAGCGCGAAGGCGTTGTGGCACGCCAAACCCTTCCCGCGCCGGCACAGTTCTACGCCGAACTGTTTCGCGGCGACAACGCCAAGACCACGACGGCCGTCTATCCCGAGCACGAAGAGCTGATTCAGGACATCGCTGCCGCCTATCGCACGGTGATCCGCGATTTGGCCGCTGCCGGTTGCCGCAACATCCAGTTGGACGACTGCACTTGGGGAGGATTTTGCGATCACAACTTCCTCAAAATTCTCAATTCTGACGTCGACCCTGCTTTCTTGCAAGCTACGAGCCTGCGTCTGAACAATTTGGCGCTCGAAGATCGTCCCGAAGGTGTGGTGATCACCACCCACGTGTGCCGCGGCAACTATCACTCCGACTGGGCGTGCCAAGGCCCGTATGATGCCGTGTCGAAGACGCTCTTTGCCCTCGAACAGGTCGACGCCTTCTACCTCGAATTCGACGACGAACGCTCGGGCGGTTTCGCCCCCTTGGCCGATGTGGCAGACGGCAAGCAGGTGGTGCTCGGTCTGATCACTACGAAGCGTCCCGAAATGGAGGACAAAGCCACCGTGATTCGACGCATTTACGAGGCTGCACAATACATTCCCCTCGATCGCCTCTGCCTCAGTCCGCAATGCGGTTTCGCTTCGTGCGAGATCGGCAACAAACTCACCGAGGAAGAGCAGTGGGCCAAGATTGCCCTGGTGCAAGAAATCGCCCGTGAGGTGTGGGGATAACCCGATGGGGACACGTGAAAACAAAACCAACTACAAGCAATCCCGCCGATGATCTGTGATCGTCAGCGGGATTTTTTTGTGAAGTGGCGAAAAGTGAAATGCGCGGCGGGGACTTGAAACTCACATCGCCGCGGCGTGTCGACGCTGCCGTGTGTCGGCGGCGCGATCGCGAGGAGAACGTAGGCGGAAGCCCCCATGCGGTTCGCGACCTCGCCGCCGAGCGATTCAGCGGCCGCGCACGGCGCGCCACCATGCCTTCCATTCGCTCCAACCGCCCGTCGACCACAGTGCCAAGGCGACGAGTACCGGCTGGAAGAAGAGCCGAATCAGTCGCTGTGTGTCGGTGACTAAACCGAAGGAGTCGATGTGGTAAAAGTACTGGTTGAGATTGCCCGGAAAGATGAGCACATAGAAGAGGGCGAGGAGGGCACCCACTTTGGCCTTGCGGCGGACGAGGAGGAGCATGGCCAGTCCGAGGAGGATCTCGACCACGCCCGAGGCCAAGACGACGAAGTCGGTGAAACCGTCGCTGAAGCGCAGCCACATGGGCACTTGCGCCACGAAATGGAGGCGGTGGATCGTGAGATGGGTGTAGCCGGCATAGGTCATGAAGACGCCGAGCAGGAGGCGGAAGAAGGTTTTGACGAGGTGCATGGTGTGATGAGATAGGAAGCGGAAGTGCTTGTGTGAAAGTTTTGTGCGGACAAAGTTACTCACTTTCGACCGAGTGAGCAAACGGTGAGAGGGAGTGAAGCGTAAGCGCGGCCTGCCGATCGGTTTTTGCGTCGTGTAGCCCATTGCTTGTCGGACAGAGTGGTGGTGTCGCTCCGTTTTTCGTTGATTTTGCCGAGTTGTCTCGGAGAATATGAGGAGTGCGCAGCACCGTTTCACGTGAAACGCTGAATCGCTCACCCCCTTGCGCCACAGACCCGGAGCGAGTGATTGGCAATCAGGGCTTTTTACAGCAAAGACGACCGCGACACACAAAAAAACGCGATACACTCGGCGGTGTATCGCGTGGGGAGAAAAAAACAAGCGGAGTAGCAGAAAAAACGAGCCGACAAATAAAGAAAACACGGGGACTTTCCGAGAAAAGTCCCCGTGTTTTCATCGCTTTTTCCGCATGGGCAAATGGGAGAGTGGCAGGGCATGATGCGAAGCGGCGGGGCGAGTGTTCGTTCACGGCTTGCGCACGACGGTGCAGCGGGAGGAAGGCTATTCTTCGGCTTCGCCTTCGGGCAAAGCGTCGGTTTCAAAATGGCGGCGATCGGGCGGGGTGATGGCTAAGGCCTCAGGATTGTGGTGCAAACCGAAACTCAGATCGAAGCCGGCCTCGAGGAGTTGGCGCGCGAGGGCGGGTTTTCCGCGAAACCCGTGGACGGTCCAGCGTTGTTGGGGGCGCAGGCGTTTGCGGAGCGCCAACATCACATCGAAAGCCCGCACCACATGGAGCGTCATGGGGCGATGATGCTGCTCGGCCAGCGCCACTTGTGCGGCAAAGACGGCGCATTGTGTGTCGAGATCGGCACCGCGCAGGCGATCGAGGCCACATTCGCCCACTTGTACCACTTCGGGCAGCGCAAGCAGGTGGGAGAGGGCGTCGAGATAGTCGTCGAGCACGAAATCTTCGTCCGCTGTCCACCAAGGATGGATGCCGGCGGCATAGAATGCCCCGTGTTGCGGCTGCCACAACTGCGGACGGCGCACGATGGGTTGCGGCAAACTCACGATGCCTTGGCCGGGAGGGGTGTCGAGGCGGTGGGTGTGGAAATCAAAGAAGGGCGCGTTTTGTTCCATCGTTTCAGGGTACGGGGTCGTAGCCGTGGCCGCCCCACGGGTGGCAGCGCAGAACGCGGCGCACGGCGAGCCAAAGTCCTTTGAAAGGGCCGTGCTTGCGCAGGGCTTCGATGGCGTATTGCGAGCAGGTGGGGGTGTAGCGGCACGAGGGCGGCGTGTAGGGCGAAATGAAGCGCCGGTAGAAACGAATGGGGGCGATGAGCAGGAGCGTCAGCCAGCGAAAGAGGAAGGACATGGGGCGAAAAATGCGAGCCGTGGGGCGGCGGAAAAAAATTATTGGGGAGGGAGCTGCGGTGCTTCGCCCATTTGCAGGCGGTCGGCCGCGCGGTTTAGCAGCGTCAACATGCGTTTGTGCACCAAATCGCTCGGCATCGGTTCGTCAGACAGCCAAATGAAGGCGAGATGCACTGCACTGTGCTCGGGAATGTGTGCGAGGAGTAGGTGCTTCTGCAGGCGATAGGCTTCGCGAACTTGGCGTTTGGCGCGATTGCGGTCGACGGCGTGTTTGAAATGGCGCTTTGAGACCGAAATCAAGACTTTGGCGTGCGGGCCGCTGCCGCTGTGTGGCACCACGAGCATGAGTAGGCGTAGGGGGAAGGCGATCATCGATTTTTGCCGCGAAGAGAACAGCTGACGGATGTCGCGTTCCAAACAGAGATGTTCGGGTTTGCCGAAGGTGTAGCGGCGGGGAGAAGCTGAAGTTGGCATGGCGAAGGAATGACGAGCGGCGAGAAACAAAAAAGCAAGCCACCGACGTGCGCTTTGTGCCGCGCTGGGCACGCTGCGAGCGAACGTCGGTGGCTCTTTGAGCGGCGAAGCGGCCGATTAGGCGTTGGCTTCGCGAATATAGTTTTCGAGACTTTCGGCAATCGACCCGCTTACTTTGAGGTCGACGCGGAGTCCGGCCTCTTCGATGGCTTTGGCCGTGGCGTCGCCGAAGCAGCCGAGACGAATATCGCCCTGTTCGAAGTTGGGGAAGTTGTTCATCAGGCTGTGAACTCCCGTGGGGGTGAAGATCAGTATCATGTCGAAACCTTTATAGGCGTCGGCTTCAAACTTGGTCTCCACGGTGCGGAACATGGCGCACTCGGTGTGTTTGAGTTTTTTGGCGTCGAGTTGGGCGGCAGACTCCAAGGGCACGCCCTCGGAAAGGGGAATCAAATAGTTTTCCGCCTTGTGCTTCGCCATGGTGGTGATGAGTTCGGGCCAACGTCCGCTGCTGCCGAAGAAAACCTTGCGCTTGCGGTACTGAACGAACTTCTGAATATAGAGAATCACCTTTTCTGAAATGCCGAAATACTTCATTTCTTCGGGCGGCGTCACGCGCAATTCTTTACAGAGGCGAAAGAAATGCTCAATGGCGTTGCGCGAGTTGAAAACGATGGCCGAATAATCGAGGATATTGATCTTTTGCGCGCGAAATTCTTTGGCTTCGAGGCCTTCGACCTTAACAAATGGACGAAAAGTGAACTCTACTCCGAGGTGCTGCGCAATATCGTGGTAAATAGATTTCTCCGATGCCGGTTCGGGCTGAGAAACGAGGATTTTTTTGATCATCTTCGCGAGTATGACGGTTACAGGACGAACAACCCATGCAGGGTGATCGTTTCCAGCAGCCCCCAAGCAAAGAGAAGGGGGGCAATTTCAAGAGCGCAAAAGTACAAAATAACGTGCAAACTGCCCGATAAGGAGCTGAAAAATATGCGATATGCCTTATATAAGAGGAGTATTTTGACAAATGCCATAAGCAAAATGTAGGCCGAGAGGGCTTGCGAAAAAGGCAAATCGAAGAATACAACCAACAAGGTGAGGGGAAGCAGAACGATCCCTACAGAGAGGATCGAAACGAAGTAAGTGTCGTTCCACAAACGCCGCCGCGGTGCATCGAAAAATACGCTGTTGACGAAGTTGTACAAACAGAGTTTCGAGAGATAGTAGCCGCCGACCACCGAGGTGCCGACCGTGAGCAACACGTAGGGCGAGACCTGATCGAAGGTTTCGGGCAACACATCCTGCACATAGTCCACAAACAAGATACCCTGTAAGAAGCAAGTTTGCGCCACAAGGAAGAAACGCCCGCGCAATTCCGTATCGACGCGATCGGCAAAGAGATTCGGGCGAATGCGGTGGTAGAAAAAGTCCTTCACCATGTCGCGCAAGAATTTCCACGAGGCGGCAATGACCCACATCATGAGCACAAAACTCACCAAGAGCGTGGAAGTCACGATGTCGTCGTGACGCAAGCGATAGGGCACGGGGTCGCCCGGCACGCCCTCGGCCATCAAGGAGCGGCGGGTGGGAGGCGCTTGTCGCAAAGTGGTCGCGAAGGGAGTCCACAGTCGGGCGTCGACCGGCACTTCCGCGGCATCGGACGAAAGCAATGAGGGGAGCGGCGCCTTGCGGTCGGTAGTTTCGGGCACGAACTTGCGCAAAATGGCCGGTTCGCCGCCGAAAAACGCCTGTGCCGCCGAGTCGGCCGGTGCCATCACGAGCACATCGCGGCGAACGGGCGCAGCAGTGCGCACACTGTCGGGCACGATGGGGCGAAGTGGGAGAGAATCTTGGACTACCATGCGGGTGAATTTAGAAAAAGAAGGACGAAAACGCGCACCGCCGCTCAGAGCGCGGCAAAACGGCGCACGTTGGTGTCCCAAAGCGGCGTCTCTTCGCACAAGCGCACGGCCTCTTCGGGCGTGGCAGCCACCTGCCAAATGTCAGTATGTATGCGGCGCATGAACTGTTGTTCGGCACAACGCTCCAGTTGTGCGAGGAGCGGATCGAAAAAGCCGTCGGTGTTCAGCACCACGATGGGACGGAGAAACAATCCGAGCTGCTTCCACGTGATGACTTCGAGCAATTCTTCGAGCGTACCCACCCCGCCGGGGCAGGCAATGCAGGCATCGGCCATTTCGGCCATGCGCTCTTTGCGGCTGTGCATGTCGTGGGTGACGATCAGCTCGGCCATGCCCGGGTGTTCCCAGTGCTCTTCGATCATAAACTGCGGTATCACGCCCACGGCGCGACCGCCGGCGGCCTGAATGCCGTCGATGGTCGCGCCCATGAGTCCGGTGCGTCCGGCACCGTTGACGAGGGTGTGTCCGCGCGCTGCCAAGCATGTGCCCAAATCGCGGGCGGCTTGCAAATACACGTCGGGCACCTGCCCCGACGAAGCGGCGTAGACTGTGATGTTCATGAGGAGAAAGAACGAAAAACAGATCAGTTCAACCCGAAGGCCTGACGAATGTCGTCGACGCGGTCGAGTTTTTCCCAAGTGAAGAGCTCCACTTCCATGCTCACGGGCGCTTGTCCGCGCGGATGGAAGGTCTTGGTCACTACACGGTTGGAGCGTCCCACGTGACCGTAGCGCGCCGTCTCCTCATAGATGGGGTGGCGCAGTTTTAAGCGCTGCTCAATGTCGTGAGGACGGAGGGAGAAGAGCGATTTGATCTTCTCGGCGATCTCGCCGTCCGAGAGTTGCACGTGGCTCTTGCCGTAAGTGTCCACAAACACGCTCACCGGCTCAGCCACACCGATGGCATAGGCCAACTGCACGAGCATTTCGTCGGCCACGCCGGCGGCTACCATGTTTTTGGCGATGTGGCGCGCGGCGTAAGCGGCCGAGCGGTCCACCTTCGAGGGGTCTTTTCCGGAGAAAGCCCCACCGCCGTGTGCACCTTTTCCGCCGTAAGTGTCGACAATGATCTTGCGTCCCGTTAAACCGGTGTCGCCGTGCGGGCCGCCGATCACGAATTTGCCGGTCGGATTCACGTGGTAAGTGATGTCGCTCTGTTCAAACAGCGCCTTGATCTCGGGCGTGTTCACCCGTTGTTCGAGCACTCGGGGGATGAGCACCTCGATCACGTCTTTGCGGATCTGCGCCAGCATGCGATTGTCGGCCTCGGCTTGGCTGCCGGCCTCTTCGGCGGTGACAAACTCGTCGTGCTGCGTGCTCACCACGATGGTGTCGATGCGCAAGGCGCGACCGTTGTCGTCATACTCCACCGAAACTTGGCTCTTGGCGTCGGGGCGCAAATAGGTCATCACCTTTCCTTCGCGACGAATGTCGGCCAATACAATTAAGATGTCGTGTGCCAGCGCGAGGGGCAGGGGCATGAAGCGATCGGTCTCGTTGTTGGCGTAGCCGAACATCATGCCTTGGTCGCCGGCGCCCTGCAATTCGGGGGCTTCGCGCTCCACGCCGCGGTTAATGTCGGCGCTCTGGTCGTGAATGGCCGAGAGGATGCCGCAACTTTCGGCGTCGAACTTGTATTCGGCCTTCGTGTAGCCGATGCGACGGATGGTGCGGCGAATCGTTTCCTGCAAATCGACGTTGGTGGTCGATTTCACCTCGCCCGCCACCACCACTTGGCCGGTGGTCACGAGGGTTTCGCACGCCACTTTCGATTGTGCGTCGAAAGCCAAAAATTCGTCAAGCAAAGCGTCCGAGATTTGGTCGGCTACCTTGTCGGGATGCCCTTCGGAAACGGATTCGGAAGTATAAATGTAGGACATTGTGAAATGTGAGTTGGAGAGGGGGAGTTAAACAATAGCTGCCGGGCGACGAGGGGCGGGTAGATACAAAAAAACTGCCCATCGCGGCAAGGCGAAAAGCAGAACGAAAACAAACCCGACGGGCTACGACAAGACGACGCGAAATAAGTTCCTCTTGAAAAATGAGGGCTTCGGTCGGTGGCGTTTTAGCATTTTTGGAGAGGTTGCAAGCAGTCAAATCTGTCCTCGTTCGAAATCGCCGCAAAGATATAGACTTTTCTCCGGAAAACCAAATTCTCAGCCCTGTTTTAGAGATGGTTTCTCCGCTTGCGGTGTTTTTTTATCGCAACAAAATGCAGTGCCCGCCGAAAGTTGAGGACTTTTCAGCCGTAACTCATCGAAAAACCGTATATTTGCAGCAAATACAATAACAAAAAAGACAGCATGGCACAAGAAGACGTTTTCAAGAAAATCGTATCTCACTGCAAAGAGTACGGTTTTGTGTTCCCTTCCAGTGAAATCTACGACGGTCTCGGCGCCGTTTACGACTACGGTCAGCTCGGTGTGGAGCTGAAAAACAATATCAAGCAGTATTGGTGGCAAGCCATGACGCTGTTGCACGAGAACATCGTGGGCATCGACTCTGCCATCTTCATGCACCCCACCATCTGGAAGGCTTCCGGACACGTCGATGCCTTCAACGATCCGCTCATCGACAACAAGGATTCCAAGAAACGCTACCGCGCCGACGTCCTCATCGAGGACCAAGTGGCCAAGTACGACGAGAAGATCGAAAAAGAAGTGGCCAAGGGCCGTAAGCGCTTCAAAGAGGCGTTTGACGAAGCCGAATTCCGCGCCACCAACGGCCGCGTGCGCGAACTCATCGAGAAGCGCGACGCCCTCCACGAGCGTTATTCCGTGGCAATGAACGCTTCCGACCTCGAAGGACTGCGCCAAATCATCCTCGACGAAGAGATCGTTTGCCCCATCAGCGGCACGCGCAACTGGACAGAGGTGCGTCAGTTCAACCTCATGTTCAAGACCGAAATGGGATCGACGGCCGAAGGCAGCAACACCATCTACCTCCGTCCCGAAACGGCACAGGGCATCTTTGTCAACTACCTCAATGTCCAGAAGACCGGTCGCATGAAGATCCCCTTCGGCATCGCACAAATCGGTAAGGCCTTCCGCAACGAGATCGTAGCCCGTCAGTTCATCTTCCGCATGCGTGAGTTCGAACAGATGGAAATGCAGTTCTTCGTCAAGCCCGGCACCGAATTGGAATGGTTTGCCCACTGGAAAGAAAGCCGCATGGCCTGGCACCAAGCCCTCGGCTTCGGCGCGGAGAACTATCGCTTCCACGATCACGAGAAACTCGCGCACTATGCCAATGCCGCCTGCGACGTCGAGTTCAAGATGCCCTTCGGCTTCAAGGAAGTGGAAGGCGTGCACTCGCGCACTGACTTCGACCTTTCGCAACACGCCAAGTTCAGCGGTAAGAAAATCGAATATTTCGATCCCGAAAGCGGCGAAAGCTACACCCCCTACGTCATCGAGACTTCGATCGGCGTCGACCGCATGTTCCTCAGCGTGCTGAGTCATGCCTATCAAGAGGAGAAGCTCGAAGGCGGCGACACCCGCGTCGTGCTGCGTCTCCCCGCCGCCCTCGCTCCCGTCAAGCTCGCCGTTCTGCCCCTCGTCAAGAAGGACGGACTCCCCGAGAAGGCACGCGAAATCATGAACGAACTGCGTTTCTACTTCCGCTGCGCCTACGAAGAGAAGGACTCCATCGGCAAGCGCTATCGCCGTCAAGATGCCATCGGCACGCCCTATTGCATCACCGTCGACCACGAAACGCTCACCGACGGCTGTGTCACCATCCGTCATCGCGACACGATGGCACAAGAACGCGTGTCGATCGATTCGCTCCGTTCGATCATCGAAGAGAAGGTGTCGCTCACCTCGCTCTTGCGCCAACTCAAATAAACGATTCTCCCTGCGCGGCGTGCCGTCGGTGCGTCGCGCTTTTTTCTCATTCTCCATTTTTTTCAACACCGCTCCGTGATGAAACGCTGTTTTTTCCTGCTCCTCCTCCCGATCGCGTTGGTACTGTTGAGTGCTTGCAGCGAAAAGGAAGAACCCAATCTCGAATATGCCAACTGGCCGGCACGCAACGATGCCGCCTTCGCCGATAGTCTGCGACTGGCGCGCACCGCCATGGCACAGGCGCGCACCAAGTGGGGCGATGCTTGGGAAGAGCACTGCGACTGGCGCGTGTTGCGCAACTACATCAAAGGCCCCAATGCCAAGGCCGATGCCAATGACTCGGTGGTGGTGCGCATTCTGCACCGCGGCACGGGCAGCGGTTCGCCGCTCTCGACCGACACGGTGCGCGTGGCCTACATGGGGCGACTCATTCCCACGAAGCGTTTCGCCGCGGGCTATGTTTTCGACCATTCGGGCAACTCGGCCGACTCGGCTCGCGTGTTCGATCCGCTCTTTGCCGTCACGAGCAAGTTTTCGGTGCAGGGCGTGGTGCCCGGCTTCGCCACCGCGCTGCAACACATGCGCATCGGCGATCGTTGGCGCATGATTTTGCCCTCGCGCTTGGCCTACGGCGAGGTGAAAGTCGATCAGATTCCGGCGCACTCCACGCTCGTTTTCGATGTCGAACTGCGCAGCTACGAGCACATTCACTGATCGTCTGCCCCCGAAAGTAGGCGGCCGTTGTTGCTGTCTCATACGGCGCGCGCTCCCATCGTCCGCAACGGGACGCCGGGAGCGCGCGCTTTTTCTGAGAAAGTCCACAACTTTTACAAGAAAGTCCCCATGTTTTGCGAGAAACATGGGGACTTTTTGCTGTGTGTCGGGGAGGGGGGTTACGAAACCTCCGAGCCGGGCAGCACTTCGCGGTCGGGGGTGATGACAGCGAGCGAACCGTCGGCGTTAAGTGCCGAGAGGATCATGCCTTGGCTCACGAGTCCGTTCTTGAACGTGCGGGGCGCGAGGTTGGCGATGAAGCAAACTTGCTTACCCACGAGCTGTTCGGGTTCGTAGTGCTGAGCGATGCCCGAAACGATGACGCGGTTTTCGAGTCCGTCGGCGATTTCGAAGCGCAAGAGCTTCTTCATCTTCGGCACACGTTCGCAGGCAGTGACCGTACCCACGCGGATGTCGAGTTTTTCGAAGTCCGAGAAATCGATCGTTTCGCGGATGGGATTCGCCTTGTGGTTGGCCTTTTCGTTCTCCTGACGGATGGCTTCGAGCTTATCGAGCTGGGCTTGAATGGCCTCGTCCTCAATTTTCTCAAAGAGCAAGGAGGGTTGGGGCAGACGCGTACCGGGTTGCAACAGATCGGTGCTGCCGAGACGTTCCCAATCGGCGGAGGGAAGGGCGATCATCTCGCGCAGACGTGCCGAAGAGAAGGGAAGGAAGGGCTCGAAAGCGATGGAGAGGTTGGCCACAAGCTGGAGCGAGAGATAGAGAATGGTCTTCACGCGCTCGGGATCGGTCTTGATCACCTTCCACGGTTCGGCGTCGGCCAGATACTTGTTGCCGATACGGGCGAGATTCATGGCCTCCTTTTGCGCATCGCGGAAGCGGAACTGCTCGAGCAGACGCTCCACTTCGGCCTTCACACCGCGGAATTCTTCGATCGTGGCGCGGTCGGTTTCGGTGAGTTCGCCGCATTCGGGCACGCAGCCTTCGTAGTATTTCTGCGTGAGTTGGAGGGCACGGTTCACGAAGTTGCCGTAGACGGCCACCAACTCGTTGTTGTTGCGCGCTTGGAAGTCGGCCCACGTGAAGTTGTTGTCCTTCGTTTCGGGAGCATTGGCCGTGAGCACGTAGCGCAACACGTCTTGTTTGCCGGGGAAGTCCACGAGATATTCGTGGAGCCACACGGCCCAGTTGCGCGAAGTGGAGATCTTGTTGTCTTCGAGATTGAGAAATTCGTTCGAAGGCACGTTGTCGGGGAGAATATACGAGCCTTCGGCCTTGAGCATCGCGGGGAAGACGATGCAGTGGAAGACGATATTGTCCTTACCGATGAAGTGAATGAGGCGCGTGTCGGGGCTTTTCCACCACGTTTCCCACGTGTCGGGGAGCAATTCTTTGGTATTGGAAATATAGCCGATGGGGGCGTCAAACCACACATAGAGCACTTTGCCTTCGGCGCCCTCAACGGGCACGGGAATACCCCAATCCAAGTCGCGACTCACGGCGCGGGGCTTCAGTCCCATGTCGAACCAGCTCTTGCACTGTCCGCTCACATTGGAACGCCATTCGGGATGCTGCTCGATCCACGGCTCAAGCCACTGCTGATGCTTGTCGAGGGGGAGATACCAGTGCTTGGTTTCGCGCAATACGGGCTTGGCTCCCGAGACGGTGCTGCGGGGATTGATGAGTTCGGTGGGCGAAAGGTCCTTACCGCAGCGCTCGCATTGGTCGCCGTAGGCATCGGGATTGCCGCAGTGGGGGCATTCGCCCATGATGTAGCGGTCGGCGAGGAAGGTTTGCGCCTCTTCGTCGTAGTACTGCTCGTTGGTTTTCTCCAAAAACTCGCCCTTGTCGTAGAGTTTGCGGAAGAAATCGGAGGCCACTTGGCGGTGGGTTTCGCTGGTGGTGCGGGAATAGATGTCGAAGGAGATGCCGAAGCCTTCAAAACTGTCTTTGATGAGCTTGTGGTAGCGGTCCACCACTTCTTGAACACTGCAACCTTCCTTGCGGGCACGGATGGTTACGGGCACACCGTGCTCGTCCGAACCGCAGATGAAGAGGACATCGCGGTGGCGGAGGCGGAGATAGCGGGCATAGATGTCGGAGGGGACGTAGACACCGGCGAGGTGGCCGATGTGCACCCCGCCGTTGGCATAGGGCAAGGCGGCGGTGACGAGGGTTCGCTTGAATTTATCGCTCATAGATTGTCTTTTAGTTGGGGCAAAGTTACAACTTTCCCACGAAAGCCGTCGGCGTGGCTATTATAATAATGCGTGGAGTTTTCGACAGCGGCGGTCGACGAGCGGAACGCCGGCGGCCGACAAAAGACTTCGGACGCTCGCGCAAAGAAAGTGGTGAACCTTGAGAAAATGGTACGAAAAAAAGGTATTGAAAAGAGGAATTGCTTCCTTTTTCAATACCTTGAATTAAGTCGGGGTGACTGGACTCGAACCAGCGACCTCACGCCCCCCAGACGCGTACTCTAACCAACTGAGCTACACCCCGATTAATTTGGAGGATAACGCTCGTGAAGTAGGACTTCCCTTGCGTTTGCGAATGCAAAGGTAGTGCATGTTTTTGGAATGACCAAGAAAAGTCGTGGATTTTTTCGCCGAAAAGCATTTTCTCCTGCAAGAAATGGACTTTCAGGCAGGAGAAAACGGAATATTTTTGCACGGTGCGGTGCGAAAATGGGGAGGAATGTGTCGGTTCAGGCACTGAGGGCGACGGCATAGGCCTTGATGCGCTTGATCATGGCGAGCAATCCGTTGGAACGCGTCGGCGAAAGATTTTCGGCCAGTCCGATTTTCGGGATGAAATAGAGTTCGGCGTCGCGAATTTCCTCGGGCGTGTGGCCGTTGACCACGCGCAGCAAGAGGCAAACGAGGCCTTTGACGATAAGGGCGTCGCTCTCGCCGCGGAAAGTGAGCGTGCCGT
This sequence comes from uncultured Prevotellaceae bacterium, assembly GCA_963517315.1. Taxonomy (GTDB): domain Bacteria; phylum Bacteroidota; class Bacteroidia; order Bacteroidales; family Bacteroidaceae; genus Alloprevotella. The sequence continues at coordinate 65,037 of CAUQEF010000012.1, forward strand.
CGGGGTTTTGATCGCAAACAATCCAAACGCGGCTCTGGCAGCCGTCGATGAGATTGGTCTCGTTTTTCTCGCCGGCGGGCAGTACGTCACCCTCTTCGCCGAGGTCGATGATGAGTTGGTAGCGATCCATCCAATCTTCGATTTCCGAAAATTCTTCGATGATCTCGTCTTGTATTTCGTTGATGGTCATATTATAAGAAGATGCTGATGTGTTTTGAGCTGGAAAGTGGCCGTGCTTCGCGCAACGGCCGTGGAATAAAAGAGCGAAGTCCGCTTGTGCGATTGACTTCGTTTAGGGGATGCGCTCTTCGGAGAGCACTTGCAGCAGCGTTTGGCCAACGGCGCGGAGGGTCTTGGCGCTGAGTTTGTCTATGGTGTCGCCCGTGGTGTGCCAGTGCGCGGGGAATCCGCCGCCGGGATTGAAGGCGATGATGTCAATCGTGGGAATGCCGGCGATATTGTTCATCGGCAGGTGGTCGTCCGTGATGAATCCGCCCGATTCCTGCACGAAGTAGTCGCCGGCACCGGCCAATCGCGCGGCATCCCACACCTTCGTCACGACGGGTTGGGCGTAGCGGAGCGAGAAGCCCTCGAAGTAGAAACGATTGTCGGCACCGCCCACCATGTCGAGGAGGATGCCGTAGCGCGGTTTGTAGTCGGCGGCGATGTTTTTGCTCCAGTATTGCGAACCGAGGCAGAAGGTACTCTCGTCGTCGCGCTTGTTTTCGGGCGCCCAATAGGGAGCGCCGTAGTCTTCTGCGTCGAAGCAAACGAGATCTACGCCGATTTGCGGATTCAACTTTTGGAGATGGCGCGCCACTTCGAGCAGTACGGCCACACCCGAGGCACCATCGTCGGCGGCCATCACGGGTGTGCGGTGACGAGTGGAGTCGGCGTCTTTCTCAGCCCAAGGGCGCGAATCATAGTGCGCAGCGAGCACCACACGGTCTTGGCGTTCGGGATGGAAAGCGGCGATGATGTTGCGGCAACCGAGCTGTTTGCCATCCCAGCCCGTGACTTTCGTGCGCTGTTCGGTCACGTTGAGTCCCGCGGCCTTGAACTGCGCCACGATATAGTCGCCACATTTTTCCAAAGCGGGGGAGTTCGGCGTGCGAGGCCCAAATTCGCATTGCGCACGAGCGAAGGCCAGTGCAGAATCGCCGTTAAACTCAACGCGACACAAGCGCGAGGAGTCAATGGTCTCGGCATTTTCAGCCGCGGTTTTGCTGCTTTTGCACGCCGCGGGGAAGATGGCGGCGACGGCAAAGAGCAAAGGGAGCAAAGAAGAGAACTTCATATAGGTTGGTATGATCCTTGTGAGGAAACAATAAAAGGAATAATCAAAATCAGCCTTGTGCGGCGGCCTGCACGCGGGTCATGACGCGAAGGAAGTTGCCGCCCCAAATTTTGGCGAGGTCTTCGTCCGTGAAGCCCTCAGCTTGCAGATGGCGCGTGAGTTGAATGAGTTCGGAGGCGTTGGCCAATCCCGGCACGCCCCCGTCGCCGTCGAAATCAGTGCCGATGCCCACGTGATCGATGCCGGCCACAGCAATCATGTGGAGGAGATGCCGGAGCGCGTCGTCGATGGTTGCGTTTTCGTCGTCAGTGCGCAAGAAGCCGGCATAGAAGGTGCATTGCGCCACACCGCCTGTTGCGGCGAGCGCCCGCAGTTGATCGTCGGTGAGGTTGCGGGGGTGATCGCAAAGGGCGCGGGCAGACGAGTGGCTGCACACAATGGGGAGTTGCGACACCTCGAGGGCATCATAGAAACTCGTTTCGGCGCCGTGAGAGAGGTCGACCATCATGCCGACGCGGTTCATTTCGCGTACCACGCTGCGGCCGAACTCCGACAAACCGCCGTGCTCTCCGCCCTTGCGTTCGGCATAGCGCGCCAAATCGTCCTTGTTCGGGCGCGCAGAGTCGCAAATATCGTTGTTGCCGTTGTGGCAAAGTGTGGCATAGACGACACCTTGGCGGCGAAAGTGCGCCACATTGGCCAAATCTGTGCCGAAAGCAAAGGCATTCTCGATGCCCGGCATCACACTGCGCAGGCCGGCTTGCTTGTTGGCGAGCAGATCGGCCGGAGAGTAGGCCATTTTCGCTTGCGGACAAGCCGCTACCATATTATATAGGCGGTCGAGAATCTCGTTGGCCTTGCGCGTGGCTTCGAGATTCGCCGCATCGCCGCGCCCGTTTTGCGCCAGATAGGCCACCATGATCGAAGCATCGAGGCCGCCCTCGACCATTTTGTGACTGTCGACGAGGATTTTCGGATCGCGGCGGTTGAAATTGATGTCTTGATCAAAGAACATCGGCGTGTCGCAATGCGAGTCGAGTGTGAGATGCGCGGCGTGCCAGCGGCGCGCGCGGCGATAGTTCTGCGCTTCGTTGATGAAATGCGAGAAAAGCGCCCGTGTGTCGTCGCCATCGAGGCATTCGGGGTGCCACTGCACGCCGATGATGCTTTTTCGTTCACTGCTTTCCACTGCTTCCACAATGCCGTCGGGCGCAGTCGCCGTGATGCGCAAGCGCGGCCCCGGATCGGCGACGGATTGGTGGTGGAAAGAATTGACATACAGCCGTTCGCCGAGCAAGCGACGGAGCAAAGAGTCGGGTTCGGTGGTGATGGAGTGCGAACGCTCGGAGCGCGGCGCTTGTTGCGAGTGCTTGATGAGCGTGCGGTCGGGCTGTGCGGCCTGTTGGTCCTGGAATAAGCGGCCGCCGAGGGCAACGGCCAGTGCTTGCATGCCGCGGCAGATGCCCAAGAAGGGAATTTGCCAATCGTAGGCGCGACGCACCAAGAGCAACTCGAAGGCATCGCGCACGGGGTTCATCGTGCCGAGTGCGGCCATGGGCTCTTCGTTCATCCAGAGCGGATTGATGTCCGCACCGCCCGAGATCAAAATGCCGTCGGCGCGGCGCAGGAGCTCGTCAATGCCCGAGAGGTCGGTGGTGGGAGGGACGATGAGTGGCAAACCGCCCGCGTGGAGCACCGCTTCGTAGTAGCCGGGAGCGAGCGTGCAGCCCGATTCGCCGAAATTACCACTGATCACGATGAGCGGTCGGCGTTCGGTGGTGCACTGCGTGGCACTTTCGTAGAGTTCGTCCAAGTTATAATTCATGTGTTGTGAATCGTAAATTCAGATACCGCCGTGGGGCTGAAAAGTCACTCACCGATCGCAGAGTTGCGGTCGGTCAGTGACTTGCCTACGGGGTAGAAAGAAAAGAATGTGCGTCGCCGTTCGGGTTATTCCGCGGCGGTTTTGTCGGTCTTGTCCTCATCGGGACGCGGATAGCCGCCGAAGGGCACAGTGTCGGCCGGATATTCGTCGTGGCGGTTGGGATTCATCGGAAACCAACCCTTGATCACCCGTTGACGCTGCTCAAAGAGTTCGAGAATGCTCCACAGGCATGAAAAACCGACGATGGCCGACAGCGCACTCCAGAATATCGAGGTGATGAAAGGCGCAGCCGCCACGCCGGCAAGGCCGGAAACGAGGAACGCCCACCAAAGGCGTGTGCCGAAATAGTATTCGGCCTTTACCACAATGGGGTGAAAAATGCCGATGGTCAGGAAGGTGCAAAAGCCCAAGAGCAACCCTTCGTAAGCAAGTTGTGACATAAAAAGTAACAGTTAAAACAATGGGGAGGAGACATCAGTCTTCCACCTCGTCCGGCAGGTCGGTGTCCTTTTCATCGCTCACCAGAGGCTCGTCTTCCTCGTTGCCGATACCGATGGGGATGGTGCGGGAGATGCTCTGCTCGAGCGAAATCATCGTTTCGGTCGAGGTCACGCCCGGAATCTCCTGGATGCGATTGTTGAGCAAGTCTTTCAGGTGCTCATTGTCGCGCGAAAAGAGTTTGACCAGCATGGTGTAAGGGCCGGTAGTGAAGTGGCATTCCACGATTTCGGGGATGTCGTTGAGCTTTTCGACCGCCGTTTTGTACATCGAACCGCGCTCGAGCTTGATGCCGATGTAGGTACAAGTGCCGAAGCCCAAAAATTTGGGATTCACTTGGTAGCCGCTTCCCACGATGATGCCGCGTTGCACCATGCGCACCACACGTTGGTGGATGGCAGCACGCGAAACCCCGCACTGCGCGGCGATTTCTTTGAAGCTACGGCGAGCATCTACGGAGATGACTTTGAGAATTTTTCTATCTAAGAGGTCGGCCTTCTTCATTTTATATAGTCTTGGAGATGATTCGTGCGACAAAAATACGCATTTCGCAGCACAATTGTGGAGAAATGCCGTGCATTTTTTGTCGTTTGTCTATCCACATTCGGTCGCGGCATGCGGAGCCGTACAAATCATCGCTGTACTTCGGTTGTGATCAAGCGCAGACTGTCGGCCTGTGTGCGCACTTTGAGCCACTGCGTCAGCCGTTGGCGGTCGTCGTCGGCGAGTGTCGTGGGGCAATTGGCCACGGCCAAAACATAGGTGCGCACCACCCCACTGTCCACCGGCATTTCGGTGATTTTCGACAGACCGATGCGCGTCACCTTGGGGCAAACGGCCTTCACCTCGCCGCCGATTTCGCGCGCCAGCGCATCGAGTCGGCGATAGTCAGCGGTTTCGCGTTCGAGCTGCGCCATGCGCTCCGTTTGCAACGCCAGTTGCTGCTGATCCTGCCCCGAAAGTCCTTTCTGCACACCACCATAGTTGCGCGCCAAGAGCAAACTGTCCGACTGCGCCCCCTGTATCACGTTCAGGCGGTAGTTGTCCAGCTGATAGTCGCCCATGTGTTTTCGCGCCGCTTCGATCAGTTCGTTCGGCAGTGCCGCGCCGACGGCCACCACGTTGAGGGTTTTCGTTTCGCGATCGGCCTGTTCGGAGAGAATGCGCGTGCCGTGTTGGTTCAATTCGTGTTTGACGAACTGTTTCACGTTGTTTTCGAGCATGCTTTGCCGAATGATCTGCGTCGTCATGTAGGCCGCCGGCAGCATCGTGACAATTACGATCGCCGCGATGTAGCGATTCACGGTGGCCAAGCGAGCCTTGTCCACAAACTGTTTGGGGCGAAACTTCAACAGGCGCACGCCCACGTAGGTGGCGAGGGCGATGAAGACGGTGTTGATGAAATAGAGGTAGAACGCCCCGAAGAAGAACGACCACTCGCCCATCGCCAACCCGTAGCCCGCCGTGCAGAGCGGCGGCATGAGGGCGGTGGCGATGGCCACTCCCGGGATGACGTTGCCCTTCCCCCCGGTGGAGAGCGCCAAGATGCCCGCCGCACCGCCGAAAAGGGCGATCAGCACGTCGTAGAGCGTGGGAGAGGTGCGCGCCAGGAGTTCAGATTGCGCCTCGGTGAGCGGGGTGAGCAGGAAGTAGAGAGTGGCGGTGAGCACACTGATCACAGTGGCCACCCCATAGTTGGTCAGCGAGCGTTTGAGCAACTCGAGATCGGCTCGTCCCACAGCCAGTCCCATGCCGATGATCGGGCCCATGAGGGGCGAAATGAGCATCGCGCCGATGATCACCGCCGTGGAGTTGAGGTTCAACCCGAGGCAGGCGATGAAAATGGCAAAGATGAGCACCCAAAGGTTCGCACCGCGAAAAGTGACCCCGTCGCTGATTTGTTCCACGGTGGCTGTTTCTTCGGTTTTGTTGGGCAGTGCATTGAAATATCGTTTGGCCATCTGCCAAATATAGTTCAGAGAAGAATTCATCGGATTGTTTTTTTCTGTGTTGGCATCGCCGTGGGCGTGTCGCAGCTCCGCATGATTGGTCGACATCGCTCGCCCGGCCGGTGCCGTAACTCTACTTTTGGGCAAAAGTACGACTTTTTCTGTCTTTCGCGACCTCAAAGAAGAAGAAAGAAGCCCGTCCCGTTGGTTCTCTGCTCTCGCTCGGTACATCACCGAGTGGTTGTTTTCGCCTTCACCCGGCGACGGGGTTGATCTCAATGCGTTGTTTTCCAAAAAGATACGCGCCGATTCTTTCCCCTCTGCCCATACCTCATTCCGCCGCCGCTGCCGAGATAAATTCACGTGCGAAACGGACATGGATTTCCTCTTGCATTTTTCTCCATTACCGAGAAAGAAAACGTGCCTTGCCCGAAAGACGTGCGACGCAGCGGCCGGCGAAGGAGAAGGCGGGAGAGGATTTTACCGATAGCGCATTGTTGCTCCCCGATCTTCAATTGTTCCCGTGAACCGGCCGAGACCACACGAAACGCTCCGGGTGCGGGTGTGCCATTCCGCCCACGAACACGGCGCTTGCTGTGGCGTTCTTTTCCGCCCCGGAGAGGGGCAGCCGAAAACAAGGGGACTTTCGACGAAAAGTGGTGGAGTTTTGCGAGAAAGTCCACGGTTTTTATTGGATTGTTCCCGTGTTTTTCATCGCACCGGCATCGTGTGCTTTCAACCGTGTGCGACTTTTTTTGACCGTGCGAGGGTTTTCAGATCTCCTTCTGCGCGTTTTTGTTTTGACCGCGCTTTTATTTTATGTATTTTTGCAACTATCTACTATAATCACAGAACGCGATCACGAAAAGGTCATCGACTACCGTAGAAATTCTTGCCGCGCTTGTGCCGCGCAGGAGGGCTTCCACGGCATCCGTCTACAATCAGAAAAATTCATTTCACTCATTCTTTTCACCGCCCCAGCTCCCGAAGGCGACTTCCCCCAATTGGGGAAAAGAAATGGAGGAGCGCTACCGTATGATCCATTATTTACGTTATTGCTGTGCGACGTTCTTCGCACTATTTGGTTTCCTGCTCGCCACTCCGCTGAGTGTGCAGGCGCAAACCCGCGAGGCCTACGTGTCACAAAGCGAGGACGAAACGACGCTCACCTTCTACTACGATGCACTGCGTGCCACTCGCACCGGCACGACATGGGGCATCGAGGAGACGAAAAAAGAGGGAGACATCCCCATCCCTGCTTGGGCAGGAACAAGCCAGGAGGAAGATACTACCACCGCGCGGGTGGTGTTCGATGCTTCGTTCCGAGACTTCCGTCCCACCACCACCGCGAAGTGGTTTCATTGTTGTGAAGCACTCAAGCAGATTGAAGGGCTGGAGTATCTCAGGACCTCAGAAGTGAAAGACATGGGCTACATGTTCTCCGATTGCAAGGCGCTGACTTCACTCGATCTGAAGAACTTCAACACACAGAACGTCACTAAGATGAACTACATGTTCTACAACTGCTGGGCGCTGACTTCTCTTGACTTGAAGAACTTCAACACACAAAACGTCACTGACATGAGCTCGATGTTCGACAGTTGCTGGGCACTGACTTCTCTCGACCTAAAGAACTTCAACACACAGAACGTCACTAATATGAGTTCGATGTTCTTCAGTTGCAGGACGCTGACGTCGCTGGATCTGAAGAACTTCAACACAAAGAATGTCATAAACATGAGCTCAATGTTCGTCTATTGCAAGGCGCTCACTTCACTTAACCTGAAGAGCTTCAACACACAAAACGTCACTGACATGAGCTCGATGTTCGCCAGTTGCTTGGCACTGACTTCTCTCGACCTGAAGAACTTCAACACACAAAACGTCACTGACATGAGCTCGATGTTCGACAGTTGCTTGGCACTAACTTCTCTCGATCTGAAGAACTTCAACACACAGAACGTCACTAATATGAGTTCGATGTTCTCTTTTTGCGAGGCGCTGACGTCGCTGGATCTGAAGAACTTCAACACACAGAACGTCACTAAGATGAACTACATGTTCTACAACTGCTGGGCGCTGACTTCTCTTGACTTGAAGAACTTCAACACACAAAACGTCACTGACATGAACTCCATGTTCTACAACTGCAGGACGCTGACTTCTCTTGACTTGAAGAACTTCAACACACAAAACGTCACTGGCATGAACTCCATGTTCGCCTATTGCCTAGCGCTGACGTCGCTGGATCTGAAGAACTTCAACACACAGAACGTAACCAACATGGAGGGGCTGTTCTCTTTTTGCGAGGCGTTGATTTCGCTTGACCTGATAAACTTCGACACACAAAACGTAACCAATATGAAGTGGATGTTCTCCAGTTGTAAGGCGCTGACTTCGATCGACCTGAAGCACTTCAACACACAGAACGTCACTGACATGAGTGGGATGTTCAAAGGTTGCTCGGGCTTGACATCTCTCGATCTGAAGAACTTCGATACACAAAACGTCATTGACATGGGTTTCATGTTCTCCGGTTGCGCGGCGCTGACGACCATCAACAGCAATACGGCTTGGCAGTGCCCGGAATCAGAAAATATGTTTGACGATTGCACGAAGTTGAAGGGCGCAGTCGCCTATGACAAGAACAAGGTCGACGCAAAGATGGCTAATCCAGAAACGGGCTATTTCACCGCTAAACCCACTACGGTGAAAAGGAACGGACGGCGCGCAGCACATCTACACGCTGCAAGCAAGCGCGTGCGCGGAGCATAGAAACATTTGCCGGCCGGAGTGTATATCGTGAATGGAAAGAAGGCGATGAAACCATGTTATTCCTCCCATGATCGGGATATGAACTCTTCTGCGCTGTCGGTCTTTGCGGAGACAGTCAGCAAGTGGAAACACCATTTATATGAAAGCGCCACGCTACAGAGTTGTAGCGTGGCGCTTTGTGTGAGTTTGAAGGGAAATATCGTCGAGAAAAGTCTGTTATTTCTCGGAAAAGAAGAGGCGGCCGTGGGTGTTTCCCGTGGAACAATTGGTGAAATGCGAGAGAAGGCTTAGGGTGGTGGCGGTGTTTCGCAAATGTGGGAACGGGTGAGGGGCGAATAGAAATGAAAAAACCGCAGAACATGGCGTTCTGCGGTGATAAGGAGGGGCTGTCGACGATTGGCCAAAAAAGAAAGGCGAGACAGCGTGTGGACCAGCTTGGGCTTGAACCAAGGACCTCCAGATTATGAGTCTGTTGCTCTAACCAACTGAGCTACAAGTCCGGCGAAAGACAAGGCTTTCGTGTTGCGAAGTTAGCAAAAAAGCGTAGGGTTGCCAAATAATCGGGCTGTTTTTTGCGTTTCACGGACTTGAAACGGGGTGATTTAGAGTCCCCAAGCGGAAAGGGTGAAGTCTTTTTCGACGCGTTGTTCGACGGGATCGGGGAGGTTGTGGAAGAAATTGATGCCGGTGTTGCGTTCGAGTTGGGCGATGCTGAGGGCGTGTTTGCGCATGTCGGCGGTGGTGCCGGTTTTGCCGTAGTTTTTGTTTTCGAGCCAAAAGGCAATGCCGCTGTACACGCCGTTTTTGACTTTGAGGAGGGCCATGAAGTAGTGCGCCGGTACGGGTACGCGACCGCCGGCGACGTATCTGAGACCGCCCGCGCTGCGATCGATGGCGCCGCCTTTCACGACATAGAGGGTGTCGGCGAAAGAGCTGCGACGGCCGAGATCCTGTACCAAGTTTTCGAGCGCCGTCCAATAGCGTTGGTTGAAATGGGCGAGCTGCGGGCTCATGTTGGAGAGGTAGAAGGTCTGGTTGTTGGCTTCGCGTGAGAAGAGGCGATCGGCCGAGGCGACGAGGTGCCCGTGATCGTAGCCATTGAAGGAGATGTCGGAGGGGAGGGCTTCAGCTCGCGCGAGCAAGGGATCGGCGGGATATTGAGGTTTGTCGGAATAGGATTTGCGTGCCACTTTTTTGGGGCGAGTGTCGGTGTCGAAACGGAAGGCGACCCAGCGGGAGTGGAAGAGGGTGGCATCATAGGCCACGGCATAGTTGAGGATGGAGTCGCGGCTGTTTGAGGAAGGGGCTACGCGGTGCACGAGGAAGCGCTCGGCAGCGTCGCCGGTGAGTTGCGGCATCTCAATGCGCAAGGCGGCACGGCGATTGGCTTCGCTCATTTTTCCGGGTGTGGGAGAAGGGGAGGGATCGGGAGTGGGCGAGGGTTTGGGTGGTGTGACATTTGAGCCTCCCCAATTGATGTCGGGGTTATTTTCTTTGTCGCAGGAAACGAAGGTGAGCGAGAGACAAAGGAGGGCGAGCAGAAGTCTGTGCATGTGTTGGAATGAAGAGAAAATGGGGTGGAGGCTTGTAAGAAAACACCGCCCGCACGGGATGCGCGAGCGGTGTGAAGCGAGAAATGACTTTCGGCGCGGTGTTTGCCGCTACTGAGGTTGGGTCATCGGTGACGCTTATTGCATTCCACCGTCTGTGGTGGTGAGGGTGGCGTCATCGACAAGGAAAGCACCGCCGCCCTTTTTGTTCATGATGAGCAAGCAGATGGTTTTGGGCTGAACAAGTTTGAACGTGTGGGTGACGAGCGTCCAAGTACCTTGCGGTACAGCGGTGTCGTTGCCGTAGAGATAGTCGGTTTTGTAGTCGGCCACTTTGTGGTCGGTCATGATGGCGTAGCCGGTCTTGAGGTGGGCGTTGTCTTCTGCGCCGTTAACGTAGAAGGAGAAGGTGTAGGTGCCGGCTTTGAGGCTGAGTTCGGCGTAGGACAAGCGCTTGTTGGCCTTGGCATCGCCGGTGACTTTCACGGCAAACTTGCCGCCGTGTGCGGTGGTGCTCTGCGAAAGAGCGGCATTGCCGATGCTTGATTTCCAAACAGCGGGGGCTGCACCTTCCCAATTTTCAAATCCTTCGTTGCTCAACAGGTTGTTTCCCGAAGGAGCGGGAGCAGGTGCAGGATCGGGAGTGGGTTTTGGAGCAGGATCGGGCGTCGGCACGGGTTTGTCGAGATGACCGAGCGCCAGTTTCACGTTTTTGACTTGCCAGGTGGAACCACCCTTGTCTTCTGTGTTATAGCGGAAGGCGATGCGCACTTTTTTGCCGATGAAGGCGGCGGGAATGTCGAAGTTGGCCGAAGTGTAGGTCTTCCAATCTTTGCCTTCCGTCCATTTTTGGTTGAGCACCGTCCATCCCTCAGCGGGTTTGTCGGCGTTGTAGGCATCGGTGATGAGGAGCTGCTGGTTCTCGTCGGCTTTGTTGTAGCGCAGAATGTAGTCGAGAGCCACGTGTGCACCTTCGGTCTTCGCAGAGGTGAGATCCACTTCGGGACTTACGAGATAGTAAGTGCCGGCGACTGTTTTCTTTGTGGCGTTATCGTATCCGGCTGCTTTGGCTGACTTGAAATCGATTTTCCAAGCGCCTGCTCCTGAGGTGGTTTGGTTGGTGAAAGAACCGAGTGTGGCGGAGAAGCTTTCGTCGATAAACGTGCCGTTGGGTTTGGGAGGTTCGGGTGTGGAGGGATTTTTTGACAATGTTCCGCGCTGTACTTTCACGTTTTTGATTTGCCACGTAGAGCCGCTCTTGTTGTCTGAGTTGTAGCGGAAGGCAACGCGAATCTTTTTGCCCATCCACGATGCGGGAATGGCGATGGAATCTGTGTGGAACGTCTTCCAGTCGGCAGATTCGGTCCATTTTTGGTTGAGTACCGTCCATCCTTCTGTGGCTTTGTCGGCATTGAAGGCGTCGGTGATGAGGAGCTGCTGGTTTTCTTCGCCTTTGTTATAGCGAAGGAGGTATTCAAGTGCGACAAAAGCGTTTTCTACGCCGGTAAGGTCAATTTCGGAACTTACGAGATAGTAGGTACCGGCAGTCGTTACCTTAGTTTTATAGTCGTAACCGGTTGCTCTTGCATTGCTGTGGTCAATCACCCAAGCGCCTTTTCCGGAAGTGGTGTGGTTGGTGAAAGGATCGAGTGAGGCACTGAATGTTTTCTCGAGCAAGATGTCTTTTGAAGGTGACGAGGGCTTTTCGGTGGAGGGCACACCGTAGGGGGCGGGCACGTCTTCGCAGGCCGTGAAGCTGCAGATGGCAAGCGTGCAAACAGCGGCGAGGGTGAGGAACTTATTCATGTGATCTTATTTTTTTGAGGCGGTGATGGATTGAATGTCGTCGAGACTGCGCAGTTGCATTTGCCAGTCGGAGTAGTAGGAGAGTACACCGGTGTAAGCGCGACTGTCTACGGGAATTTGGGTAAAGGAGATGTTGTTGCGCACAGAGGTGCGGATGGAGAATCCGGCGGAGCTGTTGTTGAGCAGCAAGGTGCGATCCACTCCGAAACCGGCATCGTAGAGAGCTTTGGGAGCAAAGATCTTCGGCAGCGGTTCGAGTTTGCCGGAGAGTGCACCCTTGGAGGGTGTGTTGGCCTCAGCGCCTTGTACCTCTTTGATCTTGCCGTGCACTGTGGCGAGGAGGGGACTGTTGAGGTAATTGCGGTTGGCTTTGTTCTCGAGCCACGCCGCCGCTTCGTTGGTGGTGAGGTCGCGCGGGGTGAGTTCGGGCGCTTTGGGATTGGGCGTGCCGACAAGGGCGATGTGGGTGCTCACATCTTCGAGCAACATCGGACCGAGGCGGAGGTTACCTGCCGAGGTGTAGTAGGGACGGCCGATTTTCGGCGTGCGGCTGTAATTGCCGATATACAAACCGTTGAGGTTGATGCGCACACGCTGGCCGAGGGCAAAGTGGGGGAAGAGGGTTGAGGTCTTCACGCCGACAGTGATGCACTGGTCATCTTCTGCTCCCGGGGTGGAGTGGATGTCGCGGAGAACAAGCGTCTGGTAGAGGTTGCCCGAGATGTCGTTGGCTACGACAACGCCTTCGAAAATCACGTCTTCTTTGACTTCCTCGAAAGTGTTGCTACCGGTAATCGGCGTGCTGTACTTCTCTTTGACCTTGAGCAGGGTGGTGTTCGCGGCCGGGAGCTGTTGCGCGGTGATGAGCGTACGGGAGTTGTCGGGCACCTCGTTGTGATCCATGCACGAGGCGAGGGAGAGTGAGAGTGCACCGGCAAGTGCGAATGAGAGTATGTGATTCATGTGAGCTGCTTTTTAGAACTTGAATCCAATGTTGAGGAAGAAGTTGAAGGGATTGGCGTAGTAGTACTTCGAGTTACGCGAGAACTTGTAGGCTTTTCCTTCGCCCTTGGCGTAAGTACCTCCATCCTCCTTATAATAGTAGTCCGATCGATTCTGTTCGTAACCGCCGGTGCGGAGCTTCGTGTTGTTGGTGATGTTTTGCAACGAGAGATTGACACTCAAACTGCGTCCATGGCGCAGGCGGAAATAGCGTCCGATGCTGAAATCGAACATCAGTCCGCCTTTGAACTTCTCTTGCTCGGCAGCGTAGGATGCAACTTCGTTCCCCTTGGCGTCGAAGAGCACACCACCTTCACCTTTCACGTCGTTTTTGGAGATCTCGTAAGAGGGACGTCCTTGGGAGTCCGTGCCCGAAGGGAGGTAGAAGTGTCTGTCGCCGTTGTAGGTGCTGTTGAGTCGACGATAGGGTGAGAAACCAACGTAAACACGATCATAATAGTTGGCCGTTGCCTCGAAGAACCAGCCCTTGATGCTATAGTTCGCTCCGAGAGATACGGCAGTGAGCGGCGTGCTGCTCACGCGCATACCGTCGGCGATGACGCGCAAGGGCATATTTTCCTTCGTCACGGGATTGACCACCTTGTTCAAGCGTGCCAATTCGGTGGCGTTCATACCCTCGTAGCTGATTTGTGCGAGGGGATTGTTGATGTATTTCGCATCGCCCACCGAAGCCAAGAGAAGGAATGAGAGGTTGGACGTGGCCTGCACGTCGAAAGCCGCTTCCACTCCGTAGTGCTGCTTGCGCACATCCGTCATGGTGAGGTAAGTGAAGGTCGACTGCTGGTCATTGTAGAACGCGCTTTGCTCTACTTGGCGACCGAACTGCGCATAGTAGCCACTGACCTTACCGACCACCGGGCCGATGCGGAACGTATAGCTGAGGTCGGCATCATAAATATCCTCATTGGTGAGGTTGTCCACGAAGTTGTTTTGAGTGCGGGCAGCCACGAAGGCGTTGCGCGCCAACGGGGCTTGTGTGCCGGCACCGGCATTGAGCGCAAAGGTGTGGTTAAAGGTGGGCGAGTAGGCCACGCCGAGTTTTCCGCCACCGCCGAGGAATTTAGCCAAGCCGCTCTTGCCGAAGCTGTTGTTTTTGTAGCGTCCGTTTTCCATCAGGCCGTTGCGCTCCATGCTCGTGCCTTCGACACGTCCTGCAAGCGTCACTGTCCAGTGGGGAGCCGTGAATTTATAGTTGCTCCATGCCTCTGCTTTGTTCACATCAATGTTGTAGTCATAGCCGAAGCGGTCGCCTTTCGCGATTTGGCGATTCGGGTGACGCACATCATTTTGCGCTTCGTCGGAGGCGATGCCGTAGTCGTTCACCGCAAACTTGTCGAGATCCGTGTAGCGCGTGGCACCGAGCAAGTCCGCCATCGTTTTGTAGTGCATGCCGTGCGTATGGTTGAGCTGTACGCCGAGGGCGATGCGATGGTGCACGTTGAAGGTGTGGTTGAGTGTTGAACTCAGTGCCCACACGCTTTGATCGTTGTGGCGACGTTCCTGATAGTAGAGCGCTTCTCCGCCCTCTTGTTCGTTGCGGCGATTGACAAAGTAGAGTTGATCCCAATTAATTTGTCGGTTCGCCTTGTTGGCTGTCCAATGCTGACGGAGCGTTTCCCACTGTTTGAGCAAGAAATCCTCGTCTGCCACATTGTGCTCGTTGGCACTGCCGCGCGTTCCGTTGCTGCCCCACACATTGCCCACGGCCGAGGGGAAGTTCTTATAGTAGTCCGGGCGTGGATCGTAAGCATTGCCGTTCCAACCGAGCGAAGTGCCGCTGTAGAACGAATAAGTATATTCCAAGTCGGTCGTCACGCGCGTATCATTGTTGTCGGTCTTCCAGTCCCAAGTCAGGATGCTCGTGGGGGCAAAGGCTCTCACCACGCGCGCATTACGCTTCTTGCCGTTTTGGTAACCCCAGTTCGGGTTGTAGTAGTGCGAGTTGGCCAACCAATAGGCCTCTTCTGTCGACGCCGCTTGTTGCGCACGTTCGGTCGGTGCGCCGTAGGTCACGAGAGAGAGGGAGTGGTTCGTGCCGATTCGTTTTTCCGCCGCGAGGAAATACGCCGCAGAGTTGTAGAATGTGCCTTCGATCACACCTTCCGTTGCTCCGCGATAGCCCACCGAAGCCGCGAGCGCCCAGCCGTTCGGCATCAGTCCCGTGGCATAAGTGAAGAGCGCACGTCCCACATAGTTGCGGTTCGTGGCTGAAAAACTCAACTTCTTGCCCTGAGCAAATTGCGAAGCGCGCGTGTTGTAGCTCGTCGCGCCGCCCACGCCGGCCAAACCGAAGGTCGAATACGCATAAGCGTCCACCCCTTCTTTGTTGCGTGTGGCATCGTTGAGACCGCCGATGGAGGCATAGTTGAAACGTCCCAATTCCAAATCATTGAGACGAAGTCCGTTCATGTACGTGTTGGCATACATATTATCGTATGCGCGCACGCGGAAGCGCATCGGGCTGAAGCGGAAACCGACGTTGTTGAGAAACGGATCGCTTTTGGCCGTGACCGATGAAATCGTTTGCGCGATGTCACCGTCTTCGTCGAGTTGCGAATCGGAGAAGGTGAAATCCGCATTATCATCTTGAAATCTGACAGAATCGGCCACAGGATGCTGTGCCCGTGCCGCAGCACCGGCCACGCACCAAAGTGCGGCCAACAGGAACGTTCCTTTCTTCATATTTGAGAAGTCATATTATTATGTGTGTCGACGAGCCAAGCTCGTCTACCCCATATTTATAAGGTGTCTTGTGCTAAAATCACAAGGATTTGAGGGGTGTTTTCAATGCGAAGATAGCAAAAAGAGCTTATCTATGTCGTTTTTACCCACTTTTTTTCGTTAACTCAGCGTTTTTCTCTTGCATTTTGCCTCGTTTCTGCCGAAAAAGCCGTGGTAAAAGGGAGAGAATGCGATTTTGTTGTTAAATTTGCTCCGTAATCAAATTGTCTATACCAATCACATTGTCAATATGAAGAATCTACTCTCCACCCTACTCCTCCTTCTCGCGATAGGAGTTCTTCCCGCCTCGGCACAAAAGAAAGTGCTTTACGGTGTGGGATTCTACAATGTCGAAAACCTCTTCGACACGCAGCACGATCCCGGCAAGAACGACTATGAGTTTCTGCCCACCGGTTCTTATCAGTGGACAGAACAGAAGTACACCGCCAAGCTCCACAACATCGCTCAAGTGTTGAGTGAACTGTGTACAGAGTTCGGCAACAAGAAAAACCCCGCCGGTGCCGCAGTCATTGGTCTCAGCGAGGTCGAAAATGGTCGCGCCCTCGACGACCTTCTCCGCGAACCAGCCTTGGCCGCTCGCGGTTATCGCTATGTGCATTTCGACGGCCCCGATCGCCGTGGTGTGGACGTGGCATTGCTCTATAATCCCAAGGCCTTCCGCTTGGTCGAAGCCCAACTCATTCCCTACATCTACCCCACCGAAAGCCAACCCGACGTGGATCTCGGTTTCTACATCGACGAGAACGGTCGCGTCAAAGGCTATCCCTATCAAAATGGTCTCCTGCGTGGCGACACCACCTACATCACGCGCGGCTTCCTTACGGTCGAAGGCTATTTGGGTGACGAAAAATTCTATTTCATCGTCAACCACTGGCCTTCTCGCGGCGCGCAAAGCCCGGTGCGTGAGCGCGCCGGCTATCAAGTGCGCCGATTGAAAGAAGCTCTCCTCAAGCAAGACCCCGAAGCACGTATTGTTATCATGGGCGACCTCAACGACGATCCCGGCGACCTTTCGGTCACTTCGCCCGAAGCCCTCGGTGCCAAGAGCGACAAGAACGCCTGCGCTCCGCACGATCTCTACAATCCTTGGTACGACATGCTCTATAAGAAAGGAGTAGGCACACTCTACTATCGAGGCAAGTGGAATCTCTTCGATCAGATCATCTTCACCGGCAATCTCCTCAACACGGCCGACAAATCGCGCCTCCACCTCCTTACCAACGCCGTCTTCTCGAGAGATTACCTCTTGCAAACCGAAGGCAAGTACAAAGGTGCGCCCAAACGCACCACTGCCGGCGGAACATGGCTCAACGGCTACTCCGACCACTTGCCCACGCAAATTTTCCTCGTCAAAGACGCCCGCTAATCTTTCCATTCGCCAAACATTATCTCCCACCCCGTGGCACAGAAACCCGCAATACCCAAAGGCACTCGCGATTTCGGCTTTGTCGAAATGGCACGCCGCAATTATATCTTCGACACCATCCGCAGCGTCTACCGTCTTTACGGCTTCAGCCAGATCGAAACGCCCGCCATGGAGAACCTCTCCACCCTCATGGGCAAGTATGGTGAAGAAGGTGACAAACTCCTCTTCAAAATTCTCAACAGCGGCGACTTCACCCGCTCCGTTTCCACCGCCGACTACGAAGCCGCCTCGGCACCCGCCCTCGCCTCCAAGTTCTGCGAGAAGGGACTTCGCTATGATCTCACCGTGCCCTTCGCACGTTTCGTCGTGCAGCACCGCGAAGAGCTCACCCTCCCCTTCAAACGCTACCAAATCCAACCCGTTTGGCGCGCCGATCGCCCGCAGAAAGGCCGCTATCGCGAGTTCTACCAGTGCGATGCCGACGTTGTCGGTTCCGATTCGCTTCTCAATGAGGTCGAACTCATGCAGATTGTCGATGAAGTCTTCACCCGCTTCGGCATTCGTGTCGCCATCAAGATCAACAACCGCAAAATCCTCACCGGCATTGCCGAAGTGATCGGCGCGGCCGACAAGATCGTCGACATCACCGTGGCGATTGACAAACTCGACAAAATCGGTCTCGACAAGGTTAACGAAGAACTCGCCGACGCCGGCCTTTCCGACGAACAAATCGCCAAACTCCAACCCATCATCTCCCTCTCCGGCAGCAACGCCGAGCAACTCGACACCATGCGCCGCGTATTGGCCGAAAGCGAAGTCGGTTTGCGCGGTTGCGACGAAGTGGCCTTCGTGCTCGAAGCCCTCGGCGACGGCCTCAACAACGCCATCGACCTCGATCTCACCCTCGCCCGCGGCCTCAACTACTACACCGGCTGCATCTTCGAAGTCAAAG
The DNA here is from genome assembly GCA_963517315.1 of uncultured Prevotellaceae bacterium. Classification (GTDB taxonomy): domain Bacteria; phylum Bacteroidota; class Bacteroidia; order Bacteroidales; family Bacteroidaceae; genus Alloprevotella. Next base: position 82,880 of record CAUQEF010000012.1, read on the forward strand.
CCCTCGATGTCGAGATCGGCAGCATCACCGGCGGCGGTCGTTACGACAATCTCACCGGCATCTTCGGTCTTCCCGGTCTTTCCGGTGTGGGCATCTCCTTCGGTGCCGACCGCATCTACGATGTACTCAACCAACTTGAGCTCTATCCTGCCGATACCGATACGGGCGTCGAACTGCTCTTCATCAACTTCGGCGCCTCCGAAGCCGCTCGCTGCCTCGAATTGGCGCGCAGCGCCCGTGGCGTCGGCATTTCCACCGAGGTCTATCCCGATGCCGCCAAGATGAAGAAGCAAATGGCCTACGCCAACGCGCGCCACATCCCCTTCGTCGCCCTCATCGGCGAGAACGAGTTGCAGCAAGGCCTCGTCACGCTCAAGAATATGGCCACCGGCGAGCAGTCGCAACTCACTCCCGAGCAACTTCTCGCCCATCTCCGCGCTTGAGTCCCGCCCCACGGCACACGCTAAGCCGGTAACACTACACACCGCGCCCGAACCTTTTCCACTTTTGGCAATCGTTCGGGCGCGGTATTTTTGTATCTCGCCACAAAGGCGAAGTCTTTTTCATGCGCAGTGCAACAACAGAAGTTACTCCCCTGTGCGGCTGCCCTATTTTCTGGACACTTCCGATAAAACGTGTCGTTTTGTAGTTCTACGACTGCCTCCATCGTCCGCCGTGTGCCCTCTTCTTCTCGCTTATTGCGCCTTTCGATTCCTTTCCTTCGTCCTCTTGTCTCAACAAAGAGCGCCACGCTACAAATTGGTAGCGTGGCGCTTTCGTTCAAGAGGGCTTCTTC
>CAUQEF010000013.1:0-74979 GCA_963517315.1 uncultured Prevotellaceae bacterium
TAGAGCATCTGACTACGGATCAGAAGGTTACAGGTTTGAATCCTGTCGGAGTCACGAAGGATCTCGCAAAACAATTGCGAGATCTTTTTTTATGTCTCTGTTTTTGTTTCCTTCTTTTTGCTTCGAGGCGGATGGAGTGAGACCGGCATCCGGAAAGACGAAAGGGAGCGGTTGAGGAGTCGTGACAGCTCGAAGAGAGGAAGGGAATTGATCAGTTGACGGTTGGGGATGCAAAAGGCGGGGTGCGTGAAAAATAAAGCGAAGTTGAGCGCAGTGAAGTGCGAAGAATGGCCGTGAAAAAGGGGGTATGCTGTTTTTTTCGTGAAAAATGGAGAGAAAAATGCGCCGAAATTTGGCGGAATCAAAATAAAGTCCTTCCTTTGCAGTGCAAACCAATAGGAATGCATCCCACCACATGGGAAAGTGCCACACGGCTAGCTCCTTTCGAATCCTCCAGGGCTTGATCGCAGCAAAGGTAGTTAGTTGTAGCGGCGCGATGTGGAGAGCTTTCCCACCTGCCTCTTTAGCTCAGCTGGCCAGAGCACGTGATTTGTAATCTCGGGGTCGTTGGTTCGAATCCGACAAGAGGCTCTCAAAAGACAAAGAAGACATCTCGATCGAGATGTCTTCTTTTTTTGTTCTTACGCGTAGTGGATTTTTGCAGAGAGGATTCTTTTGTTTCTTAGACGTTCTGCTTGTCGCAGGCGTGTGTGAACGTCGCTTCGCTCGTTAGAGTGTTTCATTCGATTGGGCGAAAACAATCGTTTGTCTACTGAAAACCACAGCATAGGTTGCTTTTTTGTGAAGCGGAGATTCGTTTCAACAGAATTATTACTATATTTGCGGTATAAAGTGCGAGACTTTCTTTCACCGCAAGGCCGAGTGAAGAGACCGTGCTTCTTTTTATAAAGGTAATCAATCATTCAGTATTCAATGAAAGCATACGTTTTTCCCGGTCAGGGTGCTCAGTTCGTAGGAATGGGCAAAGATCTCTATGAAAATCATCCCGTGGCCAAGGAACTCTTCGAGCAAGCCAATGAAATCTTAGGTTTCCGCATCACGGATATTATGTTCTCCGGTACGGACGAGGAACTCAAGCAGACGAAAGTGACGCAGCCCGCAGTATTTCTGCACAGTGTGATCAGTGCACGTTGCCTCGGCGCAGACTTCCAACCCGATATGGTCGGCGGACACTCGCTCGGCGAATTGTCGGCGCTCACCGCGGCCGGCAGTCTTCGCTTCGAAGACGGGTTGCGTCTCGTGGCGAAGCGTGCGATGGCCATGCAAGCCGCCTGCGAAGCCCGCCCCGGTACGATGGCGGCCATTATCGGTCTCGAAGACGAGGTGATCGAAAGAGTTTGTGCTGAAACGAGCGAAGCCACCGGCAAGGTTGTGGTGGCAGCCAACTACAATTGCCCCGGCCAATTGGTGATTTCCGGCGAGCGCGAAGCGGTGGAAGAAGCTTGCACGCGCCTTAAAGAAGCCGGTGCGAAGCGTGCCCTTGTTCTCCCCGTGGGCGGTGCTTTCCACTCCCCTGTGATGCAGGCGGCCAAGGAAGAACTCGAAGCGGCGATTGCGGCTACTGAGTTTTCGCGCCCGAATTGCCCCGTCTATCAGAATGTTGACGGCCAAGCGCACACCGAGCCCGAAGAAATCAAAGCCAATTTGATCGCGCAGCTCACTTCGCCGGTGCGCTGGACGAAGGAAGTGAACAGCATGGTCGATGCCGGCGCCAATTGCTTTGTGGAATGTGGCCCGGGCAAAGCGCTCCAAGGCATGATTTCCAAGATCTGCAAAGGCAATGCTGAGGTAGCCGTGAGCGGCACCAATATGTAATTCTCAAAACAACACAAAGGTAGGTGTCTCGCTGTGTCGAAAAGCGAGCTACCTACCTTTTGTCTTATCTCTTCGTCGGTTTGAGTACCATGAACATCTATCAGATTTTTACCCGCCTCTATGGCAACCCTAAGCACATCAATGTGCCCGGTGGCACGTATGCAGAAAATGGTTGTGCAAAATTCAATCATTTCACGGCCGAACGTTTGAATCGCATCCGAAAGTACGGTTTTTCCCACGTTTGGTTCACCGGAGTGATAGAGCATGCCACACAAACCGACTATTCCGCACAAGGCATTGCCGTGGATCATCCTTGGGTGGTCAAAGGAAAAGCCGGTTCGCCTTACGCGATCAAAGACTATTTCGACGTCGATCCCGATTTGGCAGAATCCGTGCCCGATCGTATGGCCGAATTTGAGGCTTTATTGCAGCGTGTTCACGCGGCTGGATTGAAACTTGTGCTCGACTTCGTGCCGAATCATGTGGCTCGTCAGTATGCCTCTGACGCAGCGCCGCAAGGACAGCCCGATTTGGGTGCAGAGGACGATAGCGAAATGGCGTTTTCAGTCCGCAACAATTTCTATTATTGTTGGGGCGAGCCGCTGCATACGGACAACTTTGTGGGGCCCACGGCCACGGGCTATCCCTACCTCGAAATGCCTGCGAAGGCTACGGGCAATGATCTTTTCAATGCGTGGCCCGGGCGCAACGACTGGTACGAAACCGTGAAACTCAACTACGGTGTTGACTACGTGGGGGGCGGTACGCGCCATTTTGACCCCATCCCCGACACGTGGAAGAAGATGACCGACATTCTACTCTTTTGGGTGAGAAAAGGAGTCGACGCCTTTCGTTGCGACATGGCCGAGATGGTGCCGGTTGAGTTCTGGCACTATGCCATTGCGCAGGTGAAGCGACAAGCGCCCGGCGTGCAATTCATCGCCGAGGTCTACAATCCGCAGGAATACCGCAGTTATATTGCGCATGGTGGTTTCGATTTCCTCTATGATAAGGTCGGCCTTTACGATACGCTCCGCGGTGTGATCTGTCGTTACGCTTCGGCTTCGGCGATTACGCAAGCTTGGCAAGCAACGGACGACATTCGCGAGCACATGCTCTATTTCTTGGAGAATCATGACGAGCAGCGCATCGCTTCCGACTTCTTTTGCGGAGATGCTGTCAAGGCTTTGCCGGGATTGGTTGTCGCCGGCTGCATGGGCAACAACCCGTTGATGATTTATGCCGGACAAGAACTCGGTGAGCGGGGCATGGATGCCGAAGGTTTCTCCGGAAAAGACGGCCGCACGACCATTTTCGACTATTGGAGTCCCGAAACGCTGCGCAAGTTGGCGGCTTTGCCTGAATCTGTCGAGGAGGTGAAGCAATCCCAACTGCTGAATGCCAATGAGCAGCGTTTGTACGAGACCTACCACACGGTTTTGCGCCTGCGCGAGACGTCCCCGGCACTGCGCGAGGGAGCTTTCTTTGACGTGATGTATGTCAATTATCAATCTAATAGTGGTTTTGATCCAAATCGCCACTATGCGTTTTTGCGCAAGACCACTGACGAAGCGATTCTTGCCGTAGCCAATTTCTCCGATCAAGAAATTTGTGTCGGGGTCAAGATTCCGGCGCATGCCTTCGACTATTTGCATTTATCAGAAGGCACTTTCGCGGCACGCGATTTGATGAGCGGATGCGAAACGGACATCGTTTTAACGCGCGACGGTGAAACCTCGGTGCAAGTTCCGGCCAATAGCGCGGTTCTCCTTTCTTTTTGCCCCTAAGCGGCAACTTTTGTTTCATAGAATATACGCAGACTTATGGTAGTATTTCCTTGTTGCAAAATCAACTTGGGATTGAATGTAGTAGAACGCCGCAGTGACGGTTATCACAACATCGAAACGGTGTTCTATCCCATACCTTTGCATGACAATCTTGAGGTACTTTCAGCAAAGAACGCCTCTCAGCCCTATTTGTTCCACCAAACTGGTTTTGAACTGGAGGGAACGCCCGACAACAATTTGGTGATTCGCGTGCTCAACCAGCTTCGCGAAGATTATAAACAGATACCTCCGCTCGAAATCTGGTTGCACAAACGCATTCCTTCCGGCGCCGGATTGGGAGGTGGGAGCAGTGACGCAGCCTTTATGATGCGTCTGCTCAATGAGCAGTATGATTTACACATGGACGATGAGGACATTGAATATCGCCTCTCGCAGTTAGGCGCTGATTGTGCATTCTTCTACAAAGCGCAGCCAGCTTATGCCACCGGTATTGGCGACCAACTGATGACTTTGGACTTCGATTTGGCCGGATGGAACTTGGTATTGGTAAAACCCAAGATCACAGTGTCCACTCGCGACGCCTATGCCATGGTGAAGCCCAAACCTTCGGAAGAAAGTCTCTTGCTCTCGTTGTCGCGCGATCCCGAAACGTGGAAAGACACGGTGAAGAATGACTTTGAACCCAGTGTTTTCCATCGTTATCCCGAGATTGCAGCGATTAAGCGCACACTTTATGACATGGGAGCCACTTATGCAGCGATGTCCGGGAGCGGATCGTGTGTTTTTGGCCTATTTCGCAACCACCAGCCCGAAGCGGGAGAAATCTTCCACGACTGTTTCGTGGCAGAAATGCGCCTGCGATTGCCTCAGTCATGATTTTTTATTTCTCCGGCACCGGCAATACGCGGTGGATTGCAGAGCAAATGGGAAAACGCTGCAATCTCCCGGTGCGGCGCATCACTGATAGCATAGATAAATCGGAGGTGTTGGCAACAGAACTGGGCGGTAAGCGGATCTTGGGCTTGGCTTTTCCTATTTACGGCTGGACAATTCCCACAGTGGCTGTGGAGTTTCTCCGCAATTTACCCCAAGCCGAAACCGGAAGTTCCTATTATGTTTTCGCTCTCTTGTCATGTGGCGATGACGTAGGCCGTACTCACTTGTATTTGGCCAAATTATTGGCTGAAAAGGGTTATCGTCTCGATGCCGTTTGGTCGTTTTCGATGCCGAATACTTATATTGCCTTACCATTCTTCGATGTGGATTCGAAGGAACTGGCTCTGCAGAAAGTAGAAGCCACGCGCCAAAAGTTGATACAAGTCGCGGAGGCGGTACAATCACAAGCGAGTGGGGTGGTTGAGGTGGTGCCCGGAGTTTTTGCGCGCTTGAAGAGCGGTTTTCTCCGTTGGTTCTTCTATCGTTTTTGGGTCGGATCGCATTTGTTCGACACGAACGCGAATTGTACGGCCTGCAAACGCTGTGAAAAGGCTTGTCCGATGCACAATATCAGGGTCGAACATGCCCAAAAAGGTCCCCAATGGGGAGCACGCTGCACCTTTTGTTTGGCCTGCTACCATGTTTGTCCGGAAAGAAACATCAAAGTTCGCCCGTGTGGCACAGGTAAAGGGCGACATACGCAGTTTTTGGACACCTATATCTAACCATTCTTACCATGACCGACGTCGAACAGCATAAGAACAGAGAGTTTTTCATCTCAGTAGCCCACGAGTATATCAAACGGCCGGGCGTTTCAGAGCTGTTGGCCTATCTCAACCAGAAAACGGATTTCTTTTGGGCCCCGGCTTCGCTCAACGCACATCTCAGCGAGCCCGGTGGTTTGTGCCAACATTCCATCAATGTTTTAGAAACCTCCTTGCGCATTTACAAATCGGTGTTGCAGCCGTATGCTTGTTTAGGGACTAATCCCGAAAACGAAGGACTGACCGAAGAAAGCATTGCGGTCGTGGCCTTATTTCACGATGTTTGTAAGTGCAACACCTTCCGACAAACCGAAAAGCGCAGAAAAAACGAGCAAGGCCAGTGGGAAAGTTATCAGGGCTATGAGTTGGTCGATCGTTTTCCCTTCGGGCAAGGCGAAAAGTCGTGTATCATTGTCAGTCACCTCTTGCATTTGACCCGCGATGAAATGCTGGCCATTCGATGGAACAAAGGGATGTTCGACGTAGGTGAATACGGATCGGCCGGCCGGCGTGCATTTTATGATGCAGCACGCATGACACCACTTGTTTCCCTGCTCCAAGCCGCCAATTTATTGTGTGCCCAATGCATAGAGTAGGGGGATGGAAAAATAAAAACCTTTATTTCTGTAATGTGTAAGTGTCAATTAGGTGTAGTATTGCGCGGCTTTCCCGTTTAGCTTCCTTGTTTTATTGCTGTCATTGCACATTTACACTATCTTTGCGCAACTAAAAACCATAAGAATAATCTATTCCCACAAAATAGCACTCATGACTCACAATCTTCTGAAAGGCAAGCGCGGAATTATCTTCGGCGCACTCAATGAACATTCCATCGCGTGGAAAGTTGCAGTAAAAGCCGTGGAAGAAGGGGCGACAATCACCCTTTCCAATACGCCGGTAGCACTTCGTATGGGCGAACTCGATGCGCTTTCTAAGCAGCTCAATGCCCCTGTCATCGCGGCCGACGCCACCAGCGTTGAGGATCTCGAAAAGGTTTTCGCCGAAAGTCAGCGTCTCTTGGGCGGAAAAATCGACTTCGTACTCCATTCTATCGGTATGAGCCTCAACGTGCGTAAGCAACGCACCTACGATGATCTGGATTATAACTATCTTGCCAAGACTTTCGACATCTCAGCCATCTCTTTCCACAAGATGTTGCAAGTCGCTAAGAAACAAGACGCCCTGAACGAGTATGCTTCAGTAGTTGCCCTCAGCTACGTTGCTGCACAGCGCACTTTCTTCGGCTACAACGACATGGCAGATGCCAAGAGCCTGCTCGAAAGCATTGCCCGTAGCTTCGGTTATATCTACGGTCGCGAGAAGCACGTGCGCATCAATACGATTTCCCAAAGCCCCACACCCACAACTGCCGGTAATGGAGTCAAGGGCATGGATCACCTCATGGACTTCGCCGACAAGATGTCGCCGCTCGGCAACGCATCGGCCGAAGAATGTGCAGACTACACCGTCATGATGTTCTCTGACTTCACCCGCAAAGTGACTATGCAGAACCTTTATCACGATGGAGGCTTCTCCAGTATGGGTATGAGCATGCGCGCCATGAATCAGTATGCCAAGGACACGAAAGAGTTCGAGGACGAAAATGGCCAAATTATCTACGGATAAAAAAGAAACCACCCGTTATCTCAAAGCGTGCAGTGCCTTTTTGGTACTGCACGCTTTGATTTTATCCCCGAAAGTGTTATATTTGCTACATCAACTATCGTTTTATGGCGCATTCGTATGACATCGCTTTTGTCGGTTCCGGCAATTTAGCATCGCATCTTGCGAAGAGTTTGCAAAAGGCTGGGCATCGCATTTTGGGAGTATCCTCCCGCCGCATGGAACGTGCGCAAGAGCTCGCCAAACAACTTGGGGAATCCACTATGGCTGTGGACGATCCGAAGCAGTTGCCCGTGGCAGAAATTTATATACTCGCCATTGCAGACGATGCCTTGCCTAATTTGTGGCAAACATGGATGCCGCCCAACAAACGAGCCATAGTAGTGCATACTTCCGGTAGTGTTGCGATGGACAGCATAGGTCGGATGTCGGAATGCATCGGCGTCTTGTATCCCTTGCAAACATTTTCCGCCGGTCGTCCCCTTGATTTCTCCGAAATTCCATGTTTTGTGGAGGGGAATGATGAAGAAGTGACGCAAACCTTGCTTGAGTTGGCGAAAAGTGTAAGCCGTGAAGTGAACGTTTTGGACTCTGAACGGAGACGCACGCTGCATCTTGCCGCTGTCTTTGCATGTAACTTCGTAAACCACCTTTATGAAGTGGCTTCTTCCCAGTTGGAAACCCAACGCCTCTCCCCTCGTTGGTTGTTGCCACTGATTACCGAAACTGCTCGCAAAGTTTCAGCTCTCAGTCCGCATGAAGCACAAACGGGCCCCGCAAGACGCGGTGATCGTCGCGTGATCGAAGCACATTTACGGCAACTTGACGGACAACCGATGTGGCAAGAGCTTTATAAAATCCTAAGCGATAGCATATATCGTCAATTCCACCAATGATAAACTACGATCTGACTAAGATACGCGCGCTGATTTTCGATGTCGATGGCGTGCTGAGTGATAGCAATGTCCTGCTGATGGGAGGCCAACCCGTCCGCACGGCCAATACGAAGGATGGTTACGCCTTGCAACATGCGGCGAAAACGGATCTCAAGTTGGCCATCATCACCGGAGGACGCAACGAAACAATCAAAGAGCGCTATATGGGATTAGGAATTACCGATATATTCATGGGCGTCTCCGTCAAAATAGACGTATATCGTGATTACCTGATCGCCAACGAGTTGAAGCCCGAAGAAGTCCTCTACATGGGCGATGACATTCCCGACTACGAAGTCATGAAAGACTGTGGATGCCCGTGTTGTCCGGCAGATGCTGTACCGGAAATTCGCGAAATCTCTCGCTATGTGTCCCACGAAAAGGGTGGGGCAGGCTGTGTGCGAGACGTGGTCGAGCAAGTATTGCGCGCGCAACACTTATGGATGCACAATGCTGAGGCTTTTGGGTGGTAAATCATTAATTGATATAAAACGAACATGCTGGACAACTTAGAGAAATACGAAATCATTCTTGCAAGCAATTCCCCGCGTCGGCGTGAGTTGCTGTCCAATTTGGGTATCACCTTTTCACCTTTCGTGATTTTCGGGATCGATGAGAGTTATCCTGCTGATCTAAAAGGCGAAGATGTGGCTCTCTTTGTTGCTGAGCGGAAAGCGGCAGCCTATAAAGAGCATCTTCGTGACAATCGCTTGATTATTACTGCTGACACTATTGTTTCTACGCCCGAAGGCGTCTTGGGAAAACCCAAGAATGAGGAAGAGGCGCGCGAAATGTTGCGCATCATTTCCGGTAGGGAGCACAGTGTCACCACCGCTTTCACCTTGAACACCACGGAATGCCACATCAGTCAGGCCGTGACCACGATCGTCAAGTTCGCGCCGCTCACCGACGAGATGATCGACTACTACATTGGTCGTTTTCTTCCCTTTGACAAAGCCGGAGCCTATGGCATTCAAGAATGGATAGGGCTGGTGGCTGTCGAATCGATTAATGGATCTTATTCAAACGTGGTGGGGTTGCCCACACAGCAGCTATATGAAGCTTTGAGCAAGCTGTGAATCAAATGAATTATTCTACGACAAGAACATTATGATTAGTATGAAACCGAAAACACTCCTGTTTCTACTCTTGCCGGCGCTTGCTGCTTGCGTAGATGATGCGAAAAAATACACCGCAGAGTTCCCAAAATTTGAGCCGTTGGCCTTGAAATCATCGGTAGGAGCCAATGCGAAAGTGGGGAAAGCCGTTGTGATCGAAGCGCATCAAAATGAAGTGGGAAAACATCTTTATGAAGTGAAATATAAATGGACAGTGACCGGCCCAGGCGAAGCAAAACAACGCTATCTGAAGTCTGCCATTTATAATGAACGCACACCATCACCTACAGATACGATAACTTTTAGCCAATCAGGACGCTACAATGTTGTGTTGGTAGCCTCGTATGAAGTGGCAGGTGTAGGTAAAGGACAGACATTCACTGATAATTTCTCAGGTAATCGTGGATCTGCAAAATATGAAGGTTCTGCTTTGAGATACCGTGTGACCATCGAGCGAACCTTTGATGTGGAAGACTAAGCAGTGAGCTTGTGCATCCTCAAATCATAGAGGATGCACAAACGCGCACTTCGATTTGGGCAAGAAGCATAGGGGTCTTTTGAAAAAGTCCCCTTGTTTTGCAAGAAAGTTCCCGAGTTTCTTCAAAAAGTTCCCTGTTTTTTCTGCTTGTTCCTCGTCTTTGCCCGTCATATTTCGGCCTTGTAATTTCTCATTTAACACCTTTCTGAGGATAGTTTCCAAGAAACGATCAAAACACCAAGAATAGGTATTATGATTAATTGAGTTGCAAATTTCCTTCCTCCCCTATAATTAGAATATGCCCAATCATGTAGTAAAACAAGCTGATCTTTTGCCGCAAGGAGTTGTATTTGTGGAACTTCCCACTTATGCAGACGAGCGAGGTGAGCTTGTTGTGGCTGAAAGTCGGAGTCTTCCTTTTGAACCCAAGAGAGTTTTTTGGATTACGCGCGTACCGACAGCGGCTGAGCGCGGAGGACATGCGCACCGTACATGCGCCGAAGTGCTTTATGCACTTTCGGGAACGGTGAAAATTGATCTTTCTGACGGAACACGAGAAACTACCGTTGAATTGTCGCAATCAAACTGTGGGGTTGTGATACCTCAAATGGTTTGGTGTCGCCTATATGACTTCTCAGCAGACTTTGTGGGACTTTGCTTCGCTTCGGAGCCCTATGCTTTAGAAGGTTACCTTAGCTGCTGGGAAGATTTTCTCAAAGAATTGGATATTACTAAACATAAAGTCTGATGCGTATTTTCGTTCGTCCGTACAATGAATCATTCTGTGAGACGTGGGATGAGTTTGTGCATACATCTCGCAATGCCACTTTTTTGTTTCATCGGGCGTTCATGGACTATCATCGCCATCGTTTCGTTGATGCCTCTTTATTGCTCTTCGACGAAAAAAATACGCTGAGGGCTTTATTTCCGGCAAGCCTTCACGAAGTGGAACACGAAGTGAGGAGCCATGGAGGTTTGACCTATGGCGGACTACTGCTGGGCAAGCATGGCCATACTGCCGAAGTTGGTATGATGCTGTCTGCGGTAATGGCTTATTATGCAGAGGTCTCGATCAATAAGTTATGGATTCGACCGATCCCGCACATCTATCATAGGCATCCCGCTGAGGAGGAGCTGTATTGGTTCTTCCGTTTAGGCGCAAAATTGTCATCGCGTGCTGCATCGACAGCTGTAAATCTGCGAAAACCTCTGCAGTTTTCGTCTTCACGCCGAAACAATCGAAATAAATTGCGGAAGTTGGGCTACGAACTTCGCGTCGGTGGATCACTCCAAGCCTTTTGGGCAATAGTCGAAGCAACTTTGTTGCAAAGACATGGTGTGAGACCAACGCATAGTTACGAAGAAATCGCGAAATTGAGTGCTGCTTTTCCTGATAACATTTGCTTATTGACTGTTGCGTCGCCTGAAGGCGAAATGTTGTGTGGGGCCCTACTCTTTTTAAGTGAGAGAGTCGTCCATGCGCAATATATTGCGGCTTCTGCTCGCGGCAGATCGATGAAGGTGTTGGACTTTTTCTTGGTTACCCTCTTAGAAGATATTCAAAAGCGAGGCATTCTTGGGTTCGATCCCGAGTATTTTGATTTTGGTATCTCAACTGAATCTCAAGGGAGCGTGCTCAATGAGGGACTGATCGAACAAAAAGAGGGTTTCGGGGGATATACCGTAAACTATGATGAATATATTCTGAATATTGTATGAGTGATCAAGTGTCTTTTTTGGACTTGGGAAAAATCAACGCGCGTTTTTCCGATGCTTTCCACGAGGATTTATCAAAAGTCTTGGAGAGTGGATGGTACTTGCGCGGGGAGGCTACCGTCCGCTTCGAACAATCTTTTGCAAAGTATTGCGGTGTTGAGCATTGTGTCGGAGTGGCCAACGGATTGGATGCCTTAACTCTCACACTGTTAGCCCAAAAAGACCTTGCTCGTTGGCCGGAATCGGCTGAGGTGATCGTACCGGCACATACTTTCGTCGCTACTGTTCAGGCTGTGGTGCGCGCCGGTCTACAACCGGTTCTCGTCGATGTGCTTGAAGACGGGCTCATTTCTCCGAAAGCAGTCGAAGGCGCAATCAATTCTCGCACTCGTGCTATTCTTCCTGTGCATTTATACGGAAAACTTGCGGCAATGGATGAAATTATGGCCATTGCAAAAAAGTATTCTTTGTTCATCTTGGAAGATGCCGCGCAGGCGCATGGTGCATGGCGCGATGACCGAAAAGCAGGTGCGTGGGGAGATGCTGCAGCTTTTAGTTTTTATCCCGGAAAAAACCTCGGGGCACTTGGAGATGGCGGGGCGGTCACCACGAGTCACCTCGAATTGGCAGAAAGAATACGCTGTTTGGGCAACTATGGGGCTCCTGAAAAGTATAAGCACGAGTGGTTGGGAATGAACAGCCGATTAGATGAGTTACAAGCCGCTTTTTTATTGCGAAAATTGTCCTTGCTTGATGAAGATAATGCGCGCCGTAGATCGATAGCTCGTTACTATACGAAAAATCTTCGCAAAGATCGCTTCACACTCCCCTACTCCGACTCCGAACAAATCGGTGAAGATCATGTTTTTCATATCTTTCCGTTGAGAACTTCTCAACGAGATGAACTCCAAGCCCAATTATTTCATTCGGGAATCGAGACTTTGATTCATTACCCCGTGCCGATTCATCGGCAACAGTGCTTCTCGAGACAAATTGCGCCCAACTTACATTTCCAACAGGCGGAGGCGTGGGCAGCCGAGGAGTTGAGTTTGCCAATCAGTCCCGTCATGGAAGAGAAAGAAGCAGAACTTGTAGTCCAAACTCTCAATCAACTTTGAACTATGACATTAGACATATTAATTTGTTCGCTCAACAAAGGCATTGTTCGCATCGACGATCTGTTGCGTCCACAGCAGGACGGCGTGCGCTATGTGGTTTCTTATCAATACACGGACGAGCGCTATTTAGAACTGGTGCCCGAAGCGTTGAAACAGCGGAAGGATGTGGTGCTTAGTGTTTACAAAGGACAGGGACTGTCCAACAATCGGAATCACGCACTGGAATTGGCCAAAGCAGACCTTGTTGTTTTTGCCGATGACGATTCGCGTTTGAGTGACGAAGCGCCGGCCATCATCAAAAAGATCTTTTCTGAAGATCCGGACTTGGACGTTGCGTTTTTCAGAGCCAGCACTTATACGGGAAAATTGTTGAAGCAATATCCTGAAGCGGCGCGTCAGTTTACGGAAGTTCCCACCGATTATGATGTTTCTACGATCGAGATGGTTTTTCGCCGTACAAAGGTACAAAATCGTCTGCTGTTTGACGAAAGATTTGGGCTCGGAACGAAATTTTTGACCTGTGGTGAAGAAGAAATTTGGTTGATTGACGCACTAAGAGCCGGTTTGAAAATCAAATACTTCCCCGAACGGATCGTCGAGACCAGCACGATGCTCAAACGCTCCATGATTTACGTCGATGCCGGGGTGCAGCGTTCAAAAGGCGCCTTGTGCTATTATCAATATGGCAGTTCAGCTTGGTTGCGATGCTTTGCATTTGCATTCAATTCGGCTCGCCGGCGACTTTGTCACTTTTTTCCGATGCTGCGCCACTTGTATCAAGGCATCCGCTACGTGAAGCGGCATTGAACCTGCGCAAACATCAATAGGATTACCAACAGACAGACCAAAACTCCGTTCTTTTCTGTGCACAATTGCTTGGAGTCAATGACAACAGGCGAATGACAGGGAAAAGAACGGAGTTTTGGTCTTTCTTATCATCGTGAATGCGCTTTGGAAAGCGCGCGGCAACTACTCATCGCCGATCTTTGCAGAGCAGTTTCCAGTGTTTATCATAGAGACTTGTGGAAGTGACTGTGTCGGGCGCCATGAAAGTGTGGCGCACTTCGATGGAACTATCCGGAAGAAGCTGTATCTTGACACGAGACACCTCGGTAAGCTGCAAAACGAGTGCTTTGTCGCTGATTTCTTGCAGTCTGCTTTGGCCTCCCATTGCATTTTCCACCACAGCCGGTTGCTGTTCGCGGTATAGATCCACGAGATCCATGCGTGCATTCACATTCAACAAAGGTAACACCGCGAGAGGCGCGGAGTAGAAAGCCTTTTCGATGAGCCAAGCTGCGACGGTGGTGAGCATATCGGGAAGTAATGAGTTGGAAAACTGAACGCGACGTTATTTTGTGCCCGAGGGTTGATTGTCTTTAATCTGGCGAAAGAGATCCGAAGCGAAGATAAAGCTGTTGAGCCGCTCATTGTCGGCATTCATCACCTCCTCTTTTGTACCTTCCCACTCGCGGCGGCCTTCATAGATATAGAGAATGTGCTCGCCAATGCCCATCACGGAGTTCATGTCGTGGGTGTTGATGATCGTGGTCGTGCCGTATTCGTGAGTGATGGAGTGAATGAGTTCGTCGATCACCAGCGAAGTCTTGGGATCAAGCCCGGAGTTGGGCTCATCGCAGAATAAGTATTTGGGCTTCAGGGCTATTGCGCGGGCAATGGCCACACGCTTTTGCATGCCCCCCGATATTTCACCGGGATACTTGTTGCCGGCATCGGAAAGGTTCACGCGGTCGAGGCAGTAGCGGGCGCGACGCCGGCGTTCCTTGTAGCTTTCGTCTGAAAACATGTCGAGCGGAAACATCACATTCTCTTCCACGGTGAGACTGTCGAAGAGTGCCGAGTATTGGAAAACCATTCCCATTTCGCGGCGGAGCATAACCCGTTCGCGCTTCTTCATGTTCACGAAATTGCGGCCATCATACAGGATCTGCCCCGAAGAAGGCGTGAAGAGCCCCACGATGCATTTCATCAACACCGTTTTCCCAGATCCGGATTGGCCGATGATGAGATTGGTCTTGCCGGATTCGAACGTGGAGTCGATGTGTTTGAGCACCTCTTTGTCTTCGAATGATTTGCAAAGGTCTACGAGTTGAATCATGAGAGCAGCTGTGTGAGAAAGAGGTCGGAAAAGAGAACGAGCATAGAAGAACTAACGACGGCATCGGTGGAAGCTTTGCCCACCTCGACCGAACCGCCCTCGACGCGGTAGCCGTAAAAAGCCGAAACCGTGGCAATGATGAACGCAAAGAAGAAGCTCTTGATGACGCCCATCCAGAAATACCACTGATTGAAGTCATACTGTATGCCTTCTGTGAGGTGAGCCGGCGTAATGATGTGGCCGATGTAGGCCGTGGCGTAAGCGCCGACAATACCACTGGTGGTTGAAAAAATGACGAGCAGGGGAATCATCGTGAGCATGCCGACGATTTTGGGCAAAATCACGTACGAAGCCGAATTCACGCCCATGATTTCGAGCGCATCGATTTGCTGTGTGACGCGCATGGTGCCGATTTCAGAGGCGATGTTGGATCCCACCTTGCCGGCCAAGATCAAACACATGATGGAGGACGAAAATTCCAGCAGCATGATCTCGCGCGTGACATAACCGCTCACCCATTTGGGCATCCATGCGCTTTCGATGTTGAGTTTGATCTGGATGCAGATGACGGCACCAATGAAAAAAGAGATGAGCAGGACGATAATGATCGAATCAACGCCCAAGGCGGCCATCTCTTTCACATAGCGCTTCCAAAACATACGAAAACGCTCGGGGCGCGAGAAAACGCGCCCCATGAGCATGAGATATTCTCCAAAAGTTTGGAGCATTTTGATCAGCAACATGCGGCTTACTTCTTGTTGAGCGCTTTGGTGATCACTTCTTTCACAACTTCATTGCCGGGATAACCGCCTTCTGTGAGATTGGAGAAGGCGATTTCGCCCTTGCGATCGAGGAGGAAGTAGGCCGGAATGCCGGGCATGTGCAGGGCGCTGTTGATTTCGCTCCACTGCTTGTCGGTGAGTCGATAGTGGTCGCCGGCAATTTCGGTCAAGCTGTTCTTCCACTCTGCTTCAGGTGAGGTTTCGCCCGTGATGTAGACGAAGACGGCTCCCTGCTGTTGGAGTTCGGGTTTGATTTGATCCACTTCGCGCATGGCCGCACGGCAAGGAGGACACCATGTGGCCCAAAAATCGAAGAAGGTGACTTTGCCCTTGTAATTGTTTTTGATGGCTTCCAAGGCATCGTTGCCGCTGAGGTTGGGATCGACTTGGCGAACGACGGCCTGCGACTTGCTTTCTCCGGCAGCCGTTGCTGCGTTTTGTTCGGTAGGCTCGCCGCTTGCAGCTTGGGCTTCGGGACTATTGGTTTTGTTCTTGCAACCTACAGCCGCGGTAAGCAGCAAAGCAGAGAGGAGGAAAAACTTCTTGTGCATAATTTATGGAATCTATGATGAAATGGTGCGCCTGCGGCACACTGATTAGTTTGCAAATATAGTGGATTTAGGCGACATACTGAACGAATTTCCCGTGCGTAAAACGAGAAAAACGCAGTGTGCGCATTATTTACCTCTGTTTTTTGAAAATAGCTGGCGACTTTTTTGCGAAACAAGAGGAGTTTTCTGAAAAAGTAGGGATGTTTTTGTGAGGCAAAGCGTAAGTCCGGCGCTTGCCTCTCGGGAGTTGGGCAGAAAAGGGAAGAATGTAGTTGTTGCACGGCCGAAAGCAGCCCCAACGCTACTTCACTCGAAGTATATCACTTAGTTTTGTACTATAGCTGGGCGATCGTAATTTGCTGGAAACGAAGTTTTCCATATTTTCTTGTGAAGCCAAGCGCAGGGAGTCTCTCCCCATTTTGTGGGTGACGGAGTCCATGGCTTGGAGGAGGCGCTGCTGTCGGTCTCGGTCGACGTTGTCAAACAGCCCGCGCTGTACGGCGGCATGTTCGATGCCGTCGACCCATACGCCGGCTCGTTTGGCGGGGAGGCCGTCGGTGTAAATTGTGGAGAGCAGGCGGCGTGTTGCAGCAGAGAACTCGCGCGGATCGGCCGTTGCGACATCGAACGAGTGAACGGCGGTGCGCTGTATGAAAGGGGTGTTGGGATTGAAGCGATCGGTGGACAAGAAAATGCCTATGATGCGTGCCGACGAACGTTCTTTGCGCAACTTTTCGGCCACTTGCGCGCAGAAGTTGGCCAAGGCCGTGTGAAGTTCGCGAGCCGTGCAAATGGGGTGGCTGAAAGAGCGCGTAGACTGTATGGATTTGCGCGGCGTGGGGACGGCAAATTGAAGCACAGATTCGCCGTTGAGTTCACGCCAAGTTTCTTCCCCGCTCACTCCCATGAGCTGTTTGACTTGTTGGCGACTCGAGCTGGCGAATTGCCATGCGGTGTGGAGCCCCATTTGTTCGAGTTTCGCCACGCTTTTACGTCCAATTCCCCACACGTCGCGCAGATCGGTCAGTTCCATCGCGCGCCGCCGCTTTTCCGGCGTGTCGATGAGGCAGCAGCCTCGATAGCCTTTGTGCTTTTTGGCAAAACGGCTCGCGAGCTTGGCCAAAGTCTTGGTGGGGGCGACGCCGATGCTGACCGGGATGCCTGTCCAACGCTCTACAATTTGCGAGAGGTGGCGGCCGAAGGCGGCATCGTCTTCCGATTCGGGGAGAACGATGAAGCACTCGTCGATGCTGTATTGTTCCATTTGCGGAACGTGGCGGCGAATAACCGACATCACGCGGCGGGACATGTCGCCATAGAGGGCATAGTTGCTCGATAGGGCGTTCAATTGGCCGCTTTCAACCAAGCCCTTTACCTTGAAAAACGGAATCCCCATGGCTATGCCCATAGCTTTGGCCTCGTTGGAACGGGCTATTACGCAACCGTCGTTGCCGGAAAGGACGACCGTGGGTCGTCCGATGAGTTTGGGAGCGAAGACACGCTCGCATGAAACGAAGAAATTATTACAGTCTACGACTCCTATCATTCGTAAACGGGGATTAGAATCGGCGTCGGGTGGGTTTGACGGCATGAATCACGTAGGTCACGATACCCCATACTGAGAATCCATCGTTTTGATCGACACGCAGCACAGGATAGTCGGGATTGGCGGGGCGAAGGAGGGCAAAATCTTTGTTGATTTCGAGGTATTTGACGGTAAATTCGCCGTCTACGATGCAGAGGGCGATGTCGCCGTTGGCAGGCGCGAGCGATCGGTCGATGATCAAGATGTCGCCTTCAAAGATGTGTGCACCTATCATTGAGTCTCCTTCGACGCGGGCATAAAAAGTGCTTTCCGGGTGTTCAATGAGATCTTTGTTCAAGTCGATGGCGGTCTCCATCGTGGACTGAGCCGGCGCCGGAAATCCGGCGTGCACGCCATCGTCGGCATAAGGTAGCGATAAGTCGTCGGCGCCTTGGATGGGAAGTACTGTCATTCCCGAAGCAATTGGATTTTCCGGGAGTTCATTTGGGAGCATGGGGCGTAGTTCGTTTTGTGGGGAGGGCGTTTGTCGCGATGATCGAAGCGCAAACTGAAACCGCAGGCCATCATTACGTGGCCAGTGCTTAGCAAATAGATAAACAGCGGGTGAAGCGTGTATTCGTGAGAGGAGACGGTTGGCTCTCTTGCCCGATGTCGTCAAGAATGGGGCTTCACCTCAAAACATAACAAGCTGTATGCAAGTACACCGATGTGCACTTGTATACAGCTTGTTGGTATGGGCTGAGGGTTTAGGCTTGTACCAGTGTGGCGTAAGCTTGTTCGATTCCTTTGGCGAAGTCTTCGCGCAGTTGGCGGTAGAAGCGTTTCACGCTGCCCTGCTCAGTGTGGCTGATGCGGCAGACGATTTCGGCCTGCAAGCGAAACACTTCTTGCACGGCGGCTTGGATTTCGGGCGTCAGACTTCCCTTTTCTGCATAAGAAAGGCCACATACGTAGAGCATTTCTCCACAGATTTGGCGCACATTCTTTTTGAGACGTTTTCGACTGGCCATATTTTTGCGATTGAAGGGTGAGGGGTTAGAGTTGTACGAGTTCCATTCCTTTGAGAATGGCCTGTTCGTTGGCGGGAAGGAGGTGGTGATGGCGTTCCGGCAGGGTCTTGCGTAGAGCTTTCATCACACTTTCGATTTCTACGATGGGATGTACTTTCAGGTAGCTGCCGAGAATGAACATGTTGAAGCATTTGGCCAACTTCATTTCGGTGGCTGTTGTCATCGCGGGCACGCAATAGACATTGATCTCTTCGCGTGTGGGTGGTTGGATCACGCCAAAACCGTCGTAAATGAGTGCGCCCCCGTTTTTCACTTTGGGTTGAAACTTGTCGACAGAGGGCTGGTTGAGGAGGATAGCGGTGTCGTAGCTCGAGAGAATGGGCGACGAAATGCTTTTGTCGCTTACAATAACAGTGACATTGGCCGTACCGCCTCGTTGTTCGGGGCCGTAAGCCGGCATCCAACTCACTTCGCGTCCTTCCATAAGGGCGGCATAGGCCAAGATTTTACCCATCGAGAGCACGCCTTGTCCGCCGAAACCGGAGATAATTATTTCTTGTGTCATGCTTTCGGGGCTTTGGTTGTGTCTTTAAGATCCCCTTTCGGATAGTAGGAGAACATATTATCTTGCATCCACTTGTTGGAGTCGACGGGAGAAAGCTTCCACCCGGAGGAACAAGTTGCAACAATTTCCACCAAGCACGAGCCTTTGTGCTGCATCGAGATGTCGAATGCTTTGCGAATGGCCTTCTTGGCTTTGGCAATGGCGCCCATCGTTTCCACGCTTTGGCGGGTGACGAAAGCGGTTCCGTCGAGTAATGCGGCGATCTCTCCGAGTTTCAAAGGATAGCCGTGCAGTGCGGCGTCGCGGCCGTAGGGGCTGGTGGAAGTGACCTGTCCCATGAGCGTGGTCGGTGCCATTTGTCCGCCGGTCATGCCGTAAATCGCGTTGTTGATGAAGATAATGGTGATTCCTTCTCCGCGATTGAGGGCGTGCAGCGTCTCATTGGTACCGATACCTGCGGCATCGCCATCACCTTGGTAGGTGAAAACCAAGTGGTCGGGCAGCACGCGTTTGATACCGGAGGCCACTGCGGCGGCACGACCGTGGGCGGCTTCTTGGAAGTCGATATCAAGATAATTATAGGCGAAGACCCCGCAACCGACGGGGCTGACGCCCACCGATTTTTCGGCCATGCCCATCTCATCCACGACTTCGGCGATGAGCTTGTGCACCACACCATGGGAACATCCCGGGCAGTAGTGCATCGTATTGGTATTCAGCAGACGCGGCCGTTCGTAGGTCACGGTGCCTTTTTGGATGATTTCTTCTTTCGTCATGACTATAGTTTGTTGAAGACCCCGGGGAGGCGGAAGATGGCTTCCACCATTTTGACGATGATGGCGAGAATCGCGATGCCATAGCTGATGGTCAAACCGCGTTCACCGGCTCGGAAATACAGAACCCCAACAATGGCGATCAAAGCGAGCACAATGAAGAGCCCGTTGAGCCAATTGCGGATGAGGAGATTCCGACGTTCGCGGCGCAAAGCCTTCAATTCGTCTTTTTCGGTTGTGCCGGGTGTGTTCATAGCATGGTTTTGAGCTTGTCGAGAATCTCGCCCGGGCTGGGAACAATCCCGCCTAAGCGGCCATAGTGCTCGACCGGTATACGACCTTCCACATGATAGCGTACGTCGTAGACCATTTGGCCGGCATTGATCTCAACCGTGAGAATACCTTTGACCTTGGAAGCCAATTCTACTACGGCCTCTTTGGGGAAAGGCCAGAGTGTAATGGGACGAAGGAGCTGCACTTCAATGCCTTCTTCGTGAGCCAATTCGATGACTTTCTGCGAGATGCGAGCTGCCGATCCGAAGGCCACGATGCCCAACACCGGTTTTTCTGAACCGCTCACCTCGTAGCGCACTTCATTTTTCTCGATTTCTCGATATTTGGCTTGGAGGTGGAGGTTGTGTTGCTCCATGATTTCGGAGCGCAGTTCCACAGAGGTGATCACATTGGGTTTGCGGCCTTTGCAGCCCGTGGTGGCCCAGGGATAGCGTTCCGCCACTTCTTCGGTGGTGAGGCGCGCCTTTTGCGGTTGGAGTTCTACTTTTTCCATCATTTGCCCGATGACTCCATCGGAAAGCATGATGACGGGATTGCGATAGCGGAAAGCCAACTCGAAACCAAGGTCGACAAAGTCGGCCATTTCCTGCACGCTGTAAGGCGCGAGTACGATGGTTTCATAGTCTCCATTACCACCGCCGCGGGTAGCTTGGTTATAATCGCTTTGTGAAGGCTGGATCGTGCCCAGGCCGGGGCCGCCTCGCTGCACATTGACGATGAGCGAAGGGATTTCGGCGCCGACCATATAACTAATGCCTTCTTGCATGAGTGCGATACCCACGCTGGCCGATGACGTCATGACGCGTTTGCCGCAGCCGCCGGCACCGTAAAGCATGTTGATACTGGCCACTTCGCTTTCGGCTTGGAGTACAACCATACCGGTTGTTTCCCAAGGCTTGATTTCTGCGAAGGTTTCAAGTACCTCACTTTGCGGCGTGATGGGATAGCCGAAATAGGCATCGCACCCACAGCGAACGGCAGCGTGCGCAAGCGCCTCGTTGCCCTTCATGAGATATATTTCTTTTTCCATGTGGTGTGGAATCAAAAGAGGTTGGGATGATAGAAGAGAAAAGTCAACAGTTTCAGTCTGTTGTGTTGCTTATTTCTCTCGGAGTTTGTAGACTACGATGCAGGCATCCGGACAAACCGTGGCGCATGCGGTGCAACCGATGCAAGACTCGGGATTTACGTCCTGGCTGAATGCATAGCCGTGGTGATTGACGGCGGTGGTGCTCAGTGCAAGCGTCTGCGTGGGGCAAGCCACTACGCAAAGATTGCAGCCTTTGCACGCTTCGGTGTCAATGACAACGGCGCCTCTTGTTTTCGCCATATCGTTGTGTCTTTAAGGATTTAAATTGTCTTTGTAATAGAAGTCGTATATGTCCGTGATCATGCCGAGCATTTCGGCAGCGGGGCTGTCGGGATCCACTTGTTGCGCTTCAAGAAAGCAGTTTTTCGCTGTCTTCCAGTCGCCGCGTTTGGCTGCGAGCAAACCTTCAATGTAATGTCTATCGCCCGGCGTGAGTTCTTCGGGACTTGCCTCGCGGAGTGCAGCTGCTGCTTCTTCTAATTGCTGTTTGTCAATCAGCTGTTTGATGTGGTTTGCCTGGTTCATGATATTGCAAAAGTACACTTTTGTATAGAATATCCGGCATTGAGAACAGCCTTTTTTTGTCGTGCACGTTAATATATTGCAAGCCGATGGTTCGCAAACCGAAGTTTTTGACGTGTTAGTATTCGCGTTCGCCAAAAATCTTTGTACCCACGCGCACCATATTACTCCCACACTCGAGGGCGATGGGATAATCGTCGCTCATTCCCCACGAGCAGATATTGCAGCTCGGAACGTCCGCAAAACATTCATGCTTCGCCCAATTGAAAAAGTCGCGTGCCACGGTGAATTCTTCGCGAATCAATTGCAGCTCGTCCGTGAAACTCGCCATACACATGATGCCGCGCAATTCCACATGAGACAATTCGCGCCAAACGCCCGACAATAGGTAATCGCGCGCCGCGTCCGGTGGAAAACCGAACTTGCTCTCTTCGCGCGCCACATGAAGTTGCAGCAAACAAGGCACGCGGCGATTGAAACGCGCACCTTGTTTGTCGATTTCGAGTAGGAGCTTGTGGCTGTCTACGCCGTGGATGAGTGCAACAAACGGAGCAATATATTTAACCTTGTTCAATTGCAAATGACCGATGAAGTGCCACTCTATGTCTTGCGGCATAAGTTGCTGTTTCTCTACAAGTTCTTGCACCCTACTCTCTCCAAACACTCGTTGCCCCGCATCGTAGGCTTCACATAACGCCCCGACGGGATGAAACTTTGAAACGGCAACGAGTGTGGTGGCTGCAGGGAGCGAATCGTGCAGCGCGCGAATTTGGTCTTGGATCGACATGTGAACAGTGGATTAGGACATTTGCGGAAAGAGAGTCCGATGAAAGCTCATCGCCGGGAGACATCGGATAGAGAGAGAATAGGATTGGAGTGAAAGTGTGCGATCACTCCTCGCTCTTTTCGGGGACGTCGTCGGCCTTATAGTGAAAGACATCCATAATGGGGGTTTCGGCCATGGCGGCTATTTCATAGTCCATCATCGATCCCTTCATTCCTTCGTCCAAACGTTTGACGGCATCGCGCAGATCGGCAGCTTGCACCAACATGTTGTGCGACGTTTTCTTTTCTTTTCCGCTTTTCTCATCGAGCGTGATGAATGACAGTTTGGCCTTGAACCAACGGTCGGCGGCGTCATCGCTTGTTTCAAAAATTTCGGCGAAGCGCGCACGTTTGATGTCGCTCACTTGGAAATCTCCACTCATGAAGGGAGCCACTTCTTTAATGATGCGTCGCTCGGCTTCTGTGAAGTTGAGTGCATCCACGAGGTAAGGCTCGTTGACCTTCTTCACTAAACCATTGTCCAGTGTACGTTCGTACTTAATTTTGCATTCAAACCATTCTGCCATAGTCGTTTCGAGGAAATTATAAGGGAAATATCAAAGAGTAATACGTTTGTTGTTTGGGCAAAGATACGAACTTTTTGCAGCTCGCGAGGCTTCGCAGGATTAAATAATATAGGCGTAGACGGGAGGGATGTAAGAAAGTTCCAAGCGCTGTCGAGAAAGTTTTTCGGTGTGTGTGGAGCCTTTTCTTGCTTGACGAATTATAATTGTTTTCGCCATATCCGATGCGACGTGCCAATGAGCGGAGCGGGGGCTGGGCGCGTTAGCGGCATGAACACGTCTGATCATCAGTTCATTTCTTCTCTTCGGCGTAGGCAAGTTTCGGGCGCACGTTGATTTGTCATGCTCCGCTTAGCGAGAAGTTCTCAACTTCTTGCAAAAAGCTCCCCACTTTTGCGAGAAAGTTGGGAACTTTTAGTGGAAAGTCGGGCGCTTTTTAAGCAGGCCTGTTCCGATAAAGACTTTTTGCGACACAAAGCTTTCATAAAAAGAGGGAAGTTGACTCGACTGCCCGATGAAACAGTGGGAGAGTGCCCCACCGCTGTGGCGGAATCGTCTTTTTGCCTAAGCTCCACCGCGATTGTTGGAGGCATGGACGATGAAAGTCCGACAGACTTAGGCTGCCGATTCATCGCAACGATCGGGAGAAAAACAATCGTTGTGGAGAATGAATATCAAGTGTTTGACTTTGCCAGACGCTCTGCGCAGATTGGTGGAGAATATAAAGCATTTGGGCACTTTTTTTGGGGTGTTGGCTGTTATTTTCATAGGAAATAGCTATATTTGCAGTCAAGTCTTCGCACAATGTGCAATGCCATTTGCCGTGCGTGGAAGGTAAAATTGTACACACAACCACATAACATACAGTTCAATGAAGAAAAACCTCATTCTCTCGCTCCTGTTCGCCGCAGCCTGCTCTTTTGCGGGTTTCAACTCGGCTCAGGCTCAGACGGTCAAGGGCGTTGACGTTCCGGCTATGCAGGCCGACGTGCAAACAATGGCCGACGAGGTGATGGCCAATCAGCTCAACGACCCCGACGAAGCCAACAAGACGTTCTCCAAGCTCGTCAAGAAAATCAAAAGCGATAAAGAACAACTTGTGGCTGTCGGCAATTTCTTCTTGGAAAAGAAGATCTATCCTTGCGCCAACCAGTGTGCCAAACAAGCCTATACCATCGATCCCCAATACGTGCCCGGACTGATGTTGCAAGCACAGGTGTGCATGCTCCGCAAAGACTGGGGCGGTGCCGGACAGAAGTTTGATGAAATTCTGAACATCCAGCCCGACAACATCGAGGCTTTGCGTTTGAGCGCCCGCGTTTACAAATTTGTGAACCCCATCGTGGCCAAAGAGGCCTTGGCGAAGATTATCGAACGTGAGCCCAACAACCTCATTGCTTATAAGGAACTCGGTGACATCGCTTACACGGCCAGTGAATACAAGGACGCTGTCGCCGCTTACAAGAAGTTTTTCGACGGCACGCCCAATCCCACTATCGATGATGTGCACGCCGGTGAGAACTATCTCCTCTCATTGATGAACCAGGCTGACTTCACGGGTATCAAAGAGATGGCACAGAAGCTGCTCCCCCTCGCACCTTCTGACTTGGTGTTGCGCCGCATGCTCTTCTATGCGCAAGTTGAGACGATGGATTTCCAAAATGCCAAAGAAAGCATCGCTTATCTCAGCGACAAGCAGTATCCAGACTCCGCATTCTTGTATCTGGACTATGTCTACGCCGCAAGCTATGCTTCGGATGCACTCGACGATCGCGCACAGGCCATCGAATATTACAAGAAAGCCCTTCAGCGTGACTCAACGAAGGCAGACGGATTCCGCCGTTTGGCCAACTTGCTCCGCAGCAACAAGCAGGCGGTAGAGGCTATCCCCTACTATAAAAAATACCTTGAGCTGCTCGGTGAGAAAGCCGACGTGGCTGAGCGCTTCGGTTTGGGCAACATCTATATTGCCGCACAAAACCAAACGACCGATCCTGCCGAACGCCAGAAATTTATTGATGCCGGCGACAAGATCTTCGCAGAGTATATGGAAGCGTATCCCGAAAAATATCAGGGTCCTTTCTACCGTGCTCAACTTTGGGTGCTCGACGGTAACCAGCCCGAAGAGAAGCCCCGCCAATACTACACGAAGGCACTCGAACTCATCGGCGACAACAGCGATTATGCTTCGCAAAAGAAAGTGGCGCTGCGTTATCTCGCCTTCTACTACATGAAGAAGGAGGAAGACGCCACCTGCTTGAAATATGTTGATCAATTGCTGAAGCTGGATCCGCAAGATGGTTTCGCTCTCAAACTGAAGAGCGTACTCAAGTAAGCGAGTAGCTGATCGCTTTCCCATTAATACTCAACCCCCTCGGTGTACTGATAACACCGAGGGGGTTGTTGTTTCAAGAAGCCTACGCTGTGATTCGTTTGGGCGGTAACGAACCGGCGAACTTAGGAACTCGCACGAGTCTGCAGCGTGTGTTCGGCAATGTAAGCCATGAAGCGTTCGCGATAGGAGTCTGATACGGGGATTACTTTGTCGCCGAACACAATCTGTCCGCGCTCAATGACGCTGATGTGGTTCATATTGACAATAAACGATCGATGAATCCGCATGAAATGCTCGGCAGGGAGCGCGGCTTCCACAGCGCGCATCGAAATGAGCGAAATAATCGGTCGCGGCTCGCCGCTAACGTAGATCTTCACATAGTCTTTCAGCCCCTCGACATACAAGATGTTGGAGAAGCGCACGCGCACCAATTTGTAGTCGCTCTTCACAAAAAAGCCGTCCGCCGCATCGGGCAGTCTTGGGAGCTCGCGTGCAAACCATTTGCGGGCTTTTTGCACCGCAGCGAGAAAATCTTGATAGTCGATGGGTTTGAGCAGGTAGTCCAACGCATCGGCTTTCCAACCTTCCAGCGCATAGTTGGCGTAGGCGGTGGTGAAGACGATGCGCGAGCGGGTATCTGCAATCATTTGAGCGAATTGCAGACCGTTGAGCTCCGGCATTTCGATGTCGCAGAAGATCAGATCGACCGGGTGTTCCTCCAATCCCGATACGGCCTGCACGGCTCCCGCATAGGTCGCCACCAATTCTGTTTGAGGAGCGCGTTGCACGTAGTTTTCCAACAACTTCACCGCAAGGGGTTCGTCGTCGATGATGGCACATGTTAAGTTCATAAGTCGTTGTGTTGGTTGATTCGGGAGCAAGTTCCGAGTCTTCGTTTATAAGTCCAGTGTGATCCGCGAATAGTATTCTTTGCGCGCAATGTCGATGCCGTGTTCCCAAGTGTGGGCATTGGGGTAGCTGAGCTCGAGTCGGCTTTTGACGAGGCGAAGTCCGATACCACCGTCGGCATTGTCGTTGGCGCGTTGCGGAAAATAGCTGTTTCGGCAGTCGAAGTTGAGGCGTTTGCCGTCGCAGTCGAGGCGAAGATGCACATGGCAGGGCGCAGTGATACTTACGCCGTGCTTAAAAGCATTTTCGACGATGGAAATGAAAATGTGAGGGGCAACGCGCATCTCCCTGTGTGGCACTAACCGAAAATCTGTGGTCACTTCGACGTTCCGGTTGAGGCGTAAGCGCATCAGGGCGACATAGTTTTGCAGAAATTCCACTTCTCGCTCCACACTCACGAAAGACCCGAATTCTTCGTAGAGCTGGTAGCGAAGCATTTTCGACAGCTCGAGAATGGCAGCTTGGGCTTTTTCGGTGTCGATCGAAGTCAAGGCATATATATTATTGAGTGTGTTGAGTAGAAAATGGGGGCTGATTTGGCTTTTGAGGCTTTGCAGTTCTGCTTCCGCGCGTCCGAGTTCCGCTTGGCTGCGTGCCATTTCCGCTGCGTACCACCTTCCGCTCAACCGTGCGGCAAGTCCACAGCCGAGTGCGAACGTGAGATTGACAATGTTGCGAATAAAAAAGAACACTTTGAAATCACGAGCCTCGAAGTGCTTATGGTGGAGCACATATTCGGGCGAATCATGAGGAAGTCCCAAAGCGCTGACGAGATGCTTGAAGAACAGAAACGAGTGCATCAGTTCGTAGAGCCCCGAAAGCCCGATGATGAGGAGAAGGTTGCAAGACCAAAATGTGCGATAGCGCCGGCTCAAGAAAAAACGGGGGACGAGTAGAAAATAGTTGAGATAAAAAATGAGTAGCAGCGCCAGCGAGAAAAATTCGTGCGAGAGAATGTGACGCCAATCGATGGGAAGATGCTGTGGAGTAAAGAAGAAGGGAGACAAAAAAATGTAGCTCCACGACAAAAGGTGGATAATCCACAGCAAGGCATTGGATCGAGGTTTCATAACGGCGAGCGGATTGAAAATCATCGCCCATCGAGCAGATTCAATGCACGGTACAGGAGGTCAAATCATGAAGATAGGCGAGTAAAAGACTAAACATTCATCTCTATAGGAGAACAAAGGTAGTGGTTTTCCGCTTCTCTCGCAGAGGATTAACAGCTTTTTTATGCAGACTTACCATGAAATGATCGAAGCACCGCGAGTTCTGATAGTATTTCGTATCTTTGTAGTTCAAAATCAACAGGCTACTTATGTTTTCAGGAATCGTAGAATCGACAGCGCGCGTAGTGCGGATCGAAAAAGAACAAGAGAATATACATTTTACCCTCGAGTGTGACTTTGCGTCCGAATTGAGCATCGACCAGAGCGTGGCACACAATGGCGTTTGTCTCACCGTTGTGAGCCAAACCGGCAACGAATATGTGGTGACCGCCATGAACGAAACGCTCGAGCGTAGCAATCTCGGAGAATTGCGCGAGGGCAGCGAGGTCAATGTGGAACGCTCAATGATGATGAACGGGCGCTTGGACGGCCACATCGTACAAGGGCACGTGGACGATACCGCCGTGTGTGTCAACAAAGTAAGCGAAGACGGCAGCTACCGCTTTACGTTCCAATACACGGCCAACCGCGAGATGGCACAGCGCGGATATTTTTGTGTGGACAAAGGCAGCGTCACAGTCAACGGCGTGAGTCTGACGGTCTGCAATCCGGGCGACGACACTTTCGAGGTCTGCATCATCCCTTATACCTACGATCATACCAATTTCCACAACATTGAAGTGGGTACGCGGGTGAATCTCGAGTTTGACATCATCGGGAAGTACATTGCTCGCCTGCAGCATTTTGCCTGATCGGCGTTTACTGTATAAGTTATGCGCAAACAAGAACGCTACAATTTCGTACTTGATTACCTCTCGCGTACGCTGAGTGACACAGAGACGGAACTTGATTACAGCAACAACTTCGAATTGTTGGTGGCCGTGGTACTTTCTGCACAATGCACTGACAAGCGAATCAATCAAATCACCCCGCGCCTTTTCGCGGACTACCCTACTCCCGAAGCCATGGCCTTGGCTTCGCCCGAAGTTTTGTTCGATTACATCAAAACGGTGAGCTATCCGAACAACAAGGCGAAACATTTGCAGGGATTGGCGCAAGGTTTGGTCGAAAGATTCGGAGGTGAGGTGCCGTCCACACTTGAAGAGCTCACTTCTTTGCCGGGAGTCGGCCGAAAAACAGCAAATGTTATTCAAGCGGTGGCTTTTCGCAAAGCCGCCATGGCTGTCGACACTCACGTCTTCCGCGTGGCGCACCGTTTGGCCTTGGTGCCTAAGAGTTGCACCACACCTTACAGTGTGGAGATGGAGCTCACGCGCCACATCCCCTCTGATTTGCTGGCTTCTGCTCACTATTGGCTCTTGTTGCACGGGCGTTACACCTGTTTGGCACGCAAACCCAAATGCAGTGCCTGCGGTTTGGCGGAAATTTGTCCGTCGCGCAAAATGTTTGTCGAGGCCTGAAGCGTCCGCCTTTTGCTTCATTTTTCAGATCCGCAATGTCTATTCGATGGCATTGCGGATTTCTTTTGGCGAAAAGCCTGCAGCGCACTTTGCTCGTTTCTGCCCTTTCTGCTAAACAGAGCCCCAACGCGCGCGCGTATGCGCGCGTCCGCTGTTTTTCGTTTTTTGCCTTCACCGCTTCACCATAAGGAGGTAATTCATTGATGAATAATGCTTTAAGGGTGAAGGCAGAGTGGATTTTTCCTTCACCTGTGAAGTGTTAAAACGACGAATGTGTTCACCCGGAAGATGCAAACAATCAGCGAGTTAGGGGTGAAGGTGAAGGGTGAAGGCAGGAATTCCAAACTCGTTGAGTACGCGATGCGCAGGTGCGTGTCCGTTTGGGCGTGCTCATCCGCGCACATGAGGAGCGGTCATTGGCGGAGAGACCGGCGTGAAAGCGCGTTTTCTTCCAAAAGGTGGGAGAAAGTGCGTGAAACAAGAGACGTTTCGTGAAAAAGTCCTCTTGTTTTTGCTGAATATGTAGAGATTGATGTTTTTCGCAATTTTTTCTTGTCTAAAACTGCGATTCTTTGAACTGAAAGCTTTACCTTTGCACTTGATAAAACACAAATTTCTTTCTTTTCCAGCCGTGTCACGGCGTTCATATAGCGTGTTTCAATGAGCTTATCTCTTGTGAATCAGCGCAATCGGTCTTTGAATTTCTGAAACAAATCTTTCTTCTTTCGTAAAGAACATTTGGGAGGGAGAAAGAGACAGCCGAGAGAAAAATGAGATTCCCTTTTCGAGAAATAGCCTCGAAGTTGCGATTTGTAGGGGCGAGTCCTCGCTATCTTGAAGCTACTCTGCTTTTGCCGATTGAGATCGTTAGCAAAAAAAACTCCCCGAATGTATGAAGAAAATACATTCGGGGATGCGTATCGTAGGATGAGGTAGACGTTTTCTTGCCGCAATCGTTTCCTGTTCAAGTCATGAGTCAGGAGTATTTCGTCGTGTCTGTCGAAAACGCCGGACTGTTCAGCTGCTAATCAGATGGCGCGAGCAATGGCTTTGAGATACTTGGCCTGAGCCGCCTTGAAGGCCTTGGTTGCCTTCACTTTCTCGGCATCGTCTTTTGCCTTGCCGATGGCATCGTAGAGATCCCAAAGCTTGAACTTCTTGGCTGCGGCGACTTGTGCCTCGGTCGAAGCCTTGGCAGCGGCTTCTACTGCACCTTCGTCGGAGGTGTTATAGGCATGCTTGTAGCCTTTCACTTCGTTCCAGTGACCGCGAGTGAAATCGGGGAATTCAACCGCTGCGCTGTTGTGGTCGAGCGAGAGCGCGCTGAGTTCGGCGAGGGCACACCACTCTGCCAAGTCATAAACGTCCATGTCGAGGGGCAGACCGTTTTGGAGGCAATAGACCATGCGGGCATCCATCATGTAGTCCATACCGCCGTGACCGAGTTGGCGGCCGAGTTCACCATACTTCTTGATGATGGGGCTTTTATATTTCTCCGTCAAGGCCTTAGCTTCTGCGGCGGGAAGGAAGTCGTGTGCGCTGAGATTGTCCATTTGGGGAGCCACTCCGTTTTCTTTGAGCTGCGTAGCATTGAGGGCAAAGCGCTCTTCGGGATATTTGGTGGCGTATCCCTTCGTGCCGGAGAGTTTAAACAGACGGTTGTAGGGTTGCGGATTCATCACGTTGTGCTGAATTTCCACGACCTTGCCTTCCGAGGTGCGCATCAGTGTGGTGGTTTGGTCACCGCTGCGGAATTCTTTGCAGGGTTGTCCCGTTACGCGTTCCACATATTCCTTACCATGAACAGACTTCGTGTCCATTGCGGTGAGTGTCGTGAAGCGGTCGCCGCGGTGAATGTCCAGGCATTGTGCAACCGGGCCGAGGCCGTGTGTGGCGTAGAGGTCGCCGCGATTTTTCATGTTGTAAGCCATGCGCCAACCCAGTTTTTTCGAGTCGGGATCGTTGGGATTGTGCCAATATGCGCCCCAGTATTTGTCGAGGTCGTGGATGTAGGCCCCTTCGGCACGCAGAATCTCACCAAAAACTCCGTTTTGTGCCATATTCAGTGCATTGAGTTCGTAGTAATCGTAGCAGCAGTTTTCGAGAATCATGCAGTGTTTGCGCGATTTCTCTGAGAGGTCGATCAATTGCCAGCACTGGTCGAGGTTCATGGCCGAGGGCACTTCGATGGCCGTGTTCTTGCCGTTTTCGAGAGCACACTTGGCTACGGGGAAATGGTGATCCCAGTCGGTGGCGATGTACACCAAGTCTACGTCGGGGCGAGCGCAAATGGCCTTGTAGCCTTCAGGGCCATCGTAAATGTCGGCAGGAGCGAGACCTTTCTTGCGGAGATCCTCCTGGCACTTCTCTGCTCGTTCGCGTTCATAGTCGCAGAGTGCCACGATTTGTACGCCGGGAATGTGTGCGAAGCGCTTGACTGCCCAAGGTCCACGCATGCCGAGACCTACAAAGGCCACGCGCACGGTTTTCATTTTGGGAACGGTGAGACCGAGCACGTTTTGTTGACCGGGAGCACGTTCAGGAGTTTTCGTTACGATGGTTCCTTGATTCCAGTGCCAGTTGCCGGGTTCAGAATACTTGGAAAGAGATTGAGCGGATGCGTTTGCGAAAAGCAGAGCTGCAAACGTTGCTGTCAATAGACTCTTGAATTTCATGGGAAACGGGATTATTGTTGAATTTATTGTTCGATGTTGAGAGCGGAAGAGCCGATCATTTGGCCGTCGCAGAAGAGGTGCACGCTGTAGCGGCCGGGTGCGAGGAAGTCGTTGCCGGCGGCTACGACGACACTCACGTGTTGTTCTTCGCCGGTGTACTCGATCGTTTTCGCAGCCGAACTTTCGAGCGATTTGTGCTCGTAGGTGAAGTTGCCGCTCGCTCCGATGACGGCACCGGAGGGGCTCATGAGGCGGACATAGATGCGACGTTCGCCGCTGCCGGCCGTCACGTTGCGGTTGATGGTGAAGTTCACCATAAATCGAGCGATGTCCTTGCTCTTCTTCGCCCCTTTTCCGTTCTTCTTTTGAGCAGAAAGAACGATGCCCGAGGCATTGAGTTGCGCGGCGATGGCCACTTTGTCTGAAAGTTTTGCGCGTTCCTGATCCAAAGAGTTGATGCGCACATTGGCATCGCTGAGTTGGCTGCGCGCCACATCGCGTTCGGTGGTCAAACGGCCGTTTTCGCGGGTGAGCGAGTCGACTTGAATGACATAAGAGCGCAACACCGCGCGCACGGTTTCCTGCTCTTGCTTCAAACGGCGAATTTCTGCCGCATCGGTGGCTTTCGTGCGACGCAATTCGGCCAGCAGAGATTTTGCTCGTGCCTGTGCTTCGCTGAGTTGATGAAGCAAAGAGTCATTTTTGACGCCTTTTTTCAACTCATCGTACTGCTGTGCGAACTGCTCGTATTGGTTCTCCATTTCGCGGCGGTCCATGTCGGCCAGCTGACGCAGTTCTTTGAGTTCTTTGTCCTTGTCGTCTTCCTTCTCCTTTCGGCCGTTGCAGGCTGTGAAGGCAAGGCTCAAGACACCGCCGGCCAAGATGTAGAAAAAGAGTTTTCTCATAAGGGTCGGGTTGTGACAGTTCAGTCGATAATCGTTACCCATCCGTGAGGATCGGGGGCGATGCCATATTGAATATCGCGCAGGCGGTCATAAAGTTGCTTCGACACCGGGCCGGGTTGTCCGTCTTGCGAGAATTGATAGCTGGTGCCGTTGTCTGGGTCGTCGATGCGCCCGATGGGACTGATGACAGCTGCTGTGCCGCAGGCACCGGCTTCTTCGAAGGTGGAAAGTTCTTCTTCGGGAATGGGGCGTACTTCGACTTTGAGTCCCAAGTCCTTGGCGATTTGCTGCAAACTCTTGTTGGTGATCGAGGGCAGGATCGATGAAGACGCGGGGGTGATATAGGTGTTGTCTTTGATACCAAAGAAATTAGCGGCACCGCATTCGTCGATGTATTTCTTTTCTTTGGCGTCGAGATAGAATTCGCAGGAGTAGCCGTTGTCGTGTGCCCATTTGTTGGCGCGAAGGCTGGCGGCGTAGTTGCCCCCCACCTTGAAACGGCCGGTGCCGTGAGGCGCTGCACGGTCGAACTCGCGGGTGATGACGTAGTTCGTGGCGGCAAAACCTCCTTTGAAATAAGGCCCCACGGGGGTGACGAAGATGATGAACAGATATTCTTCGGCGGGGCGAACTCCCACCTGTGCGCCGGTACCGATGAGCAGCGGACGGATGTAAAGTGCCGCACCGCTCTCGTAGGGCGGGATGAAACGCTCGTTGAGTTTCACGACGCGGCGCACCATTTCCACAAACTTCTCTGTGGGAAGTTCGGGCATCAGGATGCCGCGGCAGGTGCTCTGCATGCGTTCGGCATTGTCGGTGAGTCGAAAGGCGCGGATCTTACCATCGGGGCAACGGAAGGCTTTTTGTCCTTCGAAGGCCTCTTGTCCATAGTGCAAACAGGTGGCGGCCATGTGCAGGTTGATGGTTTCGGACGACGACACTTCAATTTCGCCCCATTCGCCGTTGCGGTAGTAGCAACGCACGTTGTAGTCGGTGGGCATGTAGCCGAAGGGCAAGTTGGCCCAGTCGATATCTTTCATGCTTATTCGTAGTTGATGATTGACTTGAATGAAAGGTTCACGCGAAATGCGCGTGTGCAAAGGCTGAGCAGGCATCGGCGCAGTTTTTGATGCGAGAGGTTGCTAAGCTTGTTGCAAAGATAATGATTAAAGCCCGATTTTTGCAACCGGGCTTTCTATTTTCTTGGGCAGAAATGGGGTCAAAGTGGTAATTTCAACCCTTCTTTGGCTAAAGTGGTGTGAGGAAATACGCTTTGTGCTTCGCGAAGGAGGATGTTCTCGTCGTCGTAGCGTGCCGAGAAGTGACCAATGACGAGGCGCTTGACGGCTGCGTCGTGTGCCAAGGTGGCGGCTTGCCGTGCGGTGGTGTGAAAGGTTTCGCGGGCGCGCTTTTCTGCGTCGTCGGCAAAGGTGGCTTCATGAAAAAGGAGGTCGACACCATGCAGGTACTCTGCCAATTCCGGGAGATAGATGGTGTCTGAACAGTAGGCGTAGGCACGCGCCGGTTCTGCGGGGAGAACGAGGCGAGCGTTCGGCCAAACTTTGCCGTTTTCGTCCGTCCAATCGGCGCCGGCCTTGATGTTGGCCACGGCGTGAAATGGGATTTTGAGAAAATCGATCATATCGCGACGGATGTGCGGAAGTGGGGCTTTCTCGCGAAATAGATAACCGCAACAGGGCACGCGGTGTTTGAGTGGCAAGGTTTCGACGGTGAGCGTGCGATCCTCGTAGATCACTTGATGCTCTTTCCATTTCACGGCGTGGAAGACGACTTCGTAGCTCATGCCGCGACAAAAATAGTCGAGCCACGGACGCATGAGCCGTTCGATGTCGTCGCCGGGGCTGTAAACGTGGAGCTTAGAGGTGCGCCCGAGCAAATCGAAAGTGCTGAACAAACCGATCAATCCAAAGCAGTGATCTCCATGAAGATGAGAGAGAAAAATGTTGTTGAGACGGGAGAATTTTAGCTTCTGGCGGCGCAGTTGTAGCTGTGTACCTTCGGCGCAATCGATCATGAAGAGCTTGTCGCGCAGGTCTACTACTTGCGAAGTCGGCAAATGCTTGGCGGTGGGGATTGCACTACCGCAACCGAGAATGTGGACGTCGAACTTTTCCATGAAAAGTGGGGGAGTTTTTACAAAAACAAGAGGAGAAAAGGCGAAAACACGGGGAGTTTTTATGTAAAGAAGCGCGCCCATGAACTTTCTGCGGCCGTAACCATGTCGAGAGGGGCTTTAAGGATGCGTCCCACTCGGAAGTTTTCGGCTGCGGCTGCGGCGCGGAGTTCCGTTTCGAAGACGGAAGCGATGCTCCCCACGAAGTGGATGTCTAATTCGCGACGGTTGTAGGCGCGAATGTTGCGGACGAAAAAAGCACGGAACTCTTTGGAAATTAGTTCTTGCACGGAGGATTCGTCGCGATGAGCTGACAAAAAATGAGTGAACTGCGCCAAATAGCGATTGGGAGAGGGGTCGCGATAGACACGTTGAATGACTTCCGGAAGATCTACTTCATATTGAGCTTCAAAGAGTTGACGCAGTGCAGGTGGAAAGAGGCCTTTGAGCATATCGGCCAGTAGATGCTTGCCGAGCGAGCCTCCACTCCCCTCGTCGCCGAGGATATAGCCCAAGCTGGGGGTGGATTGCACGAAGCGCGTACCGTCATAGAGCGCGCTTCCCGAACCGGTGCCGAGAATGCAGACGATACCTTCGGAACGGTCGCAGAGTGCCCGTGCCGCTCCGAGCAGATCGGAGGCGACGTAGGCACGTTCCACACCGAGGACGTCGCGAAGCGTTCGACTCATGCGGTCGATTTGTTCGGGACGGCAACCGGCACCGTAAAATTGGAGTGTCGTGCCCGGAAGTGCTGAGGCTTGACTTGCATCTGCGACCGGGAGAAAATCGCGGTCGAAGAGGCGGGCAAATTCGTGGAGCTGCGGAAGCACCTCGGCTTGTAATACTTCGCGAATTTGCGCACCGCTCATCAAACTGGGGTTGAGCCCGCGACTTTTGAAGCGGCGCGGAACGGCGCGGGGTCGCAAGAGAATCCAATCGGTTTTGGTGGAACCGCTGTCGGCAAGGATCTGAAACATGGATAGAGGGTATAGGTTGAGTCGGCGTCGGGCGGTGTGATGTCGAAGTGCCCAAGCTGCTGCGGAATGCATATAGAAAAGGGCGCGAACGTGCGAGGCGGATGGCCGTCGAACGTTCGCGCCCGGAGAAATATGTGACGAAAAAATTATTCGTCGAACTTGCGATAGCGAATGCGCTTGGGCTCTTCGATGCCCAGGCGCTTGGCTTTGTGTACTTCGTAGTCGGAATAGCTGCCTTCAAAGAAGAAGACATTGCCGTCGCCTTCGAAAGCAAGAATGTGTGTGCAGATGCGGTCGAGGAACCAGCGGTCGTGGCTGATCACCACGGCGCAACCGGCGAAGCCTTCGAGACCTTCTTCTAATGCTCGGAGGGTGTTGACGTCGATGTCGTTGGTCGGTTCGTCGAGGAGGAGAACGTTGCCCTCTTGTTTCAGTGCAATAGCCAAGTGCAAGCGGTTGCGCTCACCGCCGGAGAGGACGCCGCATTTCTTTTCCTGATCAGAACCGGAGAAGTTGAAGCGCGAGAGGTAGGCGCGGGCATTGATGTCGCGACCGCCCATGCGCATGAGTTCGTTGCCTTGCGACACGACTTCGTAGACGCTCTTTTCGGGATCGATGTCCTTGTGTTGCTGATCGACGTAGCTGAGTTTTACGGTTTCGCCGAGTTCAAACGTACCGTTGTCGGGGGTGTCGAGTCCCATGATGAGGCGGAACAATGTGGTCTTACCGGCGCCGTTGGGGCCGATCACACCGATGATGCCGTTGGGGGGCAGCATGAAGTTGAGATCCGAGAACAGCACCTTTTCGCCGAAGGCTTTCTGCACGTGTTGGGCTTCGATCACCTTGTTGCCGAGGCGCGGACCGTTGGGGATGTAGATTTCGAGGTGCTGTTCCTTCTCCTTTTGATCTTCGTTGAGGAGTTTGTCGTAAGAGTTCAGACGCGCTTTACCCTTGGCCTGACGTGCCTTCGGTGCCATGCGCACCCACTCGAGTTCTCGCTGCAAAGTCTTGCGACGCTTGGAAGCCACTTTTTCTTCTTGCTCCATGCGCTGCGTCTTCTGCTCAAGCCATGAGGAATAGTTGCCCTTCCAGGGAATGCCTTCGCCGCGATCGAGTTCGAGAATCCAACCGGCCACGTCATCGAGGAAGTATCTGTCGTGCGTCACGGCGATAACTGTTCCTTCGTACTGATTGAGGTGCTGTTCGAGCCAGTCGATCGATTCGGCGTCGAGGTGGTTGGTGGGTTCGTCGAGGAGCAACACGTCGGGCTTCTGAATGAGCAGACGACACAAGGCTACACGACGGCGCTCACCGCCGGAAAGAAACTCACAAGTTTGGTCTGCGGGCGGGCAATGGAGGGCGGCCATGGCGCGGTCGAGGCGGCTGTCGAGATTCCACGCGTCGGTGGCGTCGATGATGTCTTGCAGTTCACCTTGGCGGGCGAAAAGTTCGTTCATCTTGTCGGCATCTTCGTAGTATTCGGGAAGGGCGAACTTTTGGTTGATCTCTTCGTATTCGGCCAAGGCTTCTACTACATGTTGCACGCCTTCTTGTACGACTTCACGCACGGTCTTTGCGGGATCAAGTTGCGGTTCTTGGGGAAGATAGCCCACAGAATAGCCCGGAGAGAAGACCACTTCGCCTTGATAGTCGTTGTCGAGACCGGCAATGATCTTGAGAAGCGTCGATTTACCGGCACCGTTGAGGCCGATGATACCGATTTTTGCTCCGTAGAAGAAGCTGAGATAAATGTTCTTGAGAATGGTCTTGTTTGTTTGGCGAATGGATTTCGTCAAACCGACCATGGAGAAAATGATTTTTTTATCGTCTACTGTTGCCATAGGTGATTATTTTGCAGATTGAGGGAGGCGGAGCAGGAAATTGAGCATTGCGTGCATGGCTTGTGTGCGAATTTGCTCATCGCGGATGCATTCAAACGGGAAACCGAGGGTGAGGGTGCGCCCATTTTCCGCATCGTGTGCCACACCGGCACTGTATCCGCCGAGGCCGTAGGCGAATGCGGAGAAGGCATCTGCGGTGGGTTCCAGCACATCTGTGATGTGGCAAGCGAAATGTTCTGCGTTCGGGGTGTTGTAAACGGGAATGCTGAGATTGAGCCCCGCGAAAACGGATAAACTGTCGTTGCGTACGCTACCGGGACAGTTGAGATGAAGGGTTTGTGCCAAGAAGCGTTGTTCTTCTTCGCTGCGAAGATCTGAACCGATGAAACTTCCGCTGACAAGTAGGTGGCCGCCGTTAGATTGGAAGTGTTGAAGTTGACGGCGCGCGGCAACCGGAATGGCTTTGTAGGGACGGAGATTGTGAGGAGCGTCGCGTTCAAGTCCGGCGGCGTAGTCGATGAGGCGATAGGCGGCGAGTTGTTTCGAGCTCAACGCACCGAATGCCTCGACAGAAGCGGAAGAAACGGACAGATGAGGGGCAGCGGCGATGATTGCAACCGTGTGCGTCTCGCTACCGTCGAAGGTGTTGCCGGCAATGCGACGTCCCTGCCATTCGCTACCGCCGTGTCCCAAACCGCGAGCGCCTTCTCCGCCCATCGCTTGGCGGTCGAAATTGGTTTGTTGCCCGATGAGGGCGAGCGTGTATCCGCGGGGCACTCCGCAATCGGCGGCGAGATCGAATCCCAAGCTATCGGTTGTTTCAATGCGTGCCGGACCACTGAGTCGATTGAAGGCATCGACAACCAGCACTTCCGGAGAAGTTGAATTCCGGTGGCCCGGTGCGCAATAGACACTCAGCTCCTGTGAATCGAAACTTCTGCCGCCGGCATTCAATGCCGCCACCTTATATATATAATGTGTGCCGGGACTTACAGGAAAGGTCACTGATACACGCCCGCCGGTGAGCCGCCCGTTGTCAAATTCGGTGTTGGGTGTGCGCGTGTAAACGATATAGTCGGTGGGCGTTGCGGACGTTTCGAGGGAATCTTCGGTCGGTTGCCATGACAGTTGAACAGCTTCTTGCCCTTTGACCAAGCGAGCGGAGAAAGTACGGACGGGCAATGGCTGAATGGCGGGTTGCGGTTCGCCGTGCATGGCCGAAACGTATTGCAGCATGGCCTTGTAGATGGCGCGCGAGGCCGTGAATTTGAAATTTGGATCGTGCGCAAACTTCATGTCCGCAAAGTTTTGGTGCGCCAGTAGCTCCAAAATCATGGAAGGAACCTCGGGCATTCGCGTTTCGGCGTAGTTTTTGTCGAAGAGTTCGCGGAGATTCCAGTTCGTGCCGTAAGTTCGCGTGAGATCGTTGTGCAGGTTCGTCATTACGCGCCGCGCATAGTCGAGAGACGTGCGTCTTGCGGTGCCGCTGCGGTAAAGACTGTCGCCTTGTTCGTTGACTCCGGTGAATAATCCCAGTGTGCCGTAAATATTTCCGTTGCGATTGAAACCGGCGTCCGTGTGTAAGGCCAGAGAAAGTTCAAAAGGCACGCGCGCGCCGAGGGTATCCGGCATGAAGGGGCTACCGCCGCCCAAATAGTTCAACAAATGAGACCGCGCTCGCAGATCTCCTTTGTAATCGTTCGTTTCTTCTCGGTGACGGTAGAGCGTATCGGGCAGACCCGCCCATTGAGCGTAGTAGCGCGCGCCTTCCAAACACCGTGGCAAGCGGCTGGTTTGTCCAGCATTGGGATACCGGAAAGTATAAATGCTGTCGGGGCTGATCGTTATTTCAGGCATGGAGCGCGAAGCCATCCCCATTCCGCCGCCAAATCGTACGGCATCGGCAGAAATGTGCCCTTTGTGGGTGCTTGCATTGTCCAAAACGACGCGCGCACGTTCATTTTCACCGGCTTCAAAGAGGAAAGTGCCCAAATAGAGCCATGTACCGCCTCCCATACGCTGGTTGACACGAAATTCAGTCTTACCTCCCGAATGAAAAACGGTGTAGTGTGCGTCATCTACCGCGTCGGGCAACGTGGTGTAGCTCACGTACACGGCATAGCGTCCGCGACGTGCCAAATTAGGTGTCCACCAAGCCTCAGCGCGAGGCTCTTTGCGTCGCGAGGTGGGGATGCAACGGGAAGTTCCGTTGCGAAAGGGTTGATCATTGTCCGTCAAGAGGCGATGAGGCAGCCCGAATCCCGGAAAGTCTGCCGTGCGCCACGTTTTGCCTGCGGCATCGCGTTCCACATATCGCCCTTCTGAAGTGGGATGATCATTGTCCACAACGGCTTCTTCCGTTTGTGTGTCGCGTTCACGAGGAGTATAGACCACCGCTCCGGCATTTTCCAACATCGGAATGAGATACGGGAATACAAAACTCTGAGAGAGGAGATCCTCGGTGGTGCAAAACAAAATGGGGCGCTGCCATTTCCAGCGTTCGCCGTCAAAATATCTTCCGTGGCTCGGCCAAACGAAGAGGTGACGGCCTGCCAACCCTGATTTTAAGTGATAAGGACTCGACACGTTGCGCACCCATGGCATACCGCTGTAGTCCAAACCGTCCCAAGTGGTGGGGGCGTTTTGGGAAGTGCCCGCGGCGTAAAGGTTCGGACTGTCTTGTGCCCGCATTGCTGTGGGGAGGGCCAAACAAAAGGCAAGCGAGCAAAAAAGACGAGGGAGAGAACACGACATAAAAGTGGGGTTACAAGCTATTCTCGAGGGCGAATTTTTCAGGATAGAAGGCACAATCTCCAAAAGGCCGATAGTATTCCATGATGATCTTCATGTCAGCTTCCACATCGCCCGAGGGCCACAACTCTTTTGTGCAGACAATGCGTTTGTGCTTTGCATCAATGGCAAACAGTTGTATGGGAATACCGGCTTTCAGCGCAATGTAGTAGAAACCACGTTTCCACGTTTCCACGCGTTTACGCGTTCCTTCCGGCGTGACCGCAAGATTGAAATAATCGGCGGCTTTGGCCATCTCACCGAGTTGATCGGTGAGCGAAGTGTGGCGCGATCGTTCCACGGGAATGCCGCCGATGCTCCGAAAGAAGGAACCGAGTGGCCAAAAGAACCACTCTTTTTTCATTAAGAAACCGGCTTTGCGCCCAAATGAGAGGCTATAAAGTTCGCCGAGCAGAAAATCTTTGTTACTCGTGTGGGGGGCAACGCAAATTAAGCATTTTTCGCGCGCAGGCACGGTAACTTCTGCAGTCCAACCGAGGACGCGGGTGAAAAGAAAGTGACTGAAAGATTGCAGCATGAAGAAGTTTTGGAGCACAGCTGTTCGTGTGCTGTTGAATCTGCGTACCGAAAGAAATCGGTGCACACACGCTACAAAAATACGCACAATTTGTCAACCTACAAAATCGCGTCTTGCAAATCTCTGTCGCAAGTGACGTGCGCATCGCGGGAGCGGCGCAAGGTTTGTCATGCCCAAGCATGTGCAGGAAAGGGAGTTCTTTTTGATAAACGCGTGTTGTGGGGCAATTTCTACCGCCGCACCTCACATCCGAAGCCCGGTGGCTTGGAGAATCACACGTGATTGAGTATTTTTGCACGAACAACCATATCTTCCTGCACATGAAACTCTCCGTCATCATTGTCTCTTATAACGTTT
Source organism: uncultured Prevotellaceae bacterium (assembly GCA_963517315.1). Taxonomy (GTDB): domain Bacteria; phylum Bacteroidota; class Bacteroidia; order Bacteroidales; family Bacteroidaceae; genus Alloprevotella. The sequence continues at coordinate 40,964 of CAUQEF010000013.1, forward strand.
GCCACTACCTTTGTCAGTGTTTAGACGCGGTTTGGCGCGCGGCGCAGGTGGCCAATGTCGAAACGGAGGTGTTTGTGGTGGACAACCACTCGAAGGATGCCACCATCGCCCTACTTTCTCGGGAGTATGCCCTTTATCTTACCGCCGAAGGCAAGGAAAATTGTCGTCTTCACCTCCTTGCCAATCATCGGAATGTGGGATTTGGACGCGCCAACAACCAAGCTTTGCGACAGTGCGCGGGAGATTATGTTCTTTTTCTCAATCCCGACACGGTGGTTGGTGAGCAGGCGTTCGTCGATTGCTTGGTAGAGGCCAAGTCATGCCCCAATCTCGGGGCGATCGGCGTCAAAATGCTATACCCCGATGGGCGATTTGCTTTCGAAAGTCGCCGCGGATTGCCCACGCCTTGGGTCGCGTTCTGTAAAATGAGCGGGCTCAATGCGCTTTTTCCCCACAGTCGAGTCTTCGGACGCTATTATCTGCGGTTTTTGCCTGAAGCGGAATCGGCTTCGATCGACATTGTCAGCGGAGCGTTTATGTTTTGCAGTCGAACAGCCCTTGATCGTTGTGGAGGCTTCGACGAATCGTTTTTTATGTACGGAGAGGATATCGATCTCTCCTATCGTTTCTTGAAAGCGGGTTTTCAAAATCGTTATGTGCCCACGCCTATTCTCCATTATAAGGGCGAGAGCACACAGAAAAACAGCTTTCGCTATGTGCATGTCTTCTACCAAGCCATGCTCATCTTCTTTCGCAAGCATTTTCCCGCCACTTCGTTGTTAATCACCCTGCCGGTTTATACGGCCATCTACGGACAAGCCGCCATGGCCTTGCTGCGTCAACAAGCCAAAGCTTTGGGGCGTTTTCTCTATCCTCGCCGCCGTGCTGGAGAACTCTCGGCGGTGTTTGTGGGAGAGGAGGCCGATGCGGCAAAACTCTCCGCTTTGGCCGAAACATGGAGCTTGCGGCTCACCACAGCTTCCGATTTCTCCACCCTGCCGCCCGCCGACGTACTCATTCTTTCCACCTCGTCTTGTCGTGTTAGCGAAATGTTGCAAGCCGTTGAGCGTTCTTCGCATCGTTATCAGTTGGGCATTTTTCATCCACAGCGCAACCGACTTATTCTCTCCGGTGACGTCTATACTTCTGCCTTATGATTCTTCGCGCCCCCGAGCATTCGGATCTCGATCTGCTCTTTGAATTGGAAAACGACCCACAACAGTGGGTTACCTCCAACACACGTGCCCCCTTGTCGCGGGCGGCGCTCAAACAGTTCATCGTGCGTTCGGCTCAATATGATATTTTCGCCCTGCGCCAGCAGCGCTTTGTCATTGATTTGGCGGAGAATGGCCATTCTACGGCGGTGGGATTTATTGATTTGACAGACTTTTCGCCCGAGCATCATCGGGCTGAAGTCGGCATCGTCCTATTACCGGCCTATCGTGGTCAAGGTCTTGGCAAAAAAGCGTTGCAGCAGCTCGAAACCTATGCGCGAGAAATCCTATCATTGCACAATTTGTATGCTTTCGTACCGGCTGACAATATCGCCTCACATCGTTTGTTCACAACTTCGGAATTTAACGAAAGTGGCTTGTTGAGCGATTGGTTCTTCTTCGGAGGAGTTTATCGAGACGCTCACCTATTTCAAAAAAAACTCTCGTGATTTTTGGCCGTGCCGAGAAAAACGCGTACTTTTGCACACGCAATCCCGCCAAAGAACACGGTGCGTTAGTTCAGTTGGTTAGAATACATGCCTGTCACGCATGGGGTCACGGGTTCGAGTCCCGTACGCACCGCACGAAATCTCCCGCTACTCATTGGAGTGGCGGGAGTTTTTGTTTTCTTCCCGGCTGAGTCTGATGAATTGAAGAACGTTTTGGAATGTGCCCCGTTGTGATGAGAATCAGGTATCGGGGACAATCGTGAGAAGTTAGAAGCAAATAATTAAGGGGCGATCTTGTTTTAATAGGATTGCCCCTTAATTTTGAATTGGGGTATCGATTCACTTGAACATGTGGTGGTCAAGCTCTTCTTTGATGCGCTCTTTGAGGTTCTTTGCTTTATCTTCTGCTGTAGGGATACCCAAAAACGTACGAAGGTGGCGAGGAATACTCATAAGTGTCTCAAGCAAAGAGTCATTCTTAGGAGGGTCGTAGTGGTTCTTTGGCATGATAGATTGGGGGTCACGGGGTTTTGAGGAGTGTGGGGAGTTGTGGAGTAGTGATTTGAGAACTTGCAAAGTGAGGTTGTTGAACCAATTGATAAAACGACCACTCCCCCCTTCTGCTTATGCCTTCTTAACGTCGAGGTACATCATGTTCAGCGCGCCGGCGCGTTTGAGATCCACGCCATAGAGTGCGAGGAAGCGTTCTTGTACGAGCATTCCCCCATTGGTGATGACGGGATGGGCGGGAGACTGTGTGACGATTTCGACGCTCATTCCGGGTTCGATGAATACGCCGTTTGTGTTTTTGTGCATTTTAGTGGTGACGATGAATCGTGGCATAGGGATTGGAGTTTGAAGTTTAGCCCAAGGGGGACAAAGTCAGCGTGGGGCATCGAGGTGTGAAGTGACGGAGCGCGTGAACGCTCCTATATATTAAGAGAGTATTCACGATGAGCTTCCCAATGGCGGATAGTCGAAAAACCGTAGTCCGTAGTTCGTTGCCGTAGCGAATGCTTGCGCCGGCAATGCTTGTGGGAGGCCGGCTGTTTTAAGCGTTGTGAGGTCTTCAACTTTTGTTCTTTTGAGGGCGATAACTGATTTCATTTCCAAAGATAGGAATTGGTGAGCTAAAAAAATGAGAGTGTCCACGATTTCTGCAGAAAAGATAATAGGCATGTGTCATCGCACTTGAATTTGACACAAAAGTTAGGGTGGAAAATGGGGTGCATGGTCTTCTCCAATAAGCGTTTTGGGGAGCGGCGTTGAAAAATCTGTTTTGCCGAAGGGATTGGACTGCAGAAAAAAGAGACAGACCGAGCGAAAGATGGCGCGTTTTCTTCTTTCTCGTGCTTGGCGAAGAAAATAATGCGCAACGAGGTGAAAAAAGTTGTGGTGTTTTGCGAAAAAGTGGAGGACTTTCGCGCAAAACTTGCCGTGTTTTGGACGACAGTTGCCTGTAGTTCGCGGAGTGAAGGCGAGGAGTGGGTGAAAAGCGGGATGTGGGCATGCGATACGGGCGCGCGGCAACAGACGATGGCGGAGAGAGGTGCCCGAAAAGAAGGGGCAAGAACAGAGAATGCTCCTTGTCGGGGAAATCTGTGGCGCAAAGGTGCGGAGATAACGAAAAAATAGTGCTATCTTTGCAGCACAAAATCATTCCCCCCAACCAACACAGATGGAACAGCTCAAGCACGAATGCGGAGTCGCCATGGTGCGACTGCTCAAACCGCTGAGTCATTACAAAGCACGCTACGGCACTTGGGCGTACGGGCTGAACAAACTCTATCTTATGATGGAGAAGCAGCACAATCGCGGACAAGAAGCGGCCGGTTTGGCCGCGCTGAAGCTCAATGCCACCCCCGGTGAGGAATTTATGTTTCGCGAGCGTGCCATGGGCAACACCGCGATTCAACAAATCTTTGCCGCGGTGCATGAAAAGTTTGCCAACTATTCGTCGTCTGAACTTGCCGATGCTGATTTTGCCGGCAAGAATATTCCCTTTGCAGGAGAAATTTATATGGGCCACCTCCGGTATGCTACGACCGGCAAGCGTGGCCTTTCGTATGTCCATCCGTTTTTGCGGAGAGACAACTGGCGAGCGAAGAATCTCTGCATTTGTGCGAATTTCAACATGACGAATGTCCAAGAAATCTTCGATCACATCGCCGTGAAAGGCCAGCACCCGCGCATGCTGAGCGACACTTATCTCCTACTCGAGCAGTTGGGGCACCGTTTGGATCGCGAATCGGAACGTTGCTTCGCGGCAGCTGAGGCGATGGGGCTGTCGGATTGCGACATTACGAGCTATATTGAGGAACACATCGACGTGGCCAACGTGTTGCGCGAATCGGCGCCCGTTTGGGACGGCGGTTATGTGGTGTGCGGCATCACCGGCAGCGGAGAGACGTTTGTATTGCGCGATCCGTGGGGCATTCGTCCGGCTTTTTGGTACAAGAACGATGAAGTGTTCGCGTTGGCCAGTGAGCGCCCCGTGTTGCAAACCACCTTCGACCTCGAAGTGGATGACGTGGTGGAGCTGCAACCGGGACAAGCCCTCATCACAAGTCGCAACGGCGACTTGCGCGTGGAGCAAATCCTCGAGTCGAAGACGTTGTCGGCCTGCTCGTTCGAGCGCGTGTACTTCAGTCGCGGATCGGATCGTGACATTTACAACGAACGTAAGGAGATGGGACGCCGCCTTGTGCCGGACATTCTCAAAGCCATCAATGATGAGGTGGACAATACGGTGTTTTCTTATATTCCCAACACTGCTGAAGCGGCTTACTATGGTATGATTCAGGGATTTGAGGAATATCTCAACGAACAGAAAACGCGCGAAATTACGGCGTTGCTTTCTTCGTCGGCAAAGGTCGAGGAAAGCTTGACAGCAACGAAAATCAAACAAATCTTGTCGCGCCACATTCGTGCTGAGAAAGTGGCGTGGAAGGATATTAAGATGCGCACCTTCATCGCCGAAGGCAATTCGCGCAATGATTTGGCGGCGCACGTCTATGACATTACTTACGGCAGCATCCGCCCGGGTGTGGACAATTTGGTGGTGATCGATGATAGTATTGTGCGCGGCACGACGTTGCGCGAGAGCATCATTCGCATTCTCGACCGTTTGCACCCCAAGCACATTGTGATTGTGAGCAGTTCGCCGCAGGTGCGCTACCCTGACTATTACGGCATCGACATGGCCAACATGGATGAGTTCATCGCTTTCAAGGCGGCTGTGGCTTTGCACGAGGAACGCGGCACGCAGCACTTGTTGCGCGACATCTACAATCGCTGCAAAGCGCAGGCGCACCTGCCGAAAGAACAAATTCACAACTATGTGTGCGAACTCTACGAGCCGTTCACCGTGGAGGAAATCAACGCCAAGATGATCGAATTGTTGCGCCCCACGGAGGTGAAGACGGAAATCCACCTCGTTTATCTCACACTTGAAGGCCTGCACAGTGCGTGTCCCACGAGCCCGGGCGATTGGTACTTCAGCGGCCACTATCCCACCCCGGGCGGTAACAAGTGTGTGAACGATGCGTTCATTCGCTACATGGAACAGGCTTAAACCTTCGGCCTGTTTCGATTCAAACATCTCGACAACCTAAAACTCCCCCAAAATATAGACATGCGCAAAGTCACTCTTTTGCTCAGCGACGGTACTCGCTTTCACGGAGAGAGCTTCGGCTATGAAGCTCCCGTGGCCGGTGAGGTCGTATTCAACACGGCCATGACGGGCTATCCGGAGAGCCTCACCGATCCCTCCTATGCCGGACAACTTATGGTGCTCACTTACCCGCTGGTGGGCAATTATGGTGTGCCTCCCTTCACGTTTGAAGAAAATGGGTTGGCCACTTTCATGGAAAGCGACCGCATCCACGCGCGGGCGATCATCGTCAGCGATTACAGTACGAACTATTCGCATTGGAATGCGAAAGAAAGTTTGGCCGAATGGCTGCAACGCGAAAAAGTGCCCGGCATCACGGGCATCGACACACGTGAACTCACCAAAGTGCTCCGCGAACACGGCGTGATGATGGGAAAAATCCTTTTCGATGACGAAGCGGAGAACGTGCCCGAGGCACAATACGAGGGCGTTAACTTCGTGGCGGAAGTAAGTTGCAAGGAAGTCGTGCGCTATGCGCCGACCAACGGCGACACCTCCGCACCGAAAGTAGTTTTGGTGGACTGTGGTGTGAAACACAACATCATTCGCAGCCTGATCAACCGCGGTGTGGAAGTGATTCGCGTGCCTTGGGACTACAACTTCAATGAAATGGAGTTCGACGGCTTGTTTTTGGCCAACGGCCCCGGCGATCCCGACACTTGCGTGACGACAGTCGAACACATTCGCGCTTTTCTCGCCAACCCGAAGGTGCGTCCCTGCATGGGTATCTGCATGGGCAATCAATTGCTCTCGAAGGCTGCGGGCGCATCGATCTACAAATTGAAGTACGGCCACCGTTCGCACAACCAACCTGTGCGCATGGTGGGCACTAACCGCTGTTTCATCACGTCGCAAAACCACGGTTACGCCGTGAAGAGCGAAACGTTGGGCGCGGATTGGGAACCCTATTTCGTGAACATGAACGACGGTTCGAACGAAGGCGTACGCCACAAGACAAACCCGTGGTTCTCTGCCCAATTTCACCCGGAAGCTTGCAGCGGTCCGGTAGATACTGAATTTCTTTTCGATGATTTCGTCAACCTCCTCAAATAATCCGAAGCATGATTGATTCAAACATTAAGAAAGTCCTGTTGCTCGGTTCGGGCGCTCTGAAGATCGGCGAAGCCGGTGAGTTCGATTACTCCGGCAGCCAAGCGCTGAAAGCACTCAAAGAGGAGGGCATCGAAACGGTGCTCATCAATCCGAACATTGCCACGGTGCAAACGTCGGAAGGTGTGGCCGACCGTATTTATTTCCTGCCCGTCACTCCTTATTTCATCGAGCGCGTGATAGAAAAAGAACGCCCGCAAGGAATTATGCTGGCGTTCGGTGGACAAACGGCGTTGAACTGCGGCGTGGAGCTCTATCGCAGCGGCGTATTGGAGAAGTATAATCTCCAAGTGCTCGGCACGCCCGTGCAAGCGATCATGGACACGGAAGACCGCGAACTGTTTGTCAAGAAACTGGACGAGATCGACGTCAAAACGATCAAGAGTGAGGCCGTGGAAACGCTGGAAGACGCACGCCGCGCCGCAAAAACGCTGGGGTATCCCGTGATTATCCGCGCGGCCTACGCGCTCGGTGGACTCGGTTCGGGCTTTTGCGACAACGAAGCCGAACTCGATAAGTTGGCTGAGAAGGCTTTCTCGTTCTCTCCGCAGGTTTTGGTCGAAAAGAGCTTGAAGGGCTGGAAAGAAGTGGAGTATGAAGTGGTGCGCGACCGCTTCGATAACTGCATCACGGTGTGCAACATGGAAAACTTCGATCCGCTCGGCATCCACACAGGCGAATCGATTGTGATTGCTCCGTCGCAGACTTTGACCAACAGCGAATATCACAAACTCCGTGAATTGGCGATCCGCATTGTGCGCCATGTCGGCATCGTGGGTGAGTGTAATGTGCAGTATGCCTTCGACCCCGAGAGCGAAGATTACCGCGTGATTGAAGTCAATGCTCGTCTGAGCCGCAGTTCTGCACTGGCTTCGAAAGCAACGGGCTATCCTTTGGCCTTTGTGGCCGCGAAGTTGGGCTTGGGTTACGGACTTTTCGACCTGAAAAACTCGGTAACGAAAACAACTTCGGCCTTCTTCGAACCGGCACTTGACTATGTGGTTTGTAAGATTCCCCGCTGGGACTTGGGTAAGTTCCGCGGGGTGGATCGCGAGCTCGGTAGTTCGATGAAATCGGTGGGTGAAGTGATGGCGATCGGCCGCACTTTCGAAGAAGTGATCCAAAAAGGCCTCCGCATGATCGGACAAGGTATGCACGGCTTCGTGGGAAATCGCGAATTGTCCATCGAAGATGTCGATGCTGCCCTCAAAGCGCCCACAGACAAGCGCATTTTTGTCATTGAGAAGGCATTTAAGAATGGATACTCCGTAGAAGATGTGCACCGCCTCACGAAAATCGATCGTTGGTTCTTGCGCAAACTCTATAATATCTACGAAACGGAACAAGAACTGAAGTCGGCGGGCAACATCAACGTGCTTGACAACGATTTGCTCGCTCGTGCCAAGCGACAAGGCTTCACGGATTTCCAAGTGGCACGCGCCCTTGGCATGGAAAACGAGATGGAAGTCGAGCGCGCCCAAATGTTGGTGCGCGAACGCCGCAAGCAGGCCGGCATTGTGCCCTATGTGAAGCAGATCGATACGCTCGCTGCCGAATATCCTGCGCAGACCAACTACCTCTACCTCACTTATAGTGCGGTGGCTCACGACTTGCGTTACGAAAACGACAAGCGTTCGGTGGTTGTGCTCGGTTCCGGTGCTTATCGCATTGGTTCTTCAGTGGAGTTCGACTGGTGCGGTGTGCAGGCACTCAACACGATTCGCAAAGAAGGTTACCGTTCGGTGATGATCAACTACAACCCCGAGACGGTTTCTACGGACTATGACATGTGCGATCGCCTGTATTTCGACGAACTTACCTACGAGCGCGTGCTGGACATCCTCGATTTGGAAGCACCCTACGGCGTGGTGGTGAGCACCGGCGGTCAGATTCCGAACAACTTGGCGATGCGTCTCGACGAACAGCGCGTGCCGCTGCTCGGGACGCAGGCCAAATACATCGACAATGCCGAGGATCGCGAGAAATTCTCCGCTATGCTCGGACGTATCGGCGTGGATCAGCCCGAATGGAGCGCGCTCACGTCGATGGACGACATCAATGCGTTCATTGAGCGCGTCGGTTTCCCCGTGCTTGTCCGCCCCAGCTATGTTCTCTCGGGGGCTGCCATGAATGTGTGCCACACGCAAGAGGATTTGGAGCGCTTCTTGACCATGGCGGCCAACGTCAGCAAGAAACACCCCGTTGTGGTGTCGCAGTTCCTCCAACATGCCAAAGAAGTGGAGATGGATGCCGTGGCAAAGGACGGAGAAATCATTGCCTACGCCATATCGGAACACGTGGAATTTGCCGGTGTTCACTCCGGAGACGCCACCATTCAATTCCCGCCGCAGAAACTTTATGTAGAAACGGCACGCCGTATCAAGAAAATCTCGAAGCAGATTGCCCGCGAACTGAACATTTCGGGTCCATTCAACATCCAATTCTTGGCACGCGAGAACGATATTAAGGTCATCGAGTGCAACCTTCGCGCATCTCGCTCGTTCCCCTTCGTAAGCAAGGTGCTGAAGATCAATCTTATCGAGATGGCGACGCGCATTATGCTCGGCCTTCCGGTAGAAAAGCCCTCGAAATCGCTCTTCGACCTCGACTATGTGGGCGTTAAGGCCTCGCAATTCTCATTCAACCGCTTGCAAAAAGCAGATCCCGTGCTCGGTGTCGACATGGCCTCGACCGGTGAAGTGGGATGCTTGGGCGAAAATGCGAACTCTGCCTTGTTGAAGAGCATGCTTTCGGTAGGTTTGCGCATTCCCGAGAAGAACGTCCTCCTTTCAACCGGCAATGGCAAACAGAAAGCCGATATGCTGGAAGCGGCACGCAGATTGTCACAGCACGGCTACAACATTTTCGCCACAGCCGGCACTTCGCGTTATCTCACCGAGAACGGCATCGAGAATCAGCGCGTGCTTTGGCCCAGCGAAGTGGAGACACTCTCACAAGATGCCCCCGAAGCTGCATTACCTCGCGCCCTCGACATGCTTCGCGACAAGCAGATCGACATGGTGGTCAATGTTCACAAGAACTTCTCCACCGGTGAACTGACCAACGGCTACAAGATTCGCCGCGCGGCGATTGATTTCAACATTCCGTTGTTGACCAACGCACGTTTGGCCTCGGCCTTCATTTACGCCTTCACCACTACGCCGCTGGAAGCCTTGGAAATTAAGAGCTGGCAAGAATTCTAATTTTCAATGCTTGCCTAGTTTCCACTAAGCCTACTCCACCCTTCTCCTTACTTTCTTCTCCTTCTTGTATGACGGTGAAGCAAAGGTCGGGAGAGCGGTGGAGTTTGGCGGCACTATAAGGGCAGTGCAATTCATTCTTTTGTAATTATCAATCACTATCTTCTATGTTTACTTCTTTTCTCACTGCTACTTCAACGCCGGAGCGCGTTACGGAGAAAGTTACTGAGCAAGTGCGCCTGCAAGTGGAGCAAAATGGAGTCGGAAAGCTCCAACATCTCACATCTTGGCTTTCCGAACACGCCATAAGCTTCGGAGTGCGTGTACTCACGGCACTCGTAATTTTCATCGTCGGCCGATTTGTGATTCGATTCATCAATAAAGTCATTGCGAAATTGCTGGAACGTCGCCACATAGACGTGGGTGTGCAGAGTTTTGTCAAGAGCTTGGTGAACATTTTGCTCATGGTTTTGCTCATTGTCGCCGTCATCAGCCAATTGGGCGTAGAGACCACCTCGTTTGCAGCGCTCTTGGCCTCAGCCGGTCTGGCTGTCGGTATGGCTCTCTCGGGAAATTTGCAGAATCTTGCCGGTGGTCTTTTGATTCTCCTCTTCCGTCCGTACAAAGTTGGGGACTATATCGAATGTCAAGGACAAGGTGGAACGGTGCGCGAGATCCAAATTTTCTACACCATCCTCGTTACGCCCGACAATAAGGTGATTTATTTGCCCAATGGCCCGTTGAGCAGCGGAGCTATCGTGAATTACAACCAAGAGGACACCCGCCGTATAGAATGGACCGTGTCTGTGGAATACGGAGAGGACTATCAGAAGGTGGAACAGCAGTTGCGTGAACTGATTGCGGCCGATCAGCGCATTCTCACCGATCCCGAGCCGGTCTTTGCCCTCTTGTCACTTGCTGCCAGCAGTGTTGACGTGGTTGTCCGCGTCTGGGTGCAGACTGCTGACTATTGGAATGTGTATTTTGATATGAACAAGGTGATTTATGCCACGTTCAATAAGGCGGGCATCGGATTTCCCTTTCCGCAACTTACCATTCATCAGGCCGAGAAGTAAACTTTTCGGTACATCTATTCTGCAAAAAGCGAGCCGCATGGAATCATGCGGCTCGCTTTTTGTGAGTTCTCGTAATACCTTGTGGAGAAAATGAAAAAGCATCCCCCTACTCGTCTCACTCATGCCATGGGCAGGCGGACGGTAGGGGGATGTTTTATTGATAATGCGACGTTCTTTCAAACCTTAACGAGCGCGCTCGTAGGTAATCTCGTAAAAATGGGGCTTAACGTCGTTGATGGCCACTCTTTGTCCCTCATTGCCGGGCACGATCAAGCGAATTTTGGCAATTTGGCTGTTGTCAGAATGCTGGCGCCCGATGTGGAGATAGCGCAATGGGAGCAACCATGCCGCAGGTACGGATGATCCGTAGGTTGAATACATGAGTCCGGAAACAAATACGCCGTTAATTGTTCCCGAATTGTTGTTTATGCTAATCAAATCGGGGCGCTCCGGATGATCCAGCAAGTTAGAAGTCGTGATGCTGTCGCCGGCAATGCTGAACTCAGTGAATCGGCTGATCACGCTCGCCCGTTCGCCGGGAACTATGCGCGAGCCGGTACCTTTGCGCAGGATTTGCATGTAGACACCCGTGTTGAAAAGAACATACTCGTTTTTCGAGACGTCGGTTGTGGTATCTTGGGCTAAAAACTGCGCTTCCGAAATAACTTTGATGTCACCCGGCACGTTAAGTACGTCAAATCCGTGGATTTTGTCGCGCACCACACACCCCTTACGCAAGAAAGCTTGAATTTGTCGATCTTCTTTCTCTCGACGTTCGGCATAGGTGTCATTGTCGCGGCAAGCACTGAACAAAACGAGGCTTGTAGCTACGAACAGTAAGACTTTTGTGAACTGGTTTGTCATGTTGGGGAGTTAAATATGCGGCAAATGTACGAAAAAATTATGTGTCCTGCGCCTGCGAGCCACTATTTCTTGCTCGCAGGCGGGACGTTTCGTGGTTTAGCGCGCGATGAATTTCTTTCCGTTGCGCACATAAATCTGACCGGGAATGGGTTTGTCGATGCGAATTCCCTTCATATTAAACAATAATGTCGTTGCGTCAGATTTTTTCGTTAGAAGAGTTGATGTGATTAAGCCCATTTTGAGACCATCGGGCGAAGCACTGATGAGATGGTCGCGATTGGACAGATAGGCGCGGAAAGGACGTTGCCAAACATTGAGGCGCATGAAGGTGCCGGTCGAACGCGAGAAGGCAAAAGTCTCATCGGTGGGCACAGCATGGGGCGTGTCGAAACCAAACAATGCATTCTTTTCGGCAGCGATGGGCGGGAAGCTGCGTTTCTCCTGCAAGGAGAGCGTCACCCAACTGTTCGGCCGTCCGGAAATGATGAAGGCCGTTCCGGCGGGAATGTCGTTCGGAAGCTCGTGGAGCTGCAAATGATCGTTTTGAGGCGTTCCGCCATAAACTTTTGCACCGTTGAGCACCGCATCCACCGGCGTGTAGAAGGTACTGTAGCCGAACTGACCGATGAGGACGGGCAGTTCGTTGATCTTTTCGATTACTACCTCTTCGGAAGTTCTGGTGCGCCCATCACTTCTCCATTGAATCACATGCTTGCCCTTTGCTCCCTTAATCGTTAGCGCGTCGGGTTGAGCTGAGTGGTCTGCAACTTGCAAACCTTCAGCGAGTTCATTGGAAGAAGAAGCGACAAGCAGCGCACGTCCTCCCGAATAGCTGAGCAGACCGTTGCCGGTAAGTCGGAAAATCGTTTCCGGGCTGGCCAAGCTCTTTCCGTTGATTTTTCCGTCCGTGGGATAAAGTCGCGTGTCACTGCTTTCGGTTGCAGAGGGAGCGGTGAGATACAGTCCGGACTGCAGGCGAATTCTTACGAAATCACCCACTTGAGGTTGGTAAGTATTGTCCTTTTCGGATTCACCGTAAGTACTGCCGGTGAAAGTGTAAGTGTTGGGGCTACCGTCGGTTATCGGAATCAATATTTTACGACCGGCATCAGTGAAAGCCGCCACCAATTGATAAGTTCTACCATTGACGACATTGAAGTCTTTCGCCTTCATGTTGCCTAAATTGAATTCTTTGGAGTCCCCTTTTTCTATTTGAATAAAATATGGCTTTCTTGCTTCGCGGAGATCCCCCGATTGGGCATCTTGCCAATAGAAATAGATCGTTCCCGAGAAGGCATTTCCGGTTGAAAACAGCCTACCTCCAATGGAGTAAGTTTCTTCTCTTTTCAATTTTACATTGGAAGTGGAGATCGGATTCCCACTGCCGTCGTAAAGTCCGAACATAGAAAGTCCGAGTACCGGTTTGGCAACAGGTTCTGTGACATTAATTTCAAAGAACTCTTCTCCCTCATGAGTGCGGAGGGGAATTGGTGTGAGTTTTTCGTCGAGGTACACAGCAGTGAGGCGGCCTTTATATTTGCCGGTGCGAATATTATCGTCCGTCGTCAGTGAGAGCGAAATGCTCTGTTCGTCGAAACCATCCAAATCAATTTGCTTGCTTTCCACTGTTTGCAAGACAGTGTTGTAACGATCGAGAATTTCCAACTTGAGTCGGAAATAAGGGCTGGCAGCATTGAGACTGCGTAAAGGAATGCGCAGCGTGGTTGCTTTTCCGGCCGGCACCTCGCGACCTTCAATCTCGCCCATTACTCGATAACCTGCTTGAGGGTGATTTTCTTCGGTCACTTTCACATTGCCTTCTTCCACAACGATTTCCATACGAGGGGCTTTACTCATTTTTACCCACTCGCCGAGCTGCCCATTGGTTTGTAAAGAAGCATTCATCGGAACAATCCAATAGGTGCCGGGCTTGAGCTGTCGAGGGGCTATGTGCATGGTGACCGGATACGGCCAAGTCTGTCCGTTTACAAGGGCGTTATGTATCTCCGTAAAAAGTTGTTTATTGTTGGAGTCGGAGTATTTGAAAAGAGCTACTTGGTGGCTGTCTTTATCTACAATGGCCACGCCCACATCTCCCCGAAAAATGGATGAAACATTGGTGAAGTGGCTCATTTCGATGTCAAAGCCGTGCGTCAGAGAAAAGACTTTTTGTGTTTTGTCTGCCAGACGGAGTGTGGCTTCCGGCGTGAAGGACAGGCGCACATTGCCTTCTGCCCAAGTTGAGGGAATGTTTTTTTCGCCGGCGCGCTTGGGATGTGCCAATACGGCTTCGAGTTGTCGGTTGAAGCTAAGCGGGCGACCGCCAAATTCACTGCCGCTTTGCCCCACTGCGAGGGATTGGAGATTATAGTAGGCATCAGCTGCTCCGTCCCAACCGAAATTAAGGTGAATCAAGCCGTTGGCGTTGATTCCGTCAGCCACCATAGCATGGCCGCTGCGATTTCCTTCTGACATGCCGGCGATGTATACGGGATAGCCGTTGCTCAGCTCTTCGTGGAGCATATTGATGAATCCGCGGGCACCTTCGTTTATCTTGCTGGCGAAACCGACATTGTAAGAGAAATAGTTTTTGAATGCATTTTGGGCGGCTTCATTGGTTGAAGAGCTGGCGTATGGGGTGTAGCCCATGTTTACTGCCACACCGACGTCATGAAGTAGGCGGCCGACGGCATTTTTTTGTTCGTCGGTGAGATAACGTCTTTTGTAACTGTCAAACATGAGATTCCAGGCGTAGCGCGAGGCTGAGAAGTCTGCTTCTAATCGACGTCCATCGTAGCTATTAATATAGGAATAGCTCCCCACTCCTTGTTCCGGCCAGCGGTGGAAGTACATGATTTGCGCCATGGCAGTGGCAACACATCCCGCGTAGCGATAGCCGCCGAGATTGTTGTTGAAAGGATATTCCTGCCCCCATTGGCTTTTCACCATCGGGGCGACCGGCGTATAGATGCCGGTCGTAGTATTGGCAGCGAAATAGCGCTTGCGGTCGGTAGCAGACAACTTTTGCAGGGTCTGAAAGCGTTCGCGGTAGGCTTCGAGCAGGAATTGGAGGCCTTCGGGGGCGTGGAGGGTGTCGAGCGATGCGGTGGTGCTGCGCGCCAAAACAGTGCCCATGGCCTCATTGCCGGCCACGAGGACAAAACCTTTGTTGCCCGCATCGTTGAAAAGGTAGTAGGGCGCGCCGGTTTTGTTGGGCTGTGTGCGACTTTTGAGCGTGCGTTGTGCGGTGGACGAAAGCCGTACGTATTGTTTGGCAATGGCGGCGGCTTTTTTGAAACTGATGTCACCGTCGGCTGCGGCCATCGGCGTGACTCCGGTGGAGACAAAGAGGGCTAACAGCGAGGTGCGCAGAGTGTGTGAATGAATAAATGGCATATTTATAAAATAGCTTATAACCAAAGGGGGATTTGCGACTGTGATTCGCCACTCCGGCGGGCGGTGTGGCGAATCACAGGCAAGGGTTGAATAAAAGTCGGCTGTTTTCAGGAAAAACAAGAGGACTTTCTGCAGAAAGTCGGGGAGTTTTTTGAGGAACGTGGGGGAATTTTTATTCCGTGTAGAGGAAACGCTTGATAGAGCGCTTGGGGGTTTTCTCAAATTCCTCTTTGTGGAGCCGTATGCTCACGATTTGCTCGTAAGCATTGACCATGGTGTTGATCATTCGGCGATTTTCTTCCATTTGGCGGTTGAGTGCATTCTCATCCAGTCCGGCCTTTTCGGCTTCTTCGTAGTCGGGGTGGATCAGGGCGTGGAGTTTGTCGCCTTTTTGGATCACCACACTTTCCATCACGTAGGGCAGCGTGTTGAGTTTGTCTTCAATCTCCTCAGGGTAGATGTTTTGACCGTTCGAGCCGAGGAGCATGTTCTTGCTGCGCCCGCGAATGTACAAATTGCCCGCTTCGTCGAGTACGCCGAGGTCGCCCGTGTGATACCAGCCTTCGGCATCGAGGGCGGCAGCGGTGGCTTCGGGGTTTTTATAGTAGCCGAGCATCACGTTGGCACCACGGGTGAGAATCTCGCCCACCACACGTTGGGGATCGGGGCTGTCAATGCGCAGTTCCATGCGGGGCACCACCTTTCCGCACGAGCCGGGAGCGAACTCTTGCCAATCTTCGTAGGTGATGAGCGGAGCGCATTCCGTGGCGCCGTAACCGACGGTGTAGTTGAAGTTCATTTTGTGCAAGAATTGCTCCACTTCTTTGTTGAGTGCGGCACCGCCGATGACCACTTCGTAAAATTCGCCGCCGAACACGGCTTGGATTTGTTCGCGCACCTTGTGCATGATCTTGTCGTTGATGACGGGCAAGCGAAGGAGGAGTTTCATCGAGGGGGTGGCGAGTTTGGGCAGCACGTTCTTCTTGATGATCTTCTCGATGATGAGTGGCACGCTGATCACGACGGCGGGTTTCACCTCGCTGAAGGCTTGGACGATGATCTTGGGACTCGGCAAACGCGTGAGATAATGCACGTGAATGCCCTGAAGGAACTCGAAAAGGAACTCAAAGGCCATGCCATACATGTGCGCCATGGGCAGCATCGAGATGATGCGCGAGCCGGTCGGTGCTTTGTCTCCCAGTCTTTCTTGGGCAAACTTGCAGTTGCTCCACAAAGCGCGGAATGGAAGGAGCACGCCTTTGGAGTTGGAGGTCGTTCCGCTGGTGTAGTTGATCATGGCCAGTGCTTCGCCGTCGGGGGCGGGGCGATACTTGACGTGCTCAGGGCGGAAAAACTTGGGATAACGCTTGCCATAAAATTCATTCAAGCGCTCGCGGGCTTCGGTGAGCGTCTCGTTGCGGCTCACCAGTAGCATGAAGTCGGGCAAATGGATGATGCCTTCGAGCTGCGGCATGGCTTCGGCATCGAGTGTGGGCCACACCATGTCGCCGGCAAAGAGGAGACGCGCGTCGGAGTGGTTGACGATGTTGTGAACCTGTTCGGCTTTGAACTCATGGAGAATGGGAACTACGATGGCACCGTAGCTGATTGTGGCCAAAAAGGACACAGCCCAGTGCGCACTGTTGCGCCCGCAGATGGCGATTTTGTCGCCCGGCTGAATGCCGGCCGTCTCAAAGAGAATGTGAAGTTTCTCAATTTTGCGCGCCACATCCTTGTATTGGAGCGTTACGCCTTTGTAGTCAGTGAGTGCGTTGAGGTCCCAATGGTCGATGATGCTCTTTTGTATGAGACCGATGAAGTCTTCGTAATGGTATTCCATGAAGAATGATAGTGGTTGGGGCAAGTGGCAAAAAAACTGCAATCAGATGCTAAAACATTGATCGAGGGCAACGCTACTTGCTCAAATTCTTGAGATATGTGCGAAAGTAATACATTTTCTTGACCTATGGGGATTATGCGGCGCGAAACTTGCACAGAGAATGGGATTTTTGTGTACTTTTGCGCCTGAATTGTGGCTTTCTTGCCCTTCAAATCATTTTTGGACCGGTCTCTTTTGGGGCTCACGCAGTCTTGGGGATCGAAGGTACTTATATCCTTATGAAAAAAAATCTTCGCTTGTGGTGGCTTTTGCCCATCACTCTGCTTGCCCTCCCCTCCTTAGCGGCATGTTATGCGCTTTTTTCGAGTTTTTCGGGGAGTGAGGAGCGCATCGTTTATCTGGACGATGACGATAACATCGACTCTGTATATAATAAGGTGTGCAGTGAGGCGCGTTTCC
Organism: uncultured Prevotellaceae bacterium; assembly: GCA_963517315.1. Classification (GTDB taxonomy): domain Bacteria; phylum Bacteroidota; class Bacteroidia; order Bacteroidales; family Bacteroidaceae; genus Alloprevotella. The sequence continues at coordinate 58,245 of CAUQEF010000013.1, forward strand.
CGGCCAACTCCACTTTTCGTTTCCTGACCAGTGCTTTTAAGTATGGGCAGCACATTCGCCCCGGCCGTTACGATGTGGGGTCGGGCACTGCTGTTTTGAGTGTATTTCGCAATTTGCGCAACGGGAATCAAAGTCCCACGCGGCTGACGATCCCGGTATTGCGCACACCCCGCGATTTGGCTGATCTGTTGGGACGTGAGCTGCACGCGCCCGCCGATTCTTTTTATGCGGCGTTGACAAACAAAGAGTTGCTCGAGCGCTACGGTAAAACGCCGGAAACGGCAGTTTGTCTGTTTCTGCCCAACACGTATGAGGTCTATTGGACGCTTTCGCCCGCAGCGCTGTTGGCGCGTATGAATCGTGAGAGCAAGGCGTTTTGGACACCCGAGCGCTTGGCCAAAGCGCAGGCCGACAGTCTCAGCCCCGAGGAAGTGATGACGGTGGCCTCCATCGTGGAGCAAGAAACGGCCTACAATCCCGAGAAACCGATGGTGGCGGCGATGTATCTCAACCGCTTGCACAAGCGAATGCCGCTGCAAGCCGATCCGACGGTGAAGTTTGCACTCGGCAATTTCGGTTTGCGCCGCATCTTGCACGAACATCTCAAAGTGGACAGCCCCTACAATACTTATAAGCACGCCGGTTTGCCCCCGGGACCCATTTGTATTCCTTCGCTGTCGAGTATCAATGCAGTGCTCGACCATGCCCACCACGATTATCTCTACATGTGTGCGAAGGAAGATTTCTCCGGCAGCCACAATTTCGCAGTCACTTATGGTGAGCATTTGAAAAATGCCGCCAAATATGTGCAGGCCTTGAATGCCCGCGGCATTAAATAAATAAACATCAACCAACGCGTTTCCACACCGTACGGAGATAGACTCTCATGAGGAGCTTATCACATAACCTTCTCGGCATGGGTGGAAGCAGAACTATTCTTTTACTCAACGTTTTTCCTTATGCGCCGAATCTTTTTGCTCGGTTTGACGGCAGTGGCCGCCTTCGGGACGCTTCAAGCGCAAACCTCACGCCGCTCGCATCACAGTGTCGCCCAAGCGCCGGTCGATTCTACGGCACTTATTGCCCAGACTTATGCATTGCGACTCGATAGTTTGTCGCAGGCATTGCAAACTGCAGTGCGAGATAGCGACGATGTGCTCGAAAATCCGTATTACTTCCCCCTCTTTGCGGGCAATACGCTGTATGATGCGCAGCTGCGCGATGCTTTGGGAAGCCTCTCGACCGAGAGTGGTGAGGTGTCGAACGCGGTGTCGAAGGCTTTGCTCGACACCTATGCTCAACGTCCCGATTTGGTAACGCGAGTTTTGCCGGTTGCCGCGCAGTCGAAAACAGACAGAACAAGTGCGAAAACTCCTGCTGCACAGGGAGCGGCAGCCGCGCCGCAACCGATAAGCACTCCCCCTACGGCGCGCCCTTGGACTGACGATGCGGCACTCAATATTCAAGTGGAGCGTCCGAATTTCTGGACGTTCAAGGGAAACTTCTCGTTGCAGTTCATGCAATACTATGTGTCCAAGAACTGGTATAAGGGCGGTGAAGACCATAATTCGTTGCTGGCGATGCTCAATGCGGAAGCCAACTATGACAACAAGGAGAAGTTGACGTTTTCCAATAAGCTGGAAATGCGTTTGGGCTTCCAATCTTCGCAATCGGATACGCAACATGAGTATAAAACCAATGCCGATCAAATCCGATTGACCAACAAGTTGGGACTTCAAGCAGCGAAGCGTTGGTATTATACGGTGATGTTGCAGTCGTGGACTCAATTTTATCCCGGTTATCACGCCAATGACCCGAAGGTGTACTCCGATTTCATGTCACCCTTCGAATCTGTGCTCTCGGTCGGTATGGACTATAAGTACAAGAAGGGCCGTTTCGAGGTGTCGGCCACCCTTTCTCCGATAGCTGCGAACTATAAATATGTCGATCGGCTCGCACTGGCCGGACGTAATGGCATAGATGCCGGCAAACATTCGCGGCTGAACTTGGGTTCGACCGTGACGGTCAACAGCCGTTGGGAACTGATGAAGGGACTGATTTGGACTTCGCGACTTTATGCCTTTACCAGCTACTCTCATTTCCAAGCCGAGTGGGAAAATACGTTTGCACTTAAAGTGAATAAGTATCTTTCTACGAAGATCTTCCTCTATCCTCGTTTCGACGATGGAGTGAAACGCAAGAATGAGCAGAGCTACTTCCAATTTAACGAGTATCTTTCTGTTGGATTGGACTTGGGCTTCTAAATTTTACCCGCTTCTCCTCTGTTTCGCGGACGAAAAAAAGCGGAGCAAACACTCTAATCAGTGTTTGCTCCGCTTGCTTTATGCGACATGTGGCACGCAGAGTTGGTGCCTCATGTGGTTTCTCCTGAAAAATGAATCATTTGTTGCGCTTGGTCTTTGTTTTGGTTTCTCCAAGCTCTACGGTGTAGGAGCGGTTGAGGCCACTTTGCGTTTTGGCACGAATCCACAGCACGCGGTCGCTACTTCTGTTGGCAGCTTTGACGGCTTCTTCGAAATCTTGTACGGAAGACATCACGCGATCGTTTACTTGCATGATAATGATGCCCTTTGTGATACCGGCATCTTGGAGTTTTCCGGCTTTGATGCTGCTGACGAGCAATCCATTGCGCAGACCTAATTCGCGCTTCTCGTCGTCGGTCAGTACGCGCAAGGCTGCGCCCATGGCTTCGGTGTCGACGGTTTCGAGATTGGTGGTGGTGCCTTGCTCGTTGCGCAGGGTGAGCGTGGTGGTATACTCCTTTTTCTTGCGGAGATAAGTGACTTTCACCTTATCGCCGGGACGATGCATGGCGACGATCTCTTGGAGTTGACCGAACTTGTCGATTTTTTGTCCGTCGATGGCAGTCACGACATCTCCTTTCTGCAAGCCGGCTGCATCTGCTGCGCCGTCTGCGGTGACTTCTGCGACATAGAAACCAGAAAGTGTGCCGAGGTCTGCCTCCTTGCCTTTGTCTTTCTGTTCGTCGATGTAGTTGGACACCGAGGTACCGCGGATGCCCAGCAAGGCGCGCTGCACTACGCCAAACTCGCGGAGGTCTTTCACCACTTTGTTCATAATGGTGGTCGGAATGGCAAAGCCATATCCGCTGTAAGAACGCGTTTCTGAGTAAATCATCGAGTTGATGCCGACCAATTCACCGGCAGCATTGACGAGTGCACCGCCGGAGTTACCGGGATTGATGGCGGCATCGGTTTGAATGAAGCTTTCAACAGGATTGGCCGACTGCATGGAACGGGCTTTCGCGCTGACGATTCCGGCAGTGACAGTGGAGGTGAAGCCATAAGGATTGCCGATGGCGAGCACCCATTCGCCGATTTTCAGTTTCTCACTGCTGCCGACGGTGATGGGTTGCAGGTTTTTAGCTTCGATCTTGATGAGCGCGAGATCGGTGTCCTTGTCTTGTCCGATGATGCGGCCTTTGAACTCGCGATTGTCGTTGAGTTTTACAAGAATTTCGTCGGCGTCTTTCACAACGTGGTTGTTCGTTACGATATATCCGTCGGCGGTGAGAATCACTCCCGAGCCGGCTCCGCTGCGTTTGGGCGCTTGACGCGGCTGTTGCTGGCGCGGTGTGCTTTGGCCGAAGAAATCTCCGAAGAAATCTTCGAAAGGATTGAAGTATTGCACATCCTCCTTGGGAGCAGTGGCAGATACTTTTATGTAGACGACAGAGTTGAGCGCTTTGTCGGCGGCGACGGTTAAATCGATGGGCTGAGAGGCTGCGCCGCTCTGTGCGGGAGTTGAAATCGGTGAAGGGGAAGTGGGGCTTGCCGTGGCCATTGCTTTCGGAGCTGCGCTGATTGCGGCAGAAAGAAGGCAGGCAGAAAGGATTTTCATGTCCATATGTATAGTTTTATTGGTTTGTAGTAAGGCAAAAGTAAGTTTTTGGCGTGCAAAATGCAAGCTTTTGATGAAAAATGGGACAGCTCTTTAAGTTTGATTTTACGCTTTGGGCTTGTCTGTTGCGCGTATCGGTAAGTAATCGCCTAAATGGTGTGAGTATCTATCGATTTATTCTGCCCACATGAGGTCGGACATCACATTGTCTGAAACAAAGATGCCGGAAGCGGTAAGTCGCAGTCGATCTTGCGCGTCGAGTTCCAAGCGACCTCCGTCGATGTGAGGCTGGGCCATGCGAAGCAACGTGGCGCGGTGTGATTCCGGCACTTCTCCGAGGGAAAGGCCTTCGAGAGTGCGCAGGCGAGTGCAAATCAACTCGTTGTAACATTCGTTGTCCGTGAGGGTTTCGATAGTGTGCGGGACATCGGTAAAGGGACTTGTGGTACCGGCCTCGATATAACGGCGCAAGCTATAGTCGTTCACGCGTCTTTGGCGATACCCGTCGTAAGAATGGGCAGCGGGGCCTAAGCCAAGATAAGGAACTCCTTGCCAATAGGAGGAATTATGGTGCGAGCGATAGCCGGGAAGTGCGTAGTTTGAGATTTCATACTGCTCAAATCCGGCAGACTTCCCGTGTGCGGTCAGAGATTGGAACATGGCAAGAGACGTTTCGTCGTCGCATTCTTGCACGACACCGCGCTCGCGTGCATAATATAATGGAGTGCCTTCTTCGTACATGAGCGAATAGGCCGAAAGATGAACGATGGGGAGTTGGAAAGCTTGCTCCAATTCCCAATTCCAATCGGTAAGGCTTTGCCCCGGCAGGCCGAAAATTAGGTCAATGCTGATGTTTTTGAGTCCGGCGTCCTGTAATATCGTAATGGCATCGCGGGCTTGTTGAGCGGTGTGGCGGCGTTTGAGGAAAGCCAAGCGCTGTTCGTCGAAACTCTGCACGCCGAGGCTGATACGGTTCACGCCGAGCTGTTGCAAATGGCGGACTTTTTGCGGTGTAATGTCGTCGGGATTGGCTTCAAAGGTGATTTCAGCGTCGGGAATCAAGGAACAATGCCGATGCAATGCCGCAAAAATGGTTTCCATTTCCTCGTCATCAAGCTGCGACGGCGTTCCTCCACCGAAATATACGGTGGCGACCGGCGAATCGTCATAGCGAAAAGCTAATTCTTGGCATAGCGTGTGTACAAACGCATCGCGTTCCCTTTTGCCGTGGACAGTGCTGTAGAAACTACAGTAGATGCATCGCTTTTCGCAAAAGGGAACGTGAATATAAATGCCTGTGGAGTGCGGTGATTTTAGTCTATCCATGATTCGGGAAGCGGCCGACAGTTGTAGCATGAGGCCATGATTTCGCCATAAGCCCCCGCAGATTTGAACGCAATAAGGTCCCCGCGTTGAGGATTCGGCATTTCGTAGTCGGAAAGAAAGACATCGCTGCTTTCGCATATCGGACCGACAATGTCGAAGCGCGCCATTGGGGCATCGGGATGAGAGAGATTGCGCGCTTCGTGGCTGCTTCCGTAAAGTGCAGGGCGCATCAAGTCGGTCATACCCGCATCGACGATAACAAAGTCCTTTTCATGTCCGTGCTTGACGTAGAGCACGCGGCTAATGAGCGAACCGCATTGAGCCACCACCGCGCGTCCAAGTTCGAAATGCACCTGTTGTCCCGGACGTAGTGCGAGTTGTTCTTTGAAAATGCGGAAATAACCGGCAAAATCCGGGATAGGCTCTGCTTCCGGCTGTGCATAGTTGACACCTAATCCGCCGCCTACATTGATCCATTCCGTTTTAATTCCTTCCGCATCGAGCCGGTCTTGCAATTCGTTCACGCGTTCCACCAATTCCACGAAAGGTTCGAGCTTTGTGATCTGACTGCCGATGTGAAAGTGGAGACCCACATATTTGACTCCGGGCAATGCTTGTGCACGTTGTATGGCCGGCAACATGTCTTCCATGGCCAAACCAAACTTATTCTCATTGAGTCCGGTGGTAATCTTCGCATGGGTGTGGGCATCTACGTTGGGGTTGATGCGAAAAGCCACGTTGGCGATTTTGCCTTGGGCGACTGCGAGTTCATTGATCACTTCCAACTCCGGAAGGCTCTCGACATTGAAGCAACTAATGCCTAAACGCAGAGCCGTGTTGATTTCTTGATCTGATTTTCCCACACCGGCAAAAACAATGTCCGAAGGGGCAAATCCACAAGCCGCGGCGCGCTCGATTTCTCCCCCGCTTACACAGTCTGCACCGAGGCCGGCTGCTGCGATGAGGCGCAGTATGCCCGGAGTGGCGCAGGCTTTCACAGCGTAGTGCACATGAAAATGCGGTGTATCGGCGATGGCTGTACGAATTTCGGAGAGGGTTTGTTGAAGAATACGGGTATCGTAGGTGTAAAAGGGAGTTCGGCGTTCTGAAAATCGCTTCAAGTCCATGATGAGGTGCGTTAAAATGAAAAGGTCGGCGCACCGAAATCGATGCGCCGCAATGAAATGTCGTTTTACTTGAAGAGTCTTTGTTGCAAAGCTTGCAGAGCGGCCTGCTTGTCGTCCATGCTTACCAAGAAAGAGATGTTGTGATCCGAACCGCCGTAGCTAATCATGCGCACCGGGATGTCTTTCAGCGCCATTGTTGCCTCGCTTTCGAAGCCTTCGTTGCTCCAACGCAAATCACCCACTACGCAAATGATGCACATGTTCTCGTCAACGATCACAGTACCCACTTCTTTGAGTTCATCGACGATCGCCGCGAGTCGACTTGTGTTGTCAATGCTGAGAGACACGCCCACTTCGCTGGTAGTGATCATATCAATGGGCGTGTGATACTTATCGAAGACGTTAAACACCTTGCACATGAAGCCGCAAGCCAGCAACATGCGTGAGCTTACGATCTTAATAGCTGTGATATTGTCCTTTGCCGCCACTGCTTTGATGCGCCCCGCTTCCACTTCATTGTTGATTAACGTGCCGGGTGCAGAAGGATCAAGCGTATTCTTCAGGCGAACGGGCACTCCTGCGTAGCGAGCGGGCTGTACACACGTCGGGTGTAAGATCTTAGCCCCGAAATAGGCCAATTCTGCAGCTTCTTCAAAGTTCAGTTGGCGCACGGGAGTCGTTCCTTCCACAAAGCGCGGATCGTTGTTGTGCATGCCGTCGATATCCGTCCAAATCTGGATCTCGTCAGCGCGCACGGCTGCACCGATCAGCGAAGCCGTATAGTCAGAACCACCGCGTTGGAGGTTGGAAACTTCGCCTTCGGCATCGCGGCAAATGAAACCTTGTGTGATATAGATGTCGTATCCGGGATGCTCGCGCAGCAGTTCATCGAGGTGTTCACGAATAAAGGCCGTATAGGGTTCGCCGTTTCGATCCAAACGCATGTAATCCAGTGCCGGCAGCAGTACAGCTTTCACTCCTTGCTCTTTGAGATACTCCGTCACCATATTGGTACTCATGATCTCACCTTTGGAGAGAATTTCTTTTTCCACCACTTCATCAAATTCGCGCGTGCGATAATCGTGCAGTTCGAGGAAGATTTCGTCGAGCAGGTGGCGCACACGGTCTTGTGTATCGCTCTTATCGAATAGTTCCGGCAGGTGGCGACGGTAAGTGTTGTGCAGAATATTGATCATATTGCTCGCACCTTCGGGATTGGCTTTGCTGAAATAGTCAGCAATCTCCACCAAACTGTTGGTCGTACCGCTCATCGCCGACAGAACCACGATTTTAGGTTCTCCATCCTCGGTGATCAGTCGACACACATCCTTCATGCGTTCGGGAGTACCCACCGAAGTGCCGCCAAACTTGTAGATTTTCATGCTCATTCTTGCGTTAAATGGTCAATAGAGTTGTTGTTGAGTGGATCTGTTGCCGGCGAATCCTCTGTCGGGAAAGCAGCATATTGTGTCGAAACGTCCTGCAAACGGCCGTCGGCGCAACGAATCACCCGTCCGGGATAGCGCGAAAGGAAATCGGTGTTGTGCGTAACCATCACAACAGCCGTTCCGCCGGCGTTGAGTGTGCGGAGCAAGTCCATGATTTGCGTGCCGGTTTCGTGATCCAAGTTGCCGGTCGGTTCATCGGCCAAGATCAGTTTCGGGCGGTTGAGCAGCGCGCGAGCGATGCCGATGCGTTGGCGTTCACCTCCCGAAAGTTCGTGAGGATAGCGGCGGCGTTTGTCGCCCATACCCACTTGTTCCAACACTTCGATGATGCGATTGTGGCGAGCCTTCGGATCTTTCCATTCCGTGGCGCGGAGCACAAAGTCTAAGTTATGCTCAACGTCTTTGTGGGCGAGAAAAAGGCTCTCTTGAAACACGACTCCCAGTTGTCTGCGCAGCGCTTGTACCGCTTTGGAACCGGCTTTTTTAAGATCGCAGTTCAGCACATTGAGGCGATCGCCCTTGCTTTCTAATTCTCCGTAGAGCATTTTGAGCAGTGTACTTTTGCCACTGCCCACGCGTCCGATGATGTAAACGAAGTCTGCCTCGTTTACTGCAAAATGCACGTTTTCCAATATCGCACGTCCGTCGATAAAAACTTTTGCGTTGTGAAGGTCAATGAGCATGCCGTGTGTCTATGATGATCAGAAGAGGAGATCAGCCGAAAAAATGCTGTTCTATATTAATAAGGAGTCTAAGGGACGAAAAACAGCGAGACGATCTACTTACAATTGCTGCAAAAATAGCCATTATCTCCGACATATCGGCGAGTTGTTGCTTTTTGTTTTAGGAAAACTTGCGAAAGTACAGCTCCCTTGCGTCCCCGAATGCCGGGGCGAGTGAGTGTCTCCGGCTCATTATTCGCTGTGTGCCGTGTGTTTCAACCAGTCGGCAACAACAAAAGAGCTACCTCCCACAAAAATGGTCTCGTTTACTTTCGCGCAGCGTTGCGCGGCCTGCACAGCCGCAGGGACATTCGAGTAGACTGTTCCCGACAAACCACTTGCCGCTGCCGCTTTTTGGAGCTCTTCTGCGGGCAAAGCTCGTCGGATGTCCGCTTGGGTGAAATAGTAGGTTGCTTCTTTGGGGAGAAGATGCAGGACTTCCGTCAAATCCTTGTCGGCGCAAACTCCAATGACGAGGTGAAGCGGTGATCGGAGCGAACGAAGCTGGGGGGTAAGGCTGTTCCATGCGTCAGCATTGTGGCCGGTGTCCAAGATCATTCGAGGATTGCGCCCCACTTCCTGCCATCTTCCGCACAGCCCCGTCATTTCCACCACGCGCCCGAAGGCTTGTCGCACAGTGCTTGGCGTGATTTTTTGCAAAACGTCGATAGGCAAATGAGCGATGGCCGAAAGAATGGTGCGCGTATTGTGAATTTGATACGCGCCCGCGAGTTCGCCGTCCAATGTGCCCCAATCTGTGGTGGCATAGTGAAGTTTTCCATCTACAATTTGAGCCTCCACCACCCTATCCTCTTCTTCCGACCAATAGAGGGAAGCTTTTGCCGCAGCTGCGACCTCTTCAAACACTCGACGGGTCTCCGGAGTCGTTTGACCCACCACAACGGGCACGCCGGGCTTGATGATGCCGGCTTTTTCCGCGGCAATCTTTTCGAGCGTATCCCCTAAGAATTGCGTATGGTCGAGGGAGATGTTGGTGATGACGCACAGTTCGGGCGAAATGAGGTTGGTGCAGTCCAAACGCCCGCCCAGTCCCACCTCAATCACGGCGAAATCCACCTTTTCCTCGGCAAAATACAGGAACGCGAGGGCGGTGGTGAGTTCAAAAAACGAAGGAGCGAGCGGTTCGAAGAAGGCGCGTTCGCGTTCCACGAAGTCAATGACGCGTTCTTTGGGGATGGGTTTCCCATTGACGCGGATGCGTTCGCGAAAATCCACCAAATGGGGCGACGTGTAGAGCCCCACGCGGTAGCCAAGCGCTTGAAGTAGTGCCGCCAAGGTGTGGGACGTCGAACCCTTGCCGTTGGTCCCCGCCACATGGACACTGCGAAACGAGCGGTGCGGATGTCCAAAATGCGCATCGAGCGCATGTGAGGTGGAAAGCCCGGCTTTATAGGCACCTGCCCCGATGTTTTGAAACATCGGGGCAGCGTTATAGAGATAATTGAGCGTGTCAGTATAGTTCATTGTCAGCTGAAGTAAGCACGGAACGACTGGAAAATCTTATCCTTAATGCTCTTGTTGGGTTGCAGGTTGTCGCTGTTCTTCATCGCTTCGAAGGCTTTCTTTTCGTCGGCCGAGAGCGTTTCGGGAACATAGACACTCACATTGATCACGATGTCGCCGCGTCCGTAGCCGTAACCTTGCAGAGCGGGCAAACCTTTACTGCGCAAGCGCATGCGCGTACCGGGTTGGGTACCGGGCTTGATGTTGACGCGTGCCTTGCCTTCGAGGGTGGGAACTTCGACGGTGTCGCCGAGTGTTGCTTGGCTCACGGTGAGCAGTAAGTTGTAAATCAGGTCGTTGTCGTCGCGGATGAAGTTTTCGTGAGGAATCTCCTCGATGAGCACTTGGATGTCGCCGGGCACACCGTTGTGCTTGGCAGCATGCCCCTTACCGGGCACGTTAAGCACCATGCCTTCGGCCACACCGGCCGGAATGTTGACTTCCACGACCTCTTCGCCCTGGACTGTTCCCTCGCCGTGGCACTTGTTGCAAGGGTGAGTGATGATTTTTCCTTCGCCGTGGCACGTGGGACAAGCCACTTGTTGCTGCACGGTGCCGAAGATGCTGCGAGCGTTGCGCACCACATAGCCCGATCCGTGACAGGTGGAGCAGGTTTCTGCGGCATGTCCCGCTTCGCTGCCACTGCCGTGGCACGCATCGCAGGTCACTTGTTTCTTAATTTTGAATTTCTTGGTCACACCCGTGGCGATTTCCTCGAGTGTGAGGCGGGTTTTAAGCCGCAAGTCGCCGCCGCGGTATTGTTGCGGAGCGCTTTCGCCGCCGAAGCCGCCAAAACCGCCGAATCCACCGCCCATTCCACCGAAGATGTCGCTGAAGTGTGAGAAGATGTCGTGAATGTCCGTGAAGCCCTGTCCGCCGCCGAAGCCGCCTTGTCCGTTCACGCCCGCTTTGCCGAACTGGTCGTAGCGTTGGCGTTTCTCCGGGTCGCGCAGTACTTCGTAAGCCTCAGCGGCTTCCTTAAATTTCTCCTCGGCGGCTTGGTCGCCGGGGTTCTTATCCGGGTGATATTTCATGGCCACCTTGCGGTAGGCCTTCTTGATTTCGGCATCGCTTGCGCTCTTGTCGACACCCAGTATTTGATAGTAATCGAGATCTGCCATGTTTTGTCTGATGTTTGGATGGTGTTTTCGTTTCGGAGTGAAAAAGAATCAGCCCCTTATATATAAGGAGTGTCACACGTGGGGAAACGATGGGACTCGGCACAGTGCCGAGCAGAAAGTGCGAAAGAGACGCCGCGCCGTGAGTGGTCGCGGCGAAATGGACTTTCGGCGTTATTGGCCTACTACCACTTTCGCGTGACGAATCACTTTGTCGTTGAGGAGGTAGCCGGTTTGCACACAGTCGATCACATGGTTCTTCTTTTCCTCCTCTTCCGTCGGGAAAAGCGCCACGGCTTCGTGGAAGTCGGTGTCGAAGGCCGCGCCGGTGGTGTCCATCTTTTGGAGACCTTGTTGCTCGAGCGTGCGTATCAACTTTTGGAAAATGAGCGAAAGGCCCTCACGCAGCGTGGCGACATCGTCGCTTTGCGCCATGTTGGTTTCGGCGCGCTCCATATCGTCGAGGATGGGGAGTAACTGCTCGATCACTTTCTTGCCGCCGTTGAGCACCAGTTCGGTGTGAGTGGCCATGCTGTGCTTGCGGAAATTGGCAAAATCGGCTGCTTGACGCAGGATCTTGTCTTTCAATTCGGCGATTTCGGCCTGTGCGGCGGCGAGCTGCTCGGCTTCCGTGGGTTCTGCTGCGGGAACTTCGCTTTCGCAGGCTTCGCCGGTGGGAGCGGTTGCTTCTGCGTTGCCTTCGGTTGTGGGCGTGTCCTGCACTTGTTCTTCGGGTTGAGGGGTATTGAGTTCCTTTTCTTCCATAATTGCTTTTATTCGTTTGACCCTCTTTCTGCAACTTCTGTGCCGAAAGAGGGTCAAGTGTCGATAGATCAATGAATAACGGCCTGAATGGCAGTTTTTTGTCGTTTATTCTTCGCCGTAGAGTTGAGCACGTTGCGCGCGGATGCGGTCGTCGTGCATGTAGTCCTCATAATTGATGAGTTTGTCGATGGTGCCGTTGGGAGTCAGCTCAATCACGCGGTTGGCCACGGTGTTGATGAACTCATGGTCGTGCGAAGCAAAGAGGATGTTGCCGCGGAAGCCTTTCAAGTTGTTGTTGAACGCCTGAATCGACTCCATGTCAAGGTGGTTGGTGGGCGTGTCGAGGATGAGGCAGTTGGCATTGCGCAGTTGCATGCGGGCGATCATGCAGCGCATCTTTTCACCTCCCGAGAGGACGTTGACCTTCTTGAGAATCTCCTCGTCCTTGAAGAGCATACGACCGAGGAAGGCCTTGAAATACACCTCATTGCCTTCGCCGTATTGCGAGAGCCAATCGAGCATGTTCAGATCGGTGTCGAAAAACTCGGTGTTGTCGAGCGGCAAATAGGCCGTGGTGATCGTCACGCCCCAGCTGTAAGTACCGGCAGCAGGCTGTTGGTTGCCGTTGATGATCTCGAAAAGTGCGGTCATGGCGCGGGGATCGTGGCTGATGAAGACGACCTTTTCCTCCTTTTCGATTTGGAAGCTCACCTTGTCGAAGAGCACGGTGCCGTCGTCGGCCACGGCTTTGAGGTCTTGCACCTCGAGAATTTGGTTGCCCGGTTCACGATCCATCTGGAAAATGATACCGGGATAGCGACGCGTCGAAGGCTTGATTTCTTCGATATTGAGCTTTTCGAGCATCTTCTTACGCGAAGTGGTCTGACGGCTCTTGGCCACGTTGGCAGAGAAGCGGCGGATGAATTCTTCCAATTCCTTCTTCTTCTCCTCGGCCTTTTGGCGTTGGTTCTGCGCTTGGCGCAGGGCGAGCTGCGAAGACTCGTACCAGAAAGAATAGTTACCGGAGAAGAGGGTCACTTTGCCGAAGTCGATGTCGACGGTGTGGGTGCAAACTTGGTCGAGGAAGTGGCGGTCGTGCGAAACGACGAGTACGGTGTGTTCGAAGTTGCCGAGATAGTCTTCGAGCCATTCCACCGTTTCGAGGTCAAGGTCATTAGTCGGCTCGTCGAGGAGGAGGTTGTCGGGCTCACCGAAGAGAGCTTGTGCCAACATCACGCGCACCTTCTGCTTGTTGGAGAGGTCGCCCATGAGTTTGCCGTGGAGGGGCTCCTTGATGCCCAAGCCGGAAAGCAAGGTGGCGGCGTCGTTTTCGGCCGTGTAGCCGCCGATGGTGGCAAACTTGTCTTCGAGTTCGGCCACTTTGATGCCGTCTTCGTCTGTGAAGTCCTCTTTCGAGTAGAGGGCGTTGCGCTCTTGCATGATTTGCCACATCACGGTGTGACCTTGCAACACGGTGTCGAGCACCGTTTGGTCGTCGAATTTGAAGTGGTCCTGCGAGAGAACGGACAGCCGCTCGCCGGGACCGAGTTCCACCTTGCCTTTGGTGGGCTCGAGTTCGCCGCTGATGGCTTTGAGCAGGGTGGATTTGCCGGCGCCGTTGGCACCGATGATACCATAGATGTTGCCGTTCGTGAATTTCATGTTCACATCCTGATAGAGGACGCGCTTGCCGAACTGAACGGCTATGTTGGAAAGTGTGATCATTAGGAGATTATAATGCTTTGTGGGCGCAAAGATACGACTTTTTTCGCAGAACGTCCTCTTTGTCGGCGACCATGGCTGAAAACACGGGGACTTTTCTGAAAAAGTGGGGAGGTTTTCGCGGATTTGTCTCCACTTTTTCGGAAAAGTAGGGCGATATGAGCCGAGGGCGCTCATGGGAGTGGCGGCGGGTGGGCAGTGAAGGAGAACCGGCGAGGGATTTTGTACGAAAATTTCACTTGTGGCCGCTCGACGTCGTGTGGGTGTTTCGAACGAAACGTTCGCAGCAAATAATACCCCCTCGCGTCCAATATGGAACGCGAGGGGGTGTGGAAAACTGCTGAAGTGTTTATCCGGTATATCTAACTTAATCATCTGATTATATTTCGCTTATAAGTTCATCATAGGTCTTTTGGGGGGCGAAATAGGCCAATTCGTCGTGAGCCGGCCAGTAGAAGGCGAAGAGCTGGGTGCATTGATCATAAAAGATCTCGACGGTATCGTTGGGAAGCACGTTCTTGAGGATGCCTGCGTCTACGTTGTGGAATTGTATATCGCGCTGCTCGCCTCGGTGTCGCAGGTTGACGAAAAGGTCTTTGCGCGTGCGCGCTGCGTCCACCACTTCCATTTCATCGGGCGGGACGGGAACGAGATCGATGAGGCTCATTTCGTAGAGAAAGGCTTCGCGTGCCAATTGTGTTTCGCCGCTCTGGTCGATGAGGCGTTGCCAAAGTTCACCGGCATCGTCGTGGGTGGCGCTGACACGGTCGAGGGCTTCGGGGAGGAATGCTGCGGAGGCTTGCTGATCGGTGCTAAAATGAAACTGCGTGTCGGTGTCGTTCAGCGCGTAGTGGTAGGTGGTGCAGAGCACTTCGGCCTCCGCATCAAAATGCGTGTGGATGAGTTGCTGCTTTTCGGCATTGAAGGAGATGCGGGCGTGGCGTGACGGGCACAAAGTGGAGCCTTTGAGCACAAATTCTGTAATGGTATAAGACTTCGGGGTGAGCATGCCGTCGGGCGTGCGGGTGGGTTCGCGAATGAGCCACAACGAGCTACCGTCAGCCGGGAGTTCGCCCACTTTGTGCCAACAGCTCACCGAGCCGAGTTGCAGGTGCGAACCCATGCGAGGGCTGCGTTCGGCATCGGGGTTGCTGTATTCGCCGATGATCAGTTCGGCCAGTTGCACAAAGTAGCAACGCGACAGTTGCGCTTTGTCTTGCATGGGGAGTTGATCGGCGAGAAACGGATAGATGTTACGCCCGTATTGACGTGGATAATGCTTGAGTAGCTTTGTATCGAGGGCTTCGAAGGCTTTGAGTAGGCGAGGAATTTCGTTGGACTTTCCTTCAAAATGGCCGGCGCTCTTGATGAAAAAGTGCGCCAAGACAAGGCTGAGCCATGAGAAGGCGGAGGAACGGGCTTGGAGCAAGGTGGTCAGTTCTTCGCGGTCGGCGGTTGGGAAGGTTTCGGGAATGACGCCCGAGGAGAGCTGTACGATCCATTCGCAGACGGAAGCCAGCGAGCCGGGGCTGTGAGCTTTCCAAACTTGGTAGAGCTTTTCGGAGAGGGCAAACTGGTGAGGCAAGGTGCGGAAGAACTCTTCGTTCAATTCGTAGAAGCGGATGATGCTGTTGCAGATGTTGTCGAGCGTGGTGGGCGTGGCGGTGTATCCGAAATCGGCGTAGCGCGAGAGGGTTTTCTTGCTTTGCCGGATGTGCTCTCCCAGCTTGTTGAGACTGGGCGCAAAAAAGTGCTGTCGGAGTGCTGATTGCAGTGCGACGAAACGTTCGGTTTGTTCGGGTGTGAGCCGCTGTTTGGCCATTGTTATGGAGTGTGCTTTGTTAAATTATAAGGCAAAGATACGATTTCGGTGTGTTGGAATGAGGAGACTGCAAGGATATTTCGCTAATGGAAGTTTTTCTCGTGTCAGAAAGTTGAGTTTTGACACAAAGGAGGGGGCGGGTAACCTTGGGAGGGACAGATACCGCCGGAGATGGGGCTGTTGATTGTTGAGATTGGGTGATGCGAATGTTAAGAGCGCGAGAAGCCATTCGAAAGCATGCTTTATGCTTACTTATATAGGTTTATATATGAGGGAAGGAGGGAGTAGAAATAATGATAAAAGTGATCGTTCATGGTATACCGCGACCGTTTGGGAAAATAGATGTGCGTTTTTACGTGCGGAGCAATAGAGTTGACGGGAGGAACGAGAATATTGAGTGAGCAATGGGCTTGTACTTTGTTAATTGAAGGAGTTCGTGAACAGAAAAGGTGTATCAAGAGGGTTAGTTTTGTGTCAATCTGATTTGCTTTGACACACGGGTGGTGAAATATGTGCTTTCTTAGTGATTTTTCTTTTGAAGGTAGTACGCGCTTCTTACTTTTGCAATATCAAATAATCCCTTCCGAGATGCCAACCACGGCTATTGTGTATGGTTGATCGGATTATGTTTCACCTTTATCTGTGTTTTTATGGGCCTTCTTGATTTTATTGTAGGTGCTGCTCAGGTTATTACTGAGGTTGTCGATAGCCTTAACAATGACGATGAATAGGTATTGATTCTCAGCACGCAAACAAAAAGTCGGTAGTTCAAAGCTTTTGAACTACCGACTTCTTTTTGTGATGTAAAGTTACACACGTTCGATGAGCGCAACGGCGTGAGCGGCCATGCCCTCTTCGCGACCGACGAAGCCCATGCGCTCGCCGGTGGTGGCTTTGAGGGAAACGGCATCAAGGTCGACATGGAGCAGCGGGGCGAGGACGGCTTTCATCGCGTCGATGTGGGGATTGATTTTGGGGCGCTCGGTACAAATGGTACAATCGACGTTGCCCACACGATAGCCGTGGGCTTCGAGCAAATCGACGGTGCGACTGAGGAGAACCTTGCTGTCGGCGCCTTTATATTCGGGGGCTGTGTCGGGAAAATGATAGCCAATGTCGCGGAGATTGGCTGCGCCGAGGAGGGCGTCGCAGATGGCGTGAATGAGTACGTCGGCATCGCTGTGGCCAAGAAGGCCGAGAGAGTGGTCGATGAGCACGCCGCCCAACCATAAATCACGGCCTTCGACGAGACGATGCACGTCATAACCGTAGCCTACTC
>CAUQEF010000014.1:0-70481 GCA_963517315.1 uncultured Prevotellaceae bacterium
CGCTTATAGGACAGTTCAAGCAGAGACCTGACACGCTATTACCCGGTGCCGACACTGTGGGGCGCGGACTAAAGGAGCCTACAGAGAAAAACATTGTCTATAAGAGCGAGACCTCCGACAAGTCGTATCGTTTCAACACAGCAGAAAAGTTGAATACCTTACTTTTACGGATGACCTCAATTCCGCAGCGTTTTTCCTTGTGAGGCGATTTTAGGTTTAAGGGTCAAATATACTCCTGAAATAGGCTTTTAACCTGCTGAAGTTCATCTATGGGTCAAAAATCCCGACATTTCCCCCATTGGAGAAATATCGGGATGAGAAGGTGCCGGAGCCGGCCTTCAATGATAGGCTTTGCCCGGGCATCAAGCGACCTTGCGCTCGAAAAGCGAGCACAACATCGCCCCAAATCGGTGCGACGGCTCGTTTCTCTGCGAATGTGGTTCTTTATTTTTTCTTCTTCATGTTGTACCAATCCATATCGCGGCGATAGGTTTGGAAGGCCGCAAAGGTCGTGTCGTAGTTTTCGAAGAATGCGAAGGCGGCATTGCAGACCTCAGGGTTGTCGTAGGCGATGAAGTCCACATAGACGTGGAAGCGTCCCACGGCACGGCCGATGAAATCGACACAGTTGCCCTCGACGTGGGTGCGGATGTGATTTTCGAGGGCGGTGCAAGCCTCATCGATAGCTGCCTCTCGCTCGGCTTCGGGCATTTCGTTCAGGCCGGGCACGTCGAAGGCAAAGAAACCGCCCACGCAGCCGAAACGATGGAAGAGATCTTGGAGTTCCGATTCGCCGCGCGCAAATTCGCCCACGAGGCGCGGCATCGAGGTGGTGCCGCTGATGATGTCGAAACGGAGATCCCCGGGCTCGATGTCGTCTCGTTCTTTGAAGCGATAGTTCATCGTGCCTTGCAAAATGACATCGATGTTCTCCCATCGGGGATCCTCGCCGAAGCGTTGGGCAAGCACCTCACGCAGCTCGGAGAGTTTGATGGTCGTTTCGGCCGCCGGCGCTTCTTCCGGCGCGTTGATCTTCGAAATGAACTCGGTGTTGACCAGTTCGCCCACGGCATTGTCCACCAAAATTTCGGCGCGCCACCAAGCGGGGCTTTGGCCGGCGTGCAACAAGGGGTGGTAGACTTCGACGCTCACGCTCTCCCCACCTTCGTCTTCGGTGATGAGCACCTGCACTTCTTCGGCCGAAATCTTGCCTTCGCCGAAATCGATGCTAAGACCGGGGTTGGCGTTGCGACCGATGGAGAATTTCCAGTGCTCGCGCACCGATTCGGGCATGCGGCTCAGGAAATAGCGGAAAAGCAAATAGAGTATCCACATGCCGCCGGCCGAAAGGACGATGTGGTAGTTTTGTGTGCCGATTTCGAACGAGAGATCGGGGAAGGCCGGTTCGAGACAAGAGAAAGCCAGCTGTTGGATTTCTTCGCCGGGTGCGCCCTCATCGACGAGGCGACGCAATTCGGCTTCATGCTCGGCAAAGGCCGTCCAGGCTTTCTCGACGCGTTCGGCAAAGTAGCCTTTGGCGTAGCGGGGGTAGGCGAGGAACTTGTAGCAATCGTCGAGCATCGCTTTCGTATCGTCGCGCAACGAATCGTAGGGATTGCCGTTGAGGGTGCGAAGGAAGTATTCGGCGGCTTCGCCTTCGCGGTCGAGATGATAGAGCGCAAAACCCATGCGGTGGTTCCAGAGTTCGTCTTTCTCACTCTCTTCGTCGCGCATGCTCTCGAGCACACGAATGGCCGTTTCGTAGTGTTCGGGATTCTCCTCCTTGGAGGCTAAGTTGTTGTAGGCTCGCGCCAACCAGCCCATGCGCTCATGATTGAGAGCGGCTTGCGGCAGGGATTCGAGCAGCTCGATGATTTTGGCGGGCTCATTGTTTTCATGCCATTCGGCCACTTGCTTATCGATGTTTTGTACCATTGTTTTGGAAGTTTGAATACAGTTCTGTTCTATAAATGATTTGGCAAATATACGAATAAACTTCAAATCCCCATGAGAAAGTGGCGCTTTCTCATGGGCATCATCCACTCGGCGGCGCAAAAGAAAACACAAGGAGAAGAGATAAAAACAAGGCGCGACTTTGTGCGCTTGTTGAGATTTGTTACCTTTGTATGCGAGAAGCGATGAGCGCCCCACTCGAGAATCCGTGTTTTCTTCTGTTTCAACAGAGAACGGCTTCCTACATTATAATATGTACTCAGCTTCCGCCACCCACAGTGTGCATCACACCATTCTCTTGACTTATGCAGCAAAACGACAGCATTGTTATCATTCCGACCTATAACGAGAAGGAAAACATCGAAGCCATCATCCGCGCGGTGACGGGTTTGCAAGAACACGCATTCGACATTTTGATCATCGACGACGGCAGTCCCGACGGTACGGCCGACATCGTGAAAGGGCTGATGGCCGAAGAGTTCAAAGACCGCGTTTTCCTCGTGGAACGCCAAGGCAAACTCGGTTTGGGCACGGCCTACATTGCAGGCTTCAAATGGGCGCTCGAACACCACTATGAATATGTGTTCGAGATGGACGCCGATTTCAGCCATGATCCAAAAGACCTGCCGCGGCTCTACAAGGCCTGCGCCGAGGAAGGCTACGATGTGGCGATCGGCAGCCGCTATGTGTCGGGCGTCAATGTGGTGAACTGGCCGATGGGGCGCGTGCTGATGAGCTATTTCGCCTCGAAATATGTGCGTTGTGTCACCGGTTTCCCCATCAACGACACCACAGCCGGCTTCAAATGCTACCGCCGTCGCGTGCTTGAGACGATCGATCTCGACGCCATTCGCTTCAAAGGCTATGCCTTCCAAATTGAGATGAAGTTCACAGCTTTCAAGCTCGGTTTCCGCATCAAAGAAGTGCCGGTGGTCTTTGTCAACCGCCAACTGGGTACGAGCAAAATGAGCGGTGGCATCTTCGGCGAAGCTCTTTTCGGCGTCATGCGCCTGCGTTGGGCCGCTCTCACCGGGAAAATCAAACCTCGCCAAGCCTAAAATTTCGCGCCTCGGGCGCCAACCAGCCGTATTCTTTGGATTTATGCACAGCAGAACGCTTATAAAGAACGCCATCCTCGTCAATGAAGGAGGCAGCCAGCTCGGTAGTATCGTCATTGAAGACGACCGCATCGAGGAAATACTCTTTGGTCGCGATGCCGCGCCGGCATTGCCCACAGACTCGGTGATCAACGCAGAGGGTTGCTACCTCCTTCCGGGCGTCATCGACGAACACGTGCACTTCCGTGATCCGGGATTGACCCACAAAGCGGATTTCGACAGCGAAAGCCGCGCAGCGGCTGCGGGCGGTGTGACCACCGTGCTCGACATGCCTAACACGATCCCCGCCACCGTGACGGCCGAAGCGCTGTATGAAAAAATCGAACGGGCAAAAAATCAGTGTCATGTAAACTTCGGTTTCTTTGTCGGCGCCACGGCCGACAACGCCCAACGCTTGCGCCAAATCAACCCGCGCTTGGTGGCCGGCGTGAAGCTCTTCATGGGCAGCAGCACCGGTTCGCTCCAAGTGGAAGATCCCAATGCCCTGCGCACGGTGTTTGAAGAAAGCCGACTGCCGATCATGGTGCACTGTGAAGACACACCGATGATCGTGGAGGCAATGAAAGAGCACCAAGCCCTCTACGGCGCAGATCCGCATGTGCGTTACCACGCCAAGATTCGTTCGGCCGAAGCCTGTCTGAAGAGTACGAAATACGCCATCGAACTGGCCAAAGCCGCCAAAGCGCGCCTGCATGTGGCGCACCTCACGACAGCTTGCGAACTCGAACTCTTCGCTCCCGACGATCCACTCATCACGGCCGAAGCCTGTCTGCCCCACCTCCTCTTCACCGAGGCCGACTACGAGCGACTCGGCACGCGCATCAAGTGCAACCCTTCGATCAAGACGGTTGCCGACCGCAATGCCTTGCGCGCCGCGCTCAACGACGGGCGCATTCGTTGCATCGGCACCGACCACGCGCCGCACACGATCGCCGACAAGGAAGGCGGCGCCGCTCGCGCTGCCAGCGGTATGCCGATGGTGCAATTCTCGCTTGTCTCCATGTTAGGTTTGGTAGACGAAGGCGTTTTGACCATTGAGCGCATGGTCGAACTCATGTCGCACAATCCTGCGCGCACTTTTGGCATCGAGAACCGTGGTTTCCTCCGCGAAGGCTACATGGCCGACCTCGTCCTCGTGAAGCCCCACAGCCCGTGGACGCTCACCCCGAACAAGATTTTCTCCAAATGCAATTGGAGTCCGCTCGAAGGGAAGACCTTCAATTGGAGAGTGATGCGCACTTTCGTCAACGGCGCATTGGTCTACAACAAAGGCAGCATCACCAACGAGAATTACTGCGGTCGCCCCGTCACGTACATGCCTCGACGCTACGGCCGCAACTGATCGGCCGACCGGCCGACGCTTATTTGCAACCGACGCGCTCCTTCCTCTTACCCTGACTCGTCATGCAATTTCTCTATCGTCTCTATCAACTCTTCATCTACTTTCCGGTATTTCTCCTCCTCACGATTCTCACCGCCGTGGTGACAGCCTTAGGTTGCGCCGTGGGGTTATCGCGCTGGTTTGCTTTCACACCCAGCCGAATATGGGGATGGCTCACGATTCGTTTGCTCTTTCTGCCCGTGAAAGTCGAAGGACGCGAACACCTGCAACGCCATCAAAGCTACGTCTTTGTCGCCAACCACCAAGGGGCGTTCGACATTTTTCTCCTCTCGGGCTTTCTCGGTCGTGAGTTCAAATGGATGATGAAAGCTTCGTTGCGCAAAATTCCCTTTGTGGGTTATGCGTGCGAAAAAGCCGGGTTCATCTTCGTAGACAAGTCGAGTCGTCGCGCCATAGCCGAAACGATGACAACCGCGCGCCAACGCTTGGTCGGTGGCACTTCGCTCGCCGTCTTCCCGGAAGGTGCTCGTAGCTTCACCGGCCACATGGGACTGTTCCGCCGTGGCGCGTTCCAACTGGCCGACGAACTGCAGCTCCCGGTCGTGCCGATCACAATCGACGGCAGCTTTGACGTCATGCCGCGTATGCGTGATTTCCATTTCGCGCACTATGCTCCGCTGCGGCTGACCATCCACGCGCCGATCCATCCCACCACACAAGGATCTGAGAACATCAAACACCTGCTGGAGGAAAGTTACCAAACCATCATGGACGGACTGCCCGAAACACGTCGCGGCTATGTAAAAAATGACGATCAATGAGCGCTCCTTTTGCATCGTCTTCCTCTCCCCTATTGCGTCTCCTGCTGCCCCTCGCCGCAGGAATCGCAGTGGGGGAATTGTTTTATCCCTACCTCACACTGCCCACAGACCTCTTCTTCGTGGGCACGATCATCCTCGGACTGCTCACGGTCTCCACTCTTTTTCTTCGGCGCCAGTTTGCTGCTCGTAGCGTGGAGTTCGGCATCTATCTCACCACCTTTCTCCTCGGACTCACCCTCCTTCATCACGATCGTGCGTGCCTTTCTTCGTTCGACGAACGACAAGCGCAGACGCATCACGCCGTGGTGACCGATCCACCACGACTTTATCCGGGACAGTGGCGCGTGAAATGCCGTCTCATTGCGCCCGATGTGCACGCCGGCCGACTCATCGACCTCTCGTTGTCCGATACGACACAAAGACACTCAGCGTTTCCTCCACCATCCTCTGCTCTTCACGTCGGTACGCGCCTGCTGCTACACACTCGCATCACTTCTCCCTGTGCAGCAGGCAACCCCGGCGAACCCGATCGTGCCGCTTATCTTCGGCGACAAGACATCAGCGGAAGCGCCCACTGCTATGCCGGCGACTGGCAGCGCTCACAGCTTCCGGTCGACCTCACGCTGCGCGAACATCTCCTTTTGGTTCGCATCCACCTCATCTCTCACTACCAAGCGCACCTCGACCGCCACACCGCCGCCTTGCTTGCGGCCATGACACTCGGCGATCGAACCGGAGTAGACCGCTCTACACGAGAACTTTACAGTCAGAGTGGCGCCGGCCACCTTCTGGCACTCTCGGGACTACACCTCGCCATTCTCTATTCCCTCTACACCTTCATCGTTGTCGTCCCCGCTCGGCGCGCCGGCCGAAAATGGCACGTCCTCTCCACGCTCCTCTCTCTCGTAGGCATTTGGCTCTTTGCTCTTGTGGCCGGTCTGCCTATCTCGCTCATCCGTGCCGCGCTCATGTTCAGCATCTCCGCCGTCATTGGGCTCTTTTCACGCGACGGACGCGGACTTCACAGCCTGCAACTCACCATTCTCTTTCTCCTCCTCTGCTTTCCCCAATGGCTTTTCGACCTTGGCTTTCAACTCTCGTGCCTTGCCGTCGCAGGTATCCTCCTCATCGCGCCCCTTCTGCCCCCACCGGCGGCGCTTGAGATTCTCACTCCCCGCAGCGCCGAACTTGCTCAACGCCAACCCGACTCTCGCAGCATCCGTGCGCTTAAACACAGTCTGCAAGCCATTTGGAACCTCCTCGTCGTCTCCCTCGCCGCTCAACTTGCCACAGCTCCTCTCGTTGCCTACGTCTTTGCTTGTTTTCCGTGGGCAGGTTTGCTCTCCTCCCTCTTCGTCATCCCCCTCGCTTACCTCCTTCTCGGCGGCAGTGTCCTCTTTCTGCTCCTCCTTCCCTTCCGTGCCCTCATCGCCGCCTTTCTCACCGCCACACTCTCCCTGCTCGAACACCTGCTTGCCTATTTTTCGCAAGGATTCTTCGCGCCTTTCGCCCTTCATCCCTCGCTGATCACCACCGTCTCCGCTTATCTACTGCTCGCCGCCGCGCTCTATGTTGCCCACCACCGCGAGCAACTCATACCTGCACAACGGCTCACGTTCTTTTTTCTCCCCTTCATTCTTCTTGGGCTCTCCGTACTCGCCGACGACTACCGACATCGCCAACACACCGACCGTCTGCTCGTCTACCATACCTATCCCTGTACCGCCGTGCACCTACTCTGCCGAGACGGCCACTCCTTCGTACTCAGCACCGATACTGCCCGAGCGCGTTCTGCCCTGCGCACCACCGCGCTCCACCATTGGGAACCTCTCAGCCTGCAGCCCACCTTCCTACCCCTCTCTTCCCTGCGCCACATCGAAGGTTGCGACACCCTCATGCGGCGCACCCGCCTCAACGCCTTTGCACCCGGCGTACTCCTCTATCGCGGAGTACGCATGGCCGTCGTAGACCACCCGCTCTCCCATTCTTTCCCCAAAAAACCTCTTCGCGTCGACTATCTTCTCGTCACTCGCGAAGTGCATCGTCCGCTCTTGCATCTGCTGCGTTTCTATCGTCCGCACATCCTCCTACTCTCGGCTGATCTCAGCCCCTACTACCGCGAACACTTCAAGCACGAAGCCCGTCGTCGTCAACTTGAAGTCTATGACATCGCCGAAAAAGGATATTTCGAGTTGAAAACCGCCTTATAAATTACTCACTATCACCAAAGATGTGCAGAAACGTATAAAATCTCACCACTTTCACCGCAATACCGACACCTCAATATTACAAAACACCGACATTATCGACAAAATGCCCCGATTCTTCGCACAGATTCCTTGTTTCTGTGCATAGTCGTTGTAACTTTGCGCTCACAAATACCAATCTACACGATATTTTTCCACGACTCATGAAGAAAATTGTATTGTCGGCCGTGCTCTTCGGCAGCACCCTGAGCATGATGGCCGGTGGCTATCTCACCAATACCAACCAAAGTGTCACCTTCCTGCGCAATCCCGCTCAGGATGCCAGCATCACCTTGGGTGGCGTCTATGCTAACCCCGCCGGTGTCAACTTCCTCCCTTCGGGCTTCCACCTCGGTGTCAATCTCCAGTCCGCCTACCAAACTCGCGAGATTCAATCCACCTTCCAAGCCTTCCAATACGGCATCGACAATCATCAATCGGCCACCAAGACCTTCAAAGCCAACGCCAAAGCCCCCGTCATCCCCTCGCTCCAAGCCGCTTGGGTCAACGGTCCCCTCAGCCTTCAGCTCAATCTCGCCCTCGTAGGCGGTGGCGGTAAAGCCACTTACAAAAATGGTCTCGGCAGCTTCGAAAGCAAAGTCGCCCTCCTCGGTGCCCTCGGCGACGCCAACAGCGCCCTCGGTTTCGACCGCTACAATGTCGACGCCTACATGCACGGCCGCCAATACTTCTACGGTCTTACCCTCGGTGCCGGCTATCGCATCGGCGAACATTTCTCTGTCTACGGCGGTCTGCGCGGCATTCTCTCCTCCGCCCACTACGACGGACACCTTCGCAACATCAGCGTGAACGGCAACAAGCAAGCCACCATGCTACCCGCCCCGGAGTATTTCGGTAAGATGAGCCAAAACAGCGCCACCGCAGCCCGCTCACTCGCTGCCCTCGCCGCTACCCAGCAGCAACAAGCCATTGAAGCAGGTCAAGCCGCTCTCGCTGCACAAACCGCAGGCAATGCCGCCCTTGCCGCACAAAAAGCCGCCGAAGCGCAAACGCTGGCCAACAACGCCAAGAACAATGCCGCCAAAGCGCAAGGCGCCGGTAAGCTCGCCACCGTTTCGGGCGCACTCTCACAAGCCACGCGCGACGTGAACATCGACGTGCACCAACACGGCGTAGGCCTCGCCCCCATCTTCGGCGCACACTTCCACAGCCGCTATGTCGACGTGGCCGCCAAATACGAATTTCGCACGCGTATCGCGTTCTCCAACGATTCCAAGAACAGCGACAACACCAAGGGCAACCCCCAGTTTGCTCAATTTGCCGACGACGCAGAGGTACGCAGCGACATTCCCGCCCTCCTCACACTCGGTCTTCAAGTGCGTCCCCTCGAAGCGCTCCGCCTCAACCTCGGCTACCATTATTATTTCGACAAGCAAGCCAAGTCCGGCATCAAAGGAGCTTACAAAAACGATCTCCTCGACCACGGCACGCAGGAATTCCTCGCCGGTGTAGAATACGACCTCACCAAGCAATGGGAAATCAGCGCCGGTATGCAGCGCACCCTCTACCCCAACAAAGACGCATTCATGAACGATGTTTCGTTCAACGTCAACTCCTATAGCGTCGGTTTGGGATTCGGCTACCGCATCAATGATCGCATCAAGCTCAATGCCGCCTACTTCCGCACCTTCTACCAAAACTACGATAAGCAGACAGCGGATTACAACAACGCTTCGTCCTTCGTCACCCTCGTCAATGCCGCCCAGAATGGCTTCTACTCCGAAACCGACCCGGCGAAGAAACAAGCCATCCTCACGAACGCTCAGAATTACGCTGCTGACCAAGTGAAGGCCGGCCGCCTCAAAGGCGCAGACAACTTCACCCGCACCAACCAAGTCTTCGGCATCAGCGCCGAATTCCGCTTCTGATTCCTATCGTTTTTTCATACCCCTGTTCCCCGATCGTCTCGCACGGTCGGGGAACTTTGTTAAAAAACAAGCCTAGTGTTACTACATTCAAATAAAAGATTAAATTTGCAGCAAACCACCTTTATACAACAACATTATGAAGAAACCTATTCTTTTCCTTCTCGGTTTGCTCTTTGTCGTAAGCTGTACAGAGCAAAATGATGAACCGACACATCAGGCTAAGCAACCTGAAGTTCAGTACAATTCTCCAACTCGCACTCCCCAAGAAGCACAGAACGAAGTCGCTGATTTCCTCGCCGCCATGGGAAAAAAGACGCGCAGCGCAAGACGTCCCACCATTGCCAATGTAGAAACCTTGCGCAGTCGCCAATTCGCCACACGCGCCGCTACCGACTCTCTCCCCATCGACACACTGCTCTATTTTGTCAATTTCATAGACAATCAAGGTTTCGCTGTTGTCGCTGCTGACAAGCGCACCTCTCCCATCCTCGCTCTGATTGACAAAGGAAACTACAAAGTCGAAGATCTCACTCGGGAAGACAATCCCGGGTTTCTTTCCTTTCTCGATCGTGCCGTAAACCAAGAAATAGAACATACAACACGTGCCCCGCGGCAAGCAATAGGTGATTTTAATTACGATGGATGGAAGGTCTTTGATTTTCTTCCCCCATTACTAAAAGTAAAATGGGGACAAAAACACCCTTACAATATTTTCTGCCCAGGCTACAAAGACATGAAACATGCACATACAGGCTGTACCGTCACAGCCATGGCTCAAATCTGTTCATATTATAAATACCCTTACCGCCTATCATGGAATAGTTATGGAACATGGGTAACTTGGTCATACAATTGGGAACGCATTTTACAAGATTGTTCAAATACTAACGGGAATATAATTTTCGACGAGGAGACCAACCGTGAATATGTGCTTACTGCAGGTGAAGTTGCCAGTCTAATGAACTACCTCGGAATTGCATTTCACGCCAAATACGAAAAAGAAACTCCTGTATCAGGCGACACCCCGATTGAATGGGTAAGAGACAATGGGTGATTTAATGTAAGTAAACCTAAAAAATACGATAAACGAACTGTTATACGCGCACTCAACAACAGCCATGTTATTTATACAACAGGTCTTGACACCAAGAAAAAAACCTGGTTCTTCTTCAATAAATACGAAGGTGGCCACGCTTGGGTCATTGACGGCTATATCCGTGCCATGAAAGGAGGTTACTCTCATCAATTTGTGCACTGTAACTGGGGTTGGAACGGGGATACGAACGGCTTTTTTTACAGCAATGTATTTAATGCGTCCCAAGATCCGATAATAGATGATTACATAGAAAAGCCCAAAAAAGAGACCAGAAGCAATACTCGCTATTATTATCAATACGACGTCAAAATCTCCGTTATCTCTCCTGCTCCCCATCGCTTATGAAACCTTATGCCCCTCTATGCTTTCTTTTTCTTCTACTCTTCGCATCTTGCGAACCGGTCTTCGTAGAAAAAGACAGACCTGTCCATTGGACCAATGTTCCCAAACGCAAAGACTCCCATGCCCCCATCTATGTGAACCTACCGGCTCAAGGAGACACACTCGAATTCATTGGCGACTACGCTCGACTCCATTTAGACAGAGCTCAGAAATACTATAGTGATTACGACACCATTATCGAACACCCATTTTGGGTCGATAATTCCCCTCCTTCCGACACCGCCATTCGAAAGAATATCACCATCATACTAACAAGAAATAAAGCAATGAATACAACAACATTGAGAATCATGGCCAAACCCAATAACACCTCGAAAAAGATTAGCTTCACACTCAATGTTGAAATATTTCCAATATTCACAGATCCTTTTGTCATCTCACAAGAACCGATGACCTCCACCGAAGGAAAACAATAGATCGGGCAACAACATAAGACAAGCCGCTTCCGCGCGTTCTCCCTTTCGGGAGAGCGCGCTTTTTCGTCTCACTCTCAACCCAATGCCGAGCAAATGAAAAGAAATTCGTATTTTTGCACGGAACACTCTCCTATAAGTAACTCAGAATCCATCGATATACATGTTCGACAATCTTAGCGAAAGACTTGAACGCTCGTTCAAAATACTGAAAGGTGAAGGCAAGATCACCGAGATCAACGTAGCCGAAACCCTCAAAGACGTGCGCCGCGCCCTGCTCGACGCCGACGTGAACTACAAGGTGGCCAAAACCTTCACCGACACCGTGAAGCAAAAGGCCCTCGGCCAGAATGTGCTCACCGCCGTGAAGCCCTCGCAGCTCATGGTCAAGATTGTTCACGACGAACTCGCCACCCTCATGGGCAGCGAGAGCGTGGACCTCAAACTCGAGCACCGCCCCTCCGTCATCCTCATGGCCGGTCTCAACGGTGCAGGTAAGACCACCCTCGCCGGCAAACTCGCTCTCTTCCTCAAGACGAAGAAAAACCGCCGGCCGCTCCTCGCCGCCTGCGACACCTATCGCCCCGCCGCCATCGAGCAGCTCCGCGTCCTCGCCGAGCAAATCGAAGTGCCCATCTTCATGAATCTCGAAGAGAAAGATCCCGTCAAGATCGCCCTCGCCGCCATTCAGGAAGCCAAGGCCAAGAGCTACGACACGGTGATTGTCGACACCGCCGGCCGCCTCGCCATCGACGAAGCCCTCATGAACGAGATCGCCGCCGTGAAGGCCGCCACCTCGCCCGACGAAACCCTCTTCGTGGTCGACGCCATGACCGGTCAAGACGCGGTGAACACCGCCAAGGAGTTCAACTCCCGCCTCGACTTCGACGGCGTGGTGCTCACCAAGCTCGACGGTGACACCCGCGGCGGTGCCGCCCTCTCCATCCGCGCCGTGGTGGACAAACCCATCAAGTTTGTCGGCACCGGCGAAAAGATGGAAGCCCTCGACGTCTTCCACCCCGACCGCATGGCCGATCGTATCCTCGGCATGGGCGACATCATCTCGCTCGTCGAACGCGCACAGGAACAATACGACGAAGCCGAAGCCCGCAAACTCCAACGCAAGATCCAAAAGAACCAGTTCGACTTCAACGACTTCCTGGCACAGTTACAGCAAATCAAGAAGATGGGCAACATCAAGGATCTCGCCGCCATGATTCCCGGTGTGGGCAAGGCCATCAAAGACGTCGATGTCGACGACAGCGCCCTGCTCGGTGTCGAAGCCATCATCCTCTCCATGACCCCCTATGAGCGTCGCCACCCCGAGGTGCTCAACGCCAGCCGCAAGACACGCATCGCCAAGGGATCGGGCAAGACGGTGCAAGACGTCAATCGCCTGCTCAAACAGTTTGACCAAACGCGCAAAATGATGAAGATGGTGAGCGGCAACGGTCTTCGCCAAATAATGAGCCGCATGCCCGGCATGCCGGGAATGCCCAAAGCATGACGCCGCACTACACCCCGCTGCTCATCGATGGCAACGCCGTGGCCGCGCAGATCAAAGCCGACATCGCCCTCACCGTGCGCCGCCACGTGGCCAAGGGGCACCGTCCGCCCTGTCTCGCCACCCTCTTGGTGGGACACGACGGCGGGAGCGAACTCTATGTGCGCAACAAGATTCGCGCCTGCCGAAGCTGCGGCATCACCTCGATTGAGCTTCAGTTTGACGCCGATATCACTGAAGGCGAATTGCTCCGCGAAATCGAGCGCCTCAACGCCGACGAAAGCGTCGACGGCTTCATCGTGCAACTCCCCCTCCCCTCGCACATCGACGAGCACCGCGTGGTCGAAGCCATCGACCCACGCAAGGACGTCGACGGCTTTCACCCCATGAACGTAGGGCGCATGGCGCTCGGCCTGCCCGCCTTCGTGAGCGCCACGCCGCTGGGCATCCTCACCCTCCTGCGCCACTACAGCATCCCCACAGCCGGCAAAAAGTGTGTCGTGATGGGGCGCAGCAACATCGTGGGGAAGCCCACCGCGCAACTCATGCTGCAAAAAGAGGGCGCCGATTGCACCGTGACCTGTGTGCACAGCCGCACCGCCGACCTCGCCGCCGAATGCCGAACCGCCGACATCCTCATTGTCGCCCTCGGCAGCCCCGGTTTTGTCACGCCCGACATGGTCAAACCCGGCGCCACGGTGATCGACGTGGGCACCACCCACGTGCCCGATGCGTCGCGCCCCTCGGGCTTCCGCGTAGTGGGCGATGTCGATTTCGATGCCGTCGCCCCCATTGCCGGCGCCATCACACCCGTTCCCGGCGGAGTGGGGCCCATGACGGTGTGCTCGCTGCTGCAAAACACCCTCGCGGCTGCGCTCCACACCTACTACCCTTAACCGTCCGCGCAAGATGCCTCGCACCCCTCGGGTTTCCACTTGGTCGGCGATTTCGCCACCATCGAAGTGCGCCCAATGGCCACCGGCCGACGGCCCCCTCGCTCCTCCACTTTCAATCCGCCTCACAAGCGCGACGGCAAACAGCACAAATACTACGATATTTTCGTGTTTTTCTGCCACAAAGGTAACCATTTTCATTCACCCTCGCAACAAAAGCTGCAAAATATTTTCGCAGTTCGAGTTGCGAGGGTGATTGTTTCGAGAAAACAAGTCTGCTTTTCTCCAACACCTCCCTACTTTCCGCAAAAACTTCCCTTCTTTTTTCCAACTCCTCACTCATATTCGATTTTCTCCTTCGCAAGTGAGCCTACCGCTCGCACGCACATACACGTACACGCCCACATCACCGAGTTTCGCACTTTTTGCCTTCCCCCTTCACCCTTTCTCACAAGCCACTATCTACCAAGAACTTACAACACGAAAAGAGGGTGAACACAAGCCCCAAAAAGCCTTCACCCCATCTGCACCAAACGCCAAGCCGTGCGGCGGCTCATGACAGAGGGTGAACATAGGGTGAAGGAAAATAAGGGTGAAGCCTTCACCCATAACCCACTATTTTTCAAAGAAATACAGCCCAAAGGTGAAGAGGTGAACACAAAAACGTAAAAACACTGGACGCGCGCGCATGACGCGCGCACGCGAACTTGGCGTTTTGTACATGGTTTTTCGGCTCAATGTGACGCTCCCCACAAACACACTTGCGCTGCTTCGTGCAACTCACTCCCGCTTTCGCTTTTTCCCGAGTGGAGGACAAGAAAGTCTATACACGTCGAAAAAGAACAAAGGCAGTGTTGGATTTCCGCCTCGGATGCCGTAACTTCGCGCTCATAACACTCCACACACAGCCCCCCATCTATGGAAAAAGTCATCCTCCTCACCGGTGCGAGCAGCGGCATCGGCTACGCAACGGCCGAACTATTGGCACGACAAGGGCACAAAGTTTATGGCGCCGCACGTCGCGTCGAGCAGATCGAGCCCTTGGCCGCTGTCGGCGTGAAAGCCTTGCGGCTGGACGTGACCTCAGCCGAAAGCATCAAGGCCGCTGTGGCCGAAATCATCCGCACCGAAGGGCGCATCGACGTGCTGGTGAACAATGCCGGCTACGGTTCGTACGGCGCGGTGGAAGATGTGCCCATCGACGAAGCGCGCCGGCAGTTTGAAGTCAACCTCTTCGGGTTGGCGCGCTTGGTGCAGTGTGTCCTGCCCCACATGCGCCGCCGGCAAAGCGGCACGATCGTGAACGTGGCTTCGATGGGCGGGCATTTCACGGTCTGTTTCGGCGCGTGGTATCACGCCACGAAATATGCGCTCGAAGCCTTCAGCGACGCGCTGCGCATGGAAACGCACCCCTTCGGCATCCGAGTGGCCATCATCGAACCCGGCGCGATCAAAACGCCGTGGGGCGACATCGCGGCCGACCACCTCGAAGAGAGTGCCCGCGGAGGGGCTTACGACACCCAAGCAAGTGCGGCGGCCGCTGCACTGCGCCGCCTCTATCACGGCTCGAGACTGAGCGAACCTACCGTCATCGCCAAGGCCATCGGCCGCGCGGTGAACGCCCGACGGCCGAACACGCGCTACCGCGTGGGCTTCGGCGCGAAACCGCTCGTGCTGCTCCACACGCTTTTGCCCACTCGGTGGTTTGACTACTTCATGACCCGTGCCTTCCGCTGATTCACAACGCATCTCCCTATTCATCAATAGGCGCCCCCGCTCTCCGAGAGAGAACGGGGACGCCTATTTTTCACACGCTCGCCGCCGCAAGCGGCAGCGAGAGGGGTTGCGGCATTACTTGGTCTTGCGACGGAAATAGGGCGTGGCCAGTTGGTGTTGCAAGATGAGATCCAATTCCTTGGCGACTTGCGGGCGGTGTTCGATCACGTTTTTCGTCTCGCCCTTGCGCGAGCGCATGTCATAAAGCTGGGGTTCGGAGGAGAAACCCGTTTCGATTTTCGGCCCCCAGGGCACCTTATCGGGCCCTTTCATGGCGGGAATGTATTTCCAGCGCGGGGTGCGCAAACTCACTTCGCGATTGTAGGACATCGAGAGGATGTGATCGCGCGACTGGTCAGTGCGTCCCAGCCAGGTGTTGCTGAAATCGCGGCTGTCGCAAGCAAGGGTGTCGTGGAGCGCCACACCGGCCAAAGGCGCGAGGGAGCGCACGCCGTCGATGAGCGAAACAAGGGCTTTGCTCTCTCGGCCGCGGGGCACGCCGCCGGCCGGCCAGCTCACGATGAAGGGCACGGCGCTGCCGGCTTCGAAGGCGCTGTATTTGCCGCCACGCCACGGGCCGCCGGGGCGGTGCGAGCCGGCGAGTTCCTCGGCTTGATCGGCATAGCCGTCGTCGAGCACGGGGCCGTTGTCGGAGGTGAGGATGACGAGGGTGTTGTCGGCGATGCCCAACTCACGCAAGTGGTCGAGCACGCGCCCTACCGTCCAATCGAGTTGTAAGATGGCGTCGCCGCGCAGTCCCATGGGGCTCTTGCCGCGAAAACGTTCGTGCGGCCAGCGCGGCACATGCACGTCGTTGGTGCAGAGGTACATGAAGAAGGGGCGCTTCGTGCCGTCGGCGGTGGGTTGCTGCGTGGCGTCGATCCAGTTCAACGCATAGGCGGCGATGGAGTCGGCAATGTGCTCGTCTTTCCAAAGTGCATTGCCGCCTCCTTTCATATAGCCGATGCGCGAAATGCCGTTGACGATGCTCATGTCGTGCCCGTGGGAGGGAAGGAGGCGGAGCAACTCGGGATGGGTCTTGCCGGTGGGTTCGCCGGCGAAATTACCGCGATAGCTCACTTCGATGGGCGCCGTGGGGTCGTAGTTGCGCACACGGCCGTTTTCGATGTAGACACAGGGCACGCGGTCGGCCGTGGCAGCCATGATGCAACTATACTCAAAGCCGAGTGCGGCAGGCGTGAGGTCGATCTGTCCGTTCCAGTCTTGCTGCGCCGTGCGACTTCCGAGCCCGAGATGCCACTTGCCGATGGCGGCGGTGGCATAGCCGGCCGCCTTGAACATCTCGGCCATGGTGAACTGCTCGGGGCGAATGACCATGGCCGCATTGCCTGCGGCTACGTCCGTGCCGGGACGGCGGAAAGGATATTCGCCGGTGAGGAATCCATAGCGCGAGGGCGTGGAGGTGGAGGCGCAGGCGTGGGCATCGGTGAACCGAGTTCCGTTGGCGGCAAGGCGGTCGATGTTGGGCGTTTTCACGCGCTTCGCCCCGTAGCACGAGAAGTCGCCGTAGCCCACATCGTCGGTCATGATGACCAGCACGTTGGGGCGCGCACCGGACGTGGGTAGCGTGCGCACACCGTCGCGTGCCGCCATGCCGGCGGGGAGCAACACAAGCGCAAAGAGCGGGAGAGTCGTTTTGTTCATAAGGAAAGGCCTCGATCAGAGAAAAGAATGGAGCGAACAGCGGCGCAGCACTGCGCGATTATTTGGCTTTGCGGAACGATCCGATGCGTTGTTCGTCGCTCATGCGGCAGATGAGCAGCGCGTCGTCTTTTTCCACTACGATGCAGTTGTCGAGACCTTGAACGACCACGCGACGGCCCGAGCCGACGTGCACAATGCTGTCGCGGGTGTCGAAGAGTGTGACGCCTTCGCCCACCACGGCGTTGCCGTAGCTGTCGTGCGGGAGTTCGGCGTGGAGCGATGACCAGGTGCCGAGGTCGCTCCAACCGAAGGAAGAGGGGCGCACATAGACATCCTCCGCTTTCTCCATGATGGCATAATCGACAGAGATGTTTTCGCAGTTGGGGAAGTGTTCGGCGATGGCGGCGCGCTCCTCGGGGGTGTCGTAGACGGGAAGGAGTTGCTCAAAGATGCGCGAAATGCCGGGTGCGTAGACACGGAAAGCGTTGACGATGGTGGAAACGCTCCACACGAAAATGCCGGAGTTCCAGAAATAGCCCGTTTGCTCCACATAGCGCTGTGCGGTGGCGAGATCGGGCTTTTCGCGGAAGCCGTCGACGGCATAGATGTTGCGCTTGCGCGAGGACGAATAGCTGAGGTCGGCCTTGATGTAGCCGTAGCCGGTAGAGGGGTGCTCGGGCTGAATGCCGAGGGTGACGATGGCGTCGGTTTCGGCGGCGAACTCAATGCACTCGCCGATGCTTTGGGCGAAAGCGGCGGTGTCGCGCACATTGTGATCGGCGGGCGAAACGACGAGGGTGGCACGCGGGTCGCGCTTTTTGATGCGCCAAGCGGCATAGCAGATGCACGGGGCGGTGCCGCGCATGCAGGGTTCGAGCAGCACGTTGTCGCGGGGCACGTCGGGGAGCTGTTCGGCGACGATGTCGGCATAGCGTTCGGAGGTGACCACCCAAATGTTTTCGGGCGGAACAATGCCGTTGAAGCGATCGACGGTGAGTTGCAACATCGTACGACCGCAACCGAGAATGTCGAGAAACTGTTTCGGGCGAGCTTCACTGCTCATGGGCCAGAAACGACTGCCGATGCCGCCGGCCATAATAATAAGATGAGTGTGGGAAGACATGGTGAGGAGAGGATGTAAGGTATTAAAAACGATACATGCCGGGGAGCAGACTTTCAAATCGTCCGCTCCCCGGCATGCCGTTAGTTACGTTTACTTGCTTTCGTTGGGATCTTTGGCGGCTTGCATGTCGCCCTTGATGTACAGACGCACCGTTTCGTTGGAGGCATCACTGCGCACGGTGATCACCTTGGTGAACTCACCGGGATACTTGCCGCGACCATTGTAAATCACCTTGATTTCACCGCGCTTGCCGGGAGCGACGGGTTCCTGCGAGTAGGAAGGAATGGTGCAACCGCAAGAAGCGAAAGCCTGTTTGATTACGAAAGGACGATCGCCGGTATTCTTGAACTTAAAGGTGAAGGTCTGAGATTTTTCTTCGGGGAATTTGCCGAAGTTGTGCTCGGTCTTGTCAAAAGTCATGACACCCTGAGCCAATGCCGTCATGGCGCTGAATGCGAAGGCACCGACGAGGGCAATTAATTCTTTCTTGAACATAATCGATGATGATGTTTTGATGAATTGGGAACTGCAAATATAAGAAAGTTCTGTTATACGCGGTGCTTTCATGTGCTGTTTTTTCGTGTTTTCGCCGCGAATGAGTATTTTTGCCAAGTGAGAACAACAGCATCGACGGCGCAAGAGCGCATCATCCTCGGCATCGATCCCGGCACGAACGTGCTGGGTTATGGACTATTGTCGGTCTGCGGAAAGCAGGCCGAGATGATCGCTATGGGCGTGATCGATTTGCGTCGGGTGAGCGATGTGTATCTCAAGCTCGGCCGCATCTACGAACGCATCATGAGCGTGATCGATGCCTTTCACCCCGATGAACTGGCCATCGAGGCGCCGTTTTTCGGCAAAAACGTGCAATCGATGCTCAAACTCGGGCGGGCGCAGGGCGTAGTCATCGCTGCCGCCATCGCTCGGCAGATCCCGATTCACGAATATGCTCCGACGCAAATCAAACAGGCCATCACGGGGCGCGGCGCGGCGTCGAAAGAACAAGTGGCCGCCCTCATGCAGCGCATGCTCAACATCGCCGACGAGCGCATGCTCCCCTATCTCGACGCCACCGACGCGCTGGCCGCGGCC
This sequence comes from uncultured Prevotellaceae bacterium, assembly GCA_963517315.1. Classification (GTDB taxonomy): domain Bacteria; phylum Bacteroidota; class Bacteroidia; order Bacteroidales; family Bacteroidaceae; genus Alloprevotella. The sequence goes on from CAUQEF010000014.1 coordinate 19,334, forward strand.
TACTGCCACCACATTCACACCACACCGCAGGGCGTGCGCGGACGAGTGGCGACGGCGCAAAGCGCAATGGCCAAGACACTGAAAACCAATGTGGCGCGCGGCACAGGAGCGTCGTGGAACGATTTCGTCAAACAGAACGCACACCGCGTCCGCCACACTTGACGCGCAAAACCTCCCAAGTTTTTCCCAAAAGTCCACGCGTTCTCGCAAAAAGTCCCCCGTTTTCCACGAAAAACAGGCCATTTTATTTCCCGAATACGCTTGCCCTTATGATTATCTCTCGTTTTCGTCACGGTTATCTCCTGTTGTTCACGCTCCTCGCACTGTGCGGCGCGTCGAAACAAGGGGCACAAGCTCAGCGAGTCTTCAACTACGAGATGCAAAAATGCATCGAGCGTCAACGGAGCACCCGCAGCGGATTTGCCGCACAGCGCCTTGCGTTTTTTCAGCAGAACGCCCTCATGTACATTTGGCACCAAACGGCAAGACGCGAAAAGAACCGGCTCATCCTCTATCAAAAAGTGGATCGACAAGCCTATTTCCTCGCAGAATTTATCACCGTCTATTGTCGCCTCGGCAACAACGAACAACTTACGGAAGCGCAACACGAACAATGGAAACGCTATTTTACGGAAACCTCTCTGCGACACCCCATGTTCAACGACCCGGACGAAAGTGTAACCCTACAATTTGTAGACAAGGAGGGGCGTTCGTCCACTCCTTTCTCACTCGACACCGATTGGGAAACGGCACATCACGAAATCACGCAACGTGCCGCACAAGAAGGCCTCGATCTCATGGCACGCTTCGGACAATAGGCCGCGCAAGGCCCTCTTTTCTCCTCCCCGATCTCGAAAACCACAAGCAAAACTTCCCGGCGCGATGCGTACCGGGAAGCTTTTTTTGCGTAACAAGTAGGCTACTCTCGTGGACATAAAACGGGCGAGCACTTGGAGCATCCCTATTATTTATGTATATTTGCCCCACACTGCCCAAAAGCAAAAACCTCTTCACACCACAAGGTGCGAAATGCTTCGAAAATATGAGATTTTCCATTATTGTCCCTGTTTATAACCGCCCCAACGAGTGCGACGAGCTACTCGACTCCTTGACGCGCCAAAGTTTCACCGATTTTGAAGTGCTCATTGTCGAAGACGGCAGCAGCATCCCCTGCGAAAGCATTGTCGCTCGCTACAACGACCGACTCCGCGTTCGCTATTTCTCCAAACCCAACAGCGGACCGGGACAAACCCGCAACTACGGTGCCGAACGCGCCGAGGGCGATTACCTGCTGATCCTCGACAGCGACGTGCTCCTCCCCGAAGGCTATCTGAGTGCCGTCGAGGCCGAACTGCTCGCCGTCCCCTGCGACGCCTTTGGCGGCCCCGATCGCGCTCACAGTTCATTCACGCCGATGCAAAAGGCCATCAACTATGCCATGACTTCCTTTTTCACCACCGGCGGCATTCGCGGACAAAAGAAGGGAATGGACAAGTTCTATCCCCGCTCGTTCAACATGGGGGTGCGCCGCGAGGTGTACAACGCGCTCGGCGGCTTTTCGAACATGCGTTTCGGCGAAGACATCGATTTCTCCACCCGCATATTCAAAGGCGGCTATCGCTGCCGTCTCTTCCCCGAAGCGTGGGTGTATCACAAGCGCCGCACCGATCTGCGCAAGTTTTTCAAGCAAGTGCACAACAGCGGCATCGCACGCATTCACCTCTCGCGCCGCCATCCCGGCACGCACAAATTGGTGCACTTGCTTCCCGCCGTTTTCACCCTCGGCGTGGTCTTTCTTTTGTTGAGTGCCGTTTTATCGGCCATCTTCGGCCACGGATGTCTCTCCCTCACGGCACTTTCTCCCCTCTTCCTCTTCTCGCTCCTCATCGGTCTCGACGCCACCCGCCGCGAACGCTCGCTCGGTGTGGGTTGTCGCGCCATTGCCGCAGCCTTCGTCCAACTTTTGGGCTACGGTAGCGGCTATCTCCGCGCTTGGTGGCAATGTCGCGTCCTGCACAGCGGAGAGTTCGAAGCTTTCTCCGACAGCTTCTACCAATAAGCCCACCCTCTAACCTGCCACCACCGTGAAACTCCTCGAACCCTCGTCGCCCGCCTTCGATCTTCCGCGTAAGAAAGCCATCCATGAGTGGGACACCGGCGATCGGCCGCGCGAAAAATTCATGAACGAAGGTGCCGACGCCCTTTCGCCGGCCGAACTACTCGCCATCCTCGTCGGCAGCGGCAACGACCGCGAAGACGCCGTCACCCTCATGCAACGGCTCCTCGACGACTGCCGCGGCAGTCTGAAACGACTGGGCAAACGCAGCATCGAGGAACTCTGCGCCTACCGCGGCATCGGCCCCGCCAAAGCCGTCACCGTGCTGGCCGCCTGCGAACTCGGCGCGCGCCGACAGACCGAAGACGCCGACACCGAACAATTCGACTGCTCGCAAAAGATCTATCGCTTTTTCTACGAGAAGCTCCGCGACGCGCCCGTCGAAGAAGCCCACGTGCTGCTCCTCAACAACAACCTGCGATTCATCCGCAGCGTGCAAGTTTGCCGCGGAGGCATCGACAGTACCACCGTCGATGTGCGCATCGTCCTGCGCGAAGCGCTCGTTTCCAACGCCGTGCACATCGCCCTCTGCCACAACCACCCTTCCGGCAACCCACAACCCTCACGCGCCGACGACCATCTCACCGATGAACTCCGACGCGCCTGCGATGCGGTGCAACTCCGCCTCATCGACCACATCGTCCTCGCCGATGGCAACTATTATAGCTATGCCGACGCCGGACGACTCTAATAGATAACCCTCCAACACACTATTCTCCCATGACTCCCGAAGAAAAATTGAAACTCGAAGAGCAAATCGTCGAAATGATCAAAACGGTCTACGACCCCGAAATCCCCGTCGACATCTACAACCTTGGACTCATCTATAATATAGACCTCGCCGACGACGGACTGCTCGACATCGACATGACGCTCACCGCGCCCAACTGTCCCGCCGCCGACTTCATCGTCGAAGACGTACGCATCAAGACTTCGAGCATCGAAGGGATTAAAGATGTGCGCATCAACCTCGTGTTCGAACCCGAATGGGATCGCGACATGATGAGCGAAGAAGCCAAGCTCGATCTCGGATTCATCTAAAACTCCCCCACCGCGTGAACTTCCGGCAAGCCCTCCGTTCCGGCCTCGCCCTCCTCTTGGGCGAACGTTGCGTGATGTGCCGGTGCCCGCTGCCCGGCGCCGGAGTTTGCCCCTCGTGCTGGCTCCACCTGCCCTACACTCGGCTCGACGGTCGCCCCGGCAACCCCTTGGAACGCCTCTTTTGGAGCGAACCCAACGTGGAGCGCGTCAATGCCTACGCTTGGTACAAACCCGAATACGCCGTGGCTCACCTCGTTCACGCCTTCAAATACCACAACCGCCCCGATCTCGCCCGCCTTGTCGGGCGAGTCATGGGCGCGGAACTCCTCGCCGGCGACTTCTTCGACGGCATCGAGGCCATTGTCCCCGTTCCCCTCTCGCCGCAACGCCAACGACAGCGCGGTTACAACCAAAGCGAGCACATCGCCCTCGGCATTGCCAAACAACTCCGCGTTCCCGTTCGCACCGACTGGATCGAACGCACCGTCGACAATCCCTCGCAAACCACCCTTGCCCCGAGTGAACGCCATGCCAACGTCGAAGGCATCTTCGCCCTGCGCAAGGTCGAAGCCATTAGTGCGCGCCGAGTGCTCATCGTCGACGATGTCATCACCCTCGGCGCCACCCTCACCGCCGTGGCGCGCACCTTTCGCTCCATTCCCGACTGCCGTCTGCGCCTTCTCACCTTTGCCGCCGCCGGCCGTTACCATGTCGGACGTCCCGAGCCGGCCGATCTCCGTCTACCCGATCACAGCGCAACGTACGATCCACACGAAATTCGCCGCTATCACCGCGATGCGCCCGCTCCCCCCACGTCCCCACCCACAACCTCCACCACATGAAGCCCATCTATTTCCTGTCGGACGCCCACTTGGGCAGTCTCGCCATCCAAAGCCGTCGCATGCAAGAGCGGCGTTTGGTACGCTTTCTCGACTCCATCAAACACAAAGCCGGCGCCATCTACCTGCTGGGCGACATGTTCGACTTTTGGTTTGAATACAAAACCGTCGTCCCCAAAGGCTACACGCGTTTCTTAGGCAAACTCTCCGAACTCACCGACCTTGGTATCGAAGTGCACTACTTCACCGGCAACCACGACCTGTGGATGCGCGATTATTTGGTCGAAGAGTGCGGTGTCGTGCTCCACACCTCGCCCAGCACTGTCGAGATCGCCGACAAGATTTTCTACCTCGCCCACGGCGACGGTCTCGGTGTCGAAAGTCGCAGTTTCACCTTCCTTCGTGCCCTCTTCCACCATCCCGTGGCGCAATGGCTCTTTGCCGCCCTCCATCCGCGTTGGGGCGTAAGTTTCGGTCTGCAATGGGCTAAACACAGCCGCCTCAAACGCGAAGACGGCCGCGAACCGCCCTTCCAAGGCGAGGACAAAGAACCCCTCATCCAGTTTGCCAAATCCTATCTCAAAGATCACCCCGACATCAACTTCTTCATTTTCGGGCACCGCCATCTCGACTACGACCTCATGCTCTCCCACAGCGCGCGCGTCGTCCTTCTCGGCGACTGGATCCAACTCTTCACCTACGCCGTGTTCGACGGCGAGCAACTCTATCTCGAAGACTACATCGAAGGCGAATCCGAACCCTAATCCGTTTCGTCTTCCTCCCTATAGTCTGCGGCCGACCTCATTACGCCGCGTCGCAGACTTTTTCTATTCAAAGTCCCCCGCATGAACGATCTCATTCTCTCCGCTTCCCACGTCTGCAAACGCTTCGCCACGCACACCGCCCTCGACGATGTGAGCATCGACGTGCAGCGCGGTCACATCTTCGGTCTGCTCGGTCACAACGGCGCCGGCAAAACCACTCTCATCCGCATCATCAACCACATCACCGCCCCCGACAGCGGCACCGTCACCTTCGACGGACATCCGCTCACACAAAACGATGTGGCACGCATCGGCTACCTCCCCGAAGAACGCGGACTCTACAAGAAAATGAAAGTCGGCGAACAGGCCGTCTACCTCGCTCAACTCAAAGGCCTCTCCGCCCGCGAAGCCAAAAGCCGCCTGCAAGCGTGGTTTGAGAAACTCGACATCACTGATTGGTGGAACAAGCGCCTCGAAGAACTCTCCAAGGGCATGCAGCAAAAGGTGCAATTCATCACCACCGTCGTGCACCGCCCGCCCTTGCTCATTTTCGACGAACCCTTCTCGGGCTTCGACCCCCTCAACGCCGACCTCCTCAAGCGCGAAATTCTCGAACTCCGCGACGCCGGTCACACCGTCATCTTCTCCACCCACAACATGGAGAGCGTCGAAGAACTCTGCGACGACATTACCCTCATCAGCCACTCTCGCGTGGTACTCAGCGGCGAAGTGAGCGACGTGCGCCGCCGTTTCCGCAACAACACCTACTCCCTCACCGCCGCCGGCGAAGTGCTCCAACCCGTCGACCGCCTTTTTGAGATCACCGAAGCCGGCGCGCCCGACGCCGAAGGCCACCGCACCTACCTGCTGCGCAAATCGCCCGACGTCACCAACGCCGAACTCCTCCGCCACCTTGCCGCGCAAGTCGAACCCATCGCCTTCGCCGAACATCTCCCCACCATGCGCGACATCTTCGTGCGCACCGTCGGCGCCGACCTCTCCACCCCTTCAGCCCCCGACCATGAATAAGATACTCCTCATCATCCGCCGCGAGTTTCTCACCCGCGTGCGCAAGACCTCTTTCATCGTACTCACCCTCCTCATGCCCTTCCTCTTCGTGGGCATCATCGCGACACCCGTTCTGCTGAGTCGCATCGGCAATGACGAGACGGCACGCAACATCGCGCTCATCGATCCCACCGGCCGCTATGCCGCGGCCTTCAAACCCGATGCGCGCTTCTCGCTCACCGTCGACAGCGTGTTGCGCCCCGACTACAAAGCTGCCGACAGCCCCTACGAAGCCGTGGTCGAAATTCGCGGCGACCTCGCCAAGCACCCCGACGCGCTGAGCATCTCCGGTGCCAAGGAAGTGCAGCCCGACCTCATCGACTATGTGGAAAACAACCTCGACGAAGCCGTGCGCCAAGAGAAACTCCAACACTACAACATTCCGCAGCTCAATGTCATCGTCTCTGACATGCAGCGCAATGTGAAAGCCCACACCAACAAGTGGGATGCCAACGGACGCGACACCACTTCGTCGACCGACCTCGCCCGCGCCATCGGTCTACTCACTACCATGCTCATCTATATCTTCGTCATGTCCTACGGCATGATGGTGCTCCAAGGCGTGCTCGAAGAGAAAAACAACCGCATCATGGAAATCATGGTGTCGAGTGTCCGCCCCTTCCAACTCATGATGGGCAAAATCATCGGTATCGCCCTCGTCGGCATCACCCAACTGGCCATTTGGGGCACGCTCATCATCCTGCTGCTCACGGTGGGCAGCGTCGTTTTCGGTTTCTCTGCCGACGGAGGAGCAACGGCCACCCATGCCGCCGCGGCCGGCGCACAACTCCAAGGCACGGCGCCCGCCTTGCCCGAGGACATCAACCAAGCCCTCACCGCAGCGCTCAATCTCCCTCTCCTCGAAATCCTCATTTGCTTCGTCCTCTACTTCATCGGCGGCTACCTCCTCTTCGCCTCCTTCCTCGCCGCCGTCGGTTCGGCCGTCAACAGTCAGGAAGACTCCGTGCAGTTCACCCTTCCCGTCACCCTCCTGCTCATCTTCGGCATGTATGCCGCCATCGGCAGCAGTAGCAACACCGACGGTCCCTTGGCCTTTTGGACTTCGCTCTTCCCCCTCACCTCCCCCATCGTCATGATGGTGCGCATCCCCTTCGGTGTCCCCCTTTGGCAAGAACTGCTCAGCCTCACGCTCCTCTACGTCTCGGCCTTCGGCACGACGTGGCTCGCCGGCAAGATCTATCGCGTCGGCATTCTCATGTACGGTAAGAAACCCACCCTACAAGAAATCCTGAAATGGGTACGCTATCGTTGAACGCAAGGGTTGCAACGTACTGCCCGCCTAAACTCCACCAATAAAAAGTCCCCGCCGATGAAATGATTTCATCAGCGGGGGCTTTCTTTACAGCAGACGATGAAAACGGCATGAAGATAACAGCTCATCCATTTGGAAGAAGAACAAGAATTGAGTATTTTTACAGCCCAAATTGAGTAAAACTCTAATCAGATTTGAGTAAAATCATTGCCAGATTTGAGTAAAATCCTAACTAGATTTGAGTAAATCCCCAATCAGATTTAAGTATGAATTATATCCGAAAACAATATCATACGCTGAAAGCACGCATGCTGGAGCCGAGGCGCTTTATGCAAGTGTTGGCCGGGCCGAGACAAGTGGGTAAATCTACCCTCGTTGGGCAGGTGCTGCAGGATATATCTATCCCCCACTCTTTGGAGATTGCAGACGCCGTCGACCCGAAAGACTGCGATTGGATACACCGAGTGTGGGAAGGAGCACGAACCACGATGATCCTCCGCGGAGAAACAGAGCGCCTGCTGGTCATCGATGAAATTCAAAAAATAGATAACTGGAGCGAGGTGGTCAAAAGAGAATGGGATGCTGACACGCACAACAACGTCAACCTAAAAGTGGTACTGCTGGGCAGTAGCCGTCTTTTGCTCAAGAGAGGACTTACAGAATCATTAGCGGGACGTTTTGAACTGATTCGGCTCGGGCACTGGAGCTACAAGGAAATGCACGACGCTTTCGGAGTGACACTTGACGAATACATCTATTTTGGGGGCTATCCCGGTGCCGCTCACCTGGTTGGAGACGAAAAGCGTTGGCGCAAATACATCAAAGATTCATTGGTTGCTCCCGCCATCGAAAAGGATGTACTGATGACCTCCAACATCTACAAGCCGGCTCTTATGAAACAATTATTTGAGTTAGGGTGCGGTTATTCAGCAGAGATACTGTCGATGACCAAACTGATGGGACAACTGCAAGATGCCGGCAACGTCACCACACTTGCTTCGTATTTAGAGCTACTCGACCAGTGTGCATTGCTCACAGGATTGCAAAAGTATGCCCAAGACGATGCCAGAAAGCGTAGTTCTATTCCCAAATACCAAGTGTACAACAACGCTTTACTGACGGCCTACAAAGGCCGGTCGTTCTTGACCGACAGAACGGACACTATGCTTTGGGGACGATGGGTGGAAAGTGCGGTCGGTGCTCACTTGCTGAGTATGGCAGAGGAGGCAGGCTACCAAGTATATTACTGGCGCGAAACAGCAAGCAACAAGGCAGACAAGGATAAAGAGGTGGACTTCATCATCGTCAACAATGGAGAAATGACGGCTATCGAAGTGAAAAGCGGTCGGCGCGGGATGAACATCGGCCTTCCGGACTTTGCGAAAAAATTCCAGCCCAAGCGTTCTTTTATAGTAGGCACCGGTGGTGTTTCGTTGGAAGATTTTCTAAGCAGTGACATAGAACTCCTACTGGAATAAAAATCATTTTTTTACAGTCAGGTAAACACCGCCCTTTCTCCTCCACCCTCAGAAAAGCCCTCGCGCGTAATGCGCGCGCGTCCGGCGTTTTTCGTTTTTAATGTTCACCTCTTCACCATTTCGCCGCAACACGCTTATGATCAACGCATTGCGGGTGAAGGCTTCACTTTCATAGCCTTCACCGAAAGTTCACCGATTTCGTCAACGCAACCCACTCATTAAGAAAGAGTTAGAAACGAGGTGAAGGGTGAACACACAAAATCGAAACTCGGTGATGTGCGCGTACGCGATCGCGACGGGTGTGTAGGGGCGTGTCCGCGAGAGAAAAAGCGGCGACGGGTGAAGGTGAAAATCGAGAGGTCGAGACGAAAGGACGAGAAGTGCGGAACGAGTCGTTCGATTTCCACGACGGAGGGTGAACTCGATGAGGGCGCTCGAACAAGTGCGCAACAAAGACGAAAAAGTTCCCTTGTTTTGTGACGAACCTCCCTACTTTTTCGAAAAAGTCGACGCGTTTTCGCAGTGAGTTTTCGGGCTGCACAGCGAAGTGCAGTGCCTTTTCACGAAGTTCTGCACAAAGCGCAAGGCCGGGCGGCGAAATTCATTACATTTCGTTGGCACTTCCACCAAAATCCTTTATTTTTGCAGGAAAACATTCGCTGTGGCGGCCACCTGCGCCGCCCTTTCCCACCGATATGAAGAAACTACTGTCTCTCCCCCCCAATGTCGTGGACTGTTTCCACACGGTCAGCGACCTGCCCACGGCTGAATATTTCTGTACCTCCGATCCCGTCGACTGCAAACTGGGCAGCGGCGGCGGCACCACGTGGCTGCTCGAAGAAGCCGCCCTCGCCGAGGGGGCCGAAGACTTCGACAAATGGTTGGCGCGCGAAAAGCGCATTCTCCTCCACGCCGGCGGTCAGAGCCGCCGCCTGCCGGCTTATGCGGCCTGCGGCAAGGTGCTGCTGCCCGTCCCCGTGTTTCGTTGGGCACGCGGCCAGCGCCTCGACCAAACGCTTCTCTCGCTCCAACTCCCCCTCTACGAACGCATCATGGCGGCCGCTCCTGACAGCCTGCGCACCCTCGTGGCCAGCGGCGACGTCTATATTCGCGCCACCGAGCCCCTCCTGCCGGTGCCCGAAGCCGATGTGGTGTGCTACGGCCTGTGGGCCGATCCCGCTTCGGCGCGCAATCACGGCGTGTTCTTCATGCACCGCGACCATCCCGAGCGTTTGGACTTCATGCTCCAAAAACCGAGCATCGAACAGCAGCACGAGTTGGCCTCCACCCACTTGTCGCTCATGGACTTGGGCATCTGGTTGTTGAGCGACCGCGCCGTTTCGCTCCTGCGCCGCCGTTCGTTCGACACAGACGGCCACCGTGTGGCCTATGATCTCTATTCGCAATTTGGTTGCGCCCTCGGCACGAATCCCACCGCGGACGACAAGGAACTACACGAACTCTCGGTGGCCGTCGTTCCCCTCACGGGCGGCGAATTCTACCATTTCGGCACCACTCCCGAGATGATCAGTTCGACCGCCGCGCTCCAAAACGTGGTGAAAGACCAGCGCCTGATCCTGCGCCGCGGGGTGAAGAAACACAGCACCATCTTCACGCAAAACGCTCGCGTGGAACAGCAATTCGCTCCCGAACTGCAAAACATTTGGGTCGAAAACAGTCACCTCCCTGCCGGCTGGCAGTTGGAGGGCGACCATGTGCTCACCGGCATTCCCGTGAACGACCGCGCCGTGCACCTGCAACGTGGGCAGTGCGTCGATGTCGAAGCCTTCGGCGACAGCCAGTTTGTGCTGCGCCCCTATGGTTTCCACGACGCTTTCCGCGGTGACGTGCACGGTGCCGCCACCCACTACCTCGGTCGCCCCGTCGGCGAATGGCTTGCAGCCCGCGGCATTGCCGCCGACGAGTTGGGACGCACCGACGACCTGCAGGCCGCCGCACTATTCCCGGTCTGCGACACCACCGACGAGCTGTTTGACCTCCTCGCGTGGATGTTGGCCGAAGACCCCGACCCGGCACTGACGGAACTGTGGCGCAGCAAACAGCGCTTGAGCGCCGACGAAATCGCGGCGCGCGCCAATCTCGTGCGTCAAGAACAGCAGCGCCGTGCCTTCCGCCGCGACAACCTGCCGCTGCTCGCCGAGCACTACCAACGCAGCGTGATGTATCAGATCGACCTGCGCGACGCGGCACAGAAATTTGTGAATGCCCACCTCGATCTTCCACCCACTTTGACGGATGACGCCCCGCTGATGCACCAAATCCGCGACGCCATGTTCCGCGCACAGGTGCACCGTCTGCGCGGTGAGAACGGCGACTGCGACGAAACGCGCGCCTTCTCGCTCCTGCGCGAGGGTTTGACGCAATCGGCTCGCGGCGATCTCCAATTGCCTCGCCTCGATGTCTACCGCGATCAAATAGTTTGGGGACGTTCGGCCGTGCGCATCGACGTGGCCGGCGGCTGGACCGACACGCCGCCCTACTGTCTGAACTCAGGCGGCAACGTGGTGAACTTGGCCATTGAGCTCAACGGACAACAGCCCTTGCAAGTTTATGTGAAGCCCACTCCGGAGTCGCACATCGTGTGCCGCAGCATCGACCTCGGCGCGATGGAGGTGATCACCACCTACGAAGAGTTGGCGCAGTTCAACAAAGTGGGCTCCCCCTTCTCCATTCCCAAAGCGGCCCTCGCCCTCTGCGGTTTCCTTCCGCAGTTTGCCGCCGAACCGCACCGCACATTGCGCGACTGCCTCAACGCCTTCGGCGGAGGTATCGAGATCACGCTGTTGGCCGCCATCCCCGCCGGTTCGGGACTGGGCACGAGCAGTATTCTCGCCGCCACGGTGCTCGGTGCGCTCTCCGATTTCTGCGGTTTGGGCTGGGACAAACTTACCGTGGGCAACCGCACGCTCATTCTCGAGCAACTGCTCACCACGGGCGGTGGTTGGCAAGACCAATTCGGCGGTGTGCTGCACGGTGTGAAGCTCCTGCAGACGAAAGCCGGCTTCGACCAAACGCCGGTGGCGCGCTGGTTGCCCGACACGCTCTTCATGGCGCCCGAACAGCGCGCCTGCCACTTGCTCTACTACACGGGCATCACGCGAACGGCAAAGCACATTTTAGCCGAAATCGTGCGGGGCATGTTCCTCAACTGCGGCACGCGCTTGCGCCTGCTCGACGAGATGAAGGAGCACGCCATGGACATGTTCGAAGTGCTGCAACAAGGCGATCTCGAACACTACGGCCGACTGGTGCGCAAAACGTGGAACCAAAACAAACTCCTCGACGCCGGCACGGAACCCGAGATCGTGGCGCAACTTTGCCGCCGCATCGACGACCTCTGCTGGGGCTACAAACTGCCGGGCGCCGGCGGTGGCGGCTACCTCTACATGGTGGCGAAAGACCCCGAGGCGGCCGCACGCATTCGCACCCTGCTGCTCGAAAATCCCCTCACGGAATCGGCACGCTTTGTCAACATGAAACTTTCGCACAAGGGATTGCAGGTGAGTCGGAGCTAAACTGCAGTTTTCGACGCGCTAACGACAAACGATTCTCAAAAAAGAATAATAACACCACCAAAGCACCCTGCCAAACGGGGCTTGGCACACAATTGGCTGTTGATCTAAACAGATTAAACAGCCAATTTATCCATATTCACTTCACGACGCTCATCCACTTATGACAAAAGACCTCATAGACATCATCATCGAAGGTATTCAAGAAAAGAAAGGCCGCAACATCGTCGTGGCCGATTTGCGCAACATCCCGACAGCATCTACCGACGCCTTTGTGATTTGCACGGCCGGTTCGCCGGCGCAAGCCGACAGTATCGTCGACAGCATCGAAAACATGGCGCGAACGCGTATGGGCGAACACCCTTCGGCCATTGCCGGACGCACCAACGCACAATGGATCGCGATGGATTTCGGCAATGTCATGGCGCACATTTTCCTGCCCGACACGCGCGAATACTACGACCTCGAACATCTTTGGGACGACGCAGCCATCACGCAGATTGCTGACCTCGACTAATAATGACACCAACACACGCGGTTGCCTCTCACTGCGCTGCGAACAAATCAGACGCTCATGTCCAAGAACACTCCTCAATCTCCGCAGGAACCCAAGATGCCAAGATTCAATCTCACGTGGTTGTATTTTGCCGTCATCGCCATTATGGCCGGCTTCCTCTGGTTCGGCAACTCCAACCCGGGCAGCTCGTCGAAAGACATTAGCTATTCGGAATTGAAACAATACATCGCCAAAGGCTACTCCAACGAAATCATCGTCGATAAAGGCGAAGGACAAGTCAGCATGGTGATTCGCCCGGAATATATCCGCACCATTTTCCACCAAAGTGCCGAACAGGTAGGCGCGCATCCCAGGGTGCGCGCACGCTATCCCTCCGCCGACCGCGTGGAAGAGTATCTCAACGCAGTCAAATACAAAGGCAAGGTGACTTATGAAGAGACGCACAATGTGTTTCTCAACATCTTGACCACCCTGCTGCCCATTATTTTCTTCGTCGGTCTCTGGTTCTTCCTCCTCCGCAACATGGGCGGCGGCGGAGCCGGCTTGTTCGGCGTGGGCAAGAGCAAAGCTAAGGAATACACCAAAGGCGAAGGCGTGGACATCACCTTCAAGGACGTGGCCGGCCAGGAGGGCGCGAAACAAGAGGTGAAAGAAATTGTGGACTTCCTCAAGAATCCCGACAAATACACCGAGTTGGGCGGTAAAATCCCCAAGGGTGCGCTCCTCGTCGGCCCTCCGGGAACCGGTAAGACCTTGTTGGCGAAAGCCGTTGCGGGCGAAGCCGGCGTACCCTTCTTCTCCATGTCAGGATCTGACTTTGTCGAAATGTTTGTCGGCGTGGGAGCAAGCCGCGTTCGCGACCTGTTCGAAAAAGCCAAGGAGAAAGCGCCCTCGATCGTGTTCATCGACGAAATTGACGCCGTGGGTCGCGCCCGCTCCAAGGGAGCAAGTTTCGGCGGCAACGACGAACGCGAAAATACCCTCAACCAACTCTTGACGGAGATGGACGGTTTCGGTACCAACACGGGGGTCATTATTCTCGCCGCCACCAACCGCGTCGACGTACTCGACCAAGCACTGTTGCGCGCGGGACGTTTCGACCGTCAGATCCACGTAGATCTCCCCGACCTGCCCGAACGCATCGCGATTTTCAATGTGCATTTGCGTCCCCTCAAGCTGCAACCCGGCTTAGACATCGAACTGCTCGCTCGTCAGACCCCGGGTTTCTCGGGCGCAGACATTGCCAACGTCTGCAACGAGGCCGCTCTCATCGCGGCGCGCCACAACCGTGAAGCCGTGACAAAGCAAGATTTCCTCGACGCGGTGGATCGTATCATCGGCGGTTTGGAAAAGAAAACGCGCGTCATGACCAATGAGGAGAAACGCGCCATCGCCATCCACGAAGCCGGCCATGCCTCGGTGTCGTGGTTGCTCGAACACGCCAATCCCCTCGTCAAAGTTACCATTGTGCCCCGCGGTCAATCGCTCGGCGCCGCTTGGTATCTGCCGGAAGAGCGTACGATCACCACAAAGGAGCAAATGCTCGACGAAATCTGCGCAACGCTGGCCGGTCGTGCCGCCGAAGAAGTATTCCTCGGCCGCATTTCAAGCGGAGCACTCAACGATTTGGAGCGCGTCACGCAACGTGCCTACGGCATGGTGGCCTATTTGGGTATGAGTGAGAGTTTGCCCAACCTCTCTTACTACACCAACCAAGAAAGTTTCCAAAAACCGTATTCCGAAGAGACCGGCCGCCGCATCGATGCGGAAGTTTCGAGCCTCATCAACGAACAGTACGAGCGTGCCAAGCGCCTGCTCACCGAAAATGCGGCGAAGCACAACGCCCTGGCCGACCTGCTCTGCGAACACGAGGTGATTTTCGCCGCAGACGTGACCAACATCTTCGGTCCGCGCCCGTGGAAGAGTCGCGCCGAGATCATTATGGAAGAGCAGCCCCCCTCGGACAACGAGACCAAGGAGGAAGTGACCAACACAGATCCCACCGCTGTTGCCACCACTCCGCACTTCGGAACAGAAAGTTCCACCCCGGAAGAGGAAAAAGGCGCATCAGCCGAAGCAGACGACGCGCCCTCCGCACAGCCCGTAGACGCTCCCTTCTCTCCCAACTGATTCAACACAATTGCACTCATGAAAAATCTTGTGCTTCGCGCCTTCACCGGTGCCCTCTACGTGGCCGCCCTCGTCGGCTGCGCGTTGGGAGGCGAACTTTCGTTCTTCATCTTCTTCACGCTCGTCGGCGCACTGACCACATGGGAGTTTATCACCAACGTCAATGCCCACGACGGCGCAACGGCCAACCGCTTCATCGCAACAGCCGCCACCGTAGCGTTCATGACCGCCTTCCGCGAATGCTGCCATCCCGGCCACCTCACCTACGTACACTTTTTGCCGTTTGTGGCGACGCTGCTCTATCTACTCATCAGCGAGTTGTATCGCAATGAGCCGCATCCGCTGAAAAACTGGGCGTATGCCTTCGCCGCACAATTATATATTGCGTTGCCGCTCTCGATGATCTTCCTGCTCGGCGTGCACTATGATCCAACGACCGGCGCGGCAGCATACAACGGTTGGTTGCCACTCTCCGTCTTCTTCTTCCTTTGGACGAGCGACACCGGCGCTTACCTCTGCGGTTCGGCTTTCAGTCGATTCGTTCCCGCCAAACTTTTCCCGCGCATCTCCCCCAACAAGTCGTGGATCGGCTCCGTGGGCGGCGGTCTCCTCGTGGTCGTCTTGGCGCTCGCCCTCAGTCAGCTGCTCCCCGACATCCCCCTCAGTCCCCTCGGCTGGGTCGGACTCGGACTCACCGTTTGCGTTTTCGGCACATGGGGCGACTTGGTCGAAAGTCTCTTCAAGCGCCACCTCGGCATCAAGGACAGCGGAAAGATCCTCCCCGGACACGGCGGGATGCTCGACCGTTTCGACTCCGCCCTGCTCGCCATCCCGGCCGCAGTGCTCTATCTGCAATTCGTGACCTGATCGCAGCCAAGCATTCTCCCTGCCCCCGCGCGGCGATAGACCTCTATATTAATCAGCGTGCATTTCCTTTGAAGTGCACGCTTTTTTCGTCCCCCTCTCACGGCAAAATCCCCGGTAATCGCCGCGCTACGGCGCGCTAACCTGCCATTTTGCTATTTGGTGCGTGCAATTCTTGGCAAATTCAAAGAAAAAACTTACTTTTGTCGAAACAACCCACTCACAAATCACCCTATGCCAGCTCCCGCTCCCCCTTCAGCGCCCACAGCCGCCAAGCAACCGCATTGGTTCATCCTCTGCGGCGCGCGCATGTGGGAAGAACAGGCGCGCCAGCTCCTGGCAGATCGTGGCTTTCGCGCATTTGTGCCGCTCCGCCCCGCATCACGCATGAGCAAAACGGGGAAAGTGGTTTTGCGCCCACAACCTCTGCTCGCCGGTTGGGTCTTTGTCTACGCCACTTGGCAAGAACTCGAAGACTTCAAGCAGTTTGTGCAACATCGTCACGGCAAGAAACTCTATTTCCACGTGCGTCGCCAAACCTTGCAGCCGGTGGCCGGTTCCGGCAGCACCACTCCCATCACGCGCAACCGCATCACCCTCATCAACGAGGCGGAGATGGAGCGTTTCATCACCTTCTGCACCGCCGCACAAGACGATTTGCGCTTCTTCATCCCCGAAGAAGTGAAACTCAAAGCCGGCGATCGCGTGCGCGTCATCGGCGGGCCGTTCAACGGACAAGAGGGCTATTTCCTGAAAACAGCGGGAAAGCGCTCAAAAAGTCTCGTCATCGAGCTCCCCGGTTGCCTTTTGGCCGCCACCACCACCGTTCTTCCCGAACTCGTCCAAGTGATTGAGCGCCGCAAAGACTGAATGCGACAGAAAACGGCGCATGCACCTTCAAAAACGCACAAGTTGTAGCCAAGCCTACCCGACTCTCAAGCAAAAGCACTCAACTTTTGAGTAAAAACTCTCAACTTTTGAGCAAAAGCAGTCTACTTTCGGGAAAAACCTCCCCACTTTTCAGCAAACATCACCACCATGAAAGGAATTGTCCTCGCCGGAGGCAGCGGCACGCGCCTCTATCCCATCACCAAAGGGATCAGCAAACAGTTGCTTCCCATCTTCGACAAACCGATGGTCTACTATCCCATCTCGGTACTGATGCTCGCCGGCATACGGGATATTCTTATCATCTCCACGCCCCACGACCTGCCCGGATTTCGCCGCCTGTTGGGCGACGGCTCTGACTTCGGGGTGCAATTCACCTACGCCGAACAACCCTCGCCCGACGGGTTGGCACAAGCCTTTCTCATCGGTCGCGAATTTATTGGCGACGACAGCGTGTGCCTCGTCCTCGGCGACAACATTTTCCACGGCGCAGGCTTCAGCGGCATGCTACAATCGGCCGTCGCCACGGCAGAACAGGACGACAAAGCCACCGTGTTCGGTTACCGTGTCAACGACCCCGAACGCTACGGTGTGGCCGCTTTCGACGCGGAGGGCAACTGCACCTCCATCGAAGAGAAACCCGAGCAACCGAAATCCAACTATGCCGTGGTCGGTCTCTACTTCTACCCGAACTCCGTGGTCGACATCGCCGCCGGCATCCGTCCCTCGGCACGCGGCGAGCTCGAAATCACCACCGTGAACCAGGAATACCTCGAACGCGGGCAACTCAAAGTGCAAACCCTCGGTCGCGGTTTCGCTTGGCTCGACACCGGCACCCACGAGTCGCTGTCCGAAGCCTCCACCTACATCGAAGTGCTCGAAAAGCGCCAAGGCTTGAAAGTGGCCTGCCTCGAAGACATCGCCTACACCCAAGGTTGGCTCACGGCCGACGACCTGCGCCGCATCGCCGAACCCATGCACAAAAACCAATACGGGCAGTACCTTCTCAAGCGTGCCGCCGAACAACAATAAAAAACGGAGTCCCCTCCTTTTCAATAGTCAAGGAGCCAGTGCCATCGCAGCGCCATAATTTGCGCTCCCACACATCGTGCTTCGCCCTGCTCCTCTTTCACCTACAATGAACGTCATTTCCACCTCACTCGAAGGAGTCGTCATCCTCGAACCCCGTGTGTTCGAAGACGCTCGCGGCTATTTCTTCGAATCATTCTCCCAACGCGAATTTGACGAAAAAGTTCGCCCCATCCGCTTTGTCCAAGACAACGAATCGCGCTCCTCGCGCGGTGTCATGCGCGGTCTGCACTATCAGCGCATGCCCCACACGCAGAGCAAACTCGTGCGCTGCACGCAAGGTCGTGTGGTCGATGTCGCCGTAGACATCCGCCGCGGCAGCCCCACCTTCGGACAACATGTGGCCGTCGAACTCTCTGCCGAAAACCACCGTCAGCTCTTCATTCCGCGCGGATTCGCCCACGGTTTCGCCGTGCTCAGCGACATCGCCGTGTTCGAATACAAGTGCGACAATTTCTATGCCCCCGAATCGGATGCCGGCATCTCTTTGCTCGACGAACGTCTCGACATCGACTGGCGCATGCCCGTTGCCGACGCCCTGCTCAGCGAAAAAGACCTGCACCATCCTCTCTTTGACGAAGCCCCCGCCGACTTCCACATCGACGACCGGCTCTATTGAACCCTCCCTCCCATGCAAATTCTCGTCACCGGCGCGGGCGGTCAACTCGGCAGCGAAATTCGTCGCCTCTCCGCCGCCACGTCACACACCTTTCACTTCACCGATGTCGCCGCACAAGCCGACCCGCTCACGCTGCCTCTCGACATCACCGACCGCGGAGCTGTTCTTCGCTTCGTGAAGGACAACGCCATCGACTGCATCATCAACTGCGCCGCTTACACCAACGTCGACGCCGCCGAGAGCGACAGCGAACGCTGCGACCTCATCAACCACCTTGCCGTCGAAAACCTCGCACTCGCCGCGCACGCGGCCGATGCTTGGTTGGTGCACATCTCCACCGACTATGTGTTCGGCGCCGAGCCCTACAACACCCCTTGTCGCGAAGATCAACAAGGCACGCCCACCGGCGTGTACGGCGCAACGAAACTCCGCGGCGAACAAGCCATTCACCGCGTCGGCTGCAAGCACCTCATCTTCCGCACCGCCTGGCTCTACAGTCCCTATGGCAAGAATTTCGCCAAGACCATGCTCCAACTCACCGGCACGCGCTCGGAGGTGAAAGTCGTCATCGACCAGTGCGGCACGCCCACCGCCGCCGCCGATCTCGCCGCCGCGATCCTCACGATCCTTTCGCAACCGCTGACGTCGGAACACATCGGCACCTATCACTACTCCAACGAGGGCGTTTGCTCGTGGTACGACTTCGCCGTCGCCGTGGCGCGCGAAGCCGGTCACACCGCCTGCCGCGTGCAGCCCTGCCGCTCCTCCGAATATCCCAGCCCCGTGCAACGTCCGGCCTACAGCGTGCTCGACAAGACGAAGGTCAAAACCACCTTCGGCCTCGAAATCCCCTATTGGCTCGACAGTCTGCGCACCTGCATCGCCCGTCTGCGCGACGGCGAAACGGTCTAACTCCTGCTTTCTGCCCCAACATCCCACGCTATGCACACCATCGTCATCACCGGCGGCGCCGGTTTCATCGGCAACCACGTCGTGCGCCGTTTTGTTCAGCAATATCCCGACTATCATATCACCTGCCTCGACGTACTCACCTACGCCGGCAACTTGGCCAACCTCGCCGACGTGGAAAACGCGCCGAACTATGAGTTCGCCCGCCTCGACATCTGCGACTACGCCTCCGTGCGCCGCCTGCTCGAAGAGAAGCACGTCGACGGCATCATCCACCTTGCCGCCGAAAGCCACGTCGATCGCTCCATCAAAGATCCCATGTGCTTCGCCCGCACCAACGTGATGGGCACTCTCAGCCTGTTGCAGGCCGCCCGCGACTATTGGGAGTCGCTGCCCGAACGCTACGAAGGCAAGCGCTTCTATCACATTTCCACCGACGAAGTCTACGGTGCCCTCGACATCACGCGCCCCGGCGACACCGCCCCCTACGGCGACGACTTCTTCGTCGAAACAACCCCCTACAGCCCTCACTCCCCCTACTCGGCCTCGAAAGCCTCGAGCGATCACTTCGTGCGCGCCTATCATGACACCTACGGCATGCCGACGCTCATCAGCAACTGCTCGAACAACTACGGCCCCAACCAGTTCCCCGAGAAGCTCATCCCGCTGCTCATCAACAACATTCGCCACCGCCGCCCCCTCCCCGTCTATGGCAAGGGCGAAAACGTGCGCGACTGGCTCTACGTCGTGGATCACGCCCGCGCCATCGACCTCATCTATCACAAAGGCGCGATTGCCGACACCTATAATATAGGCGGCTTCAACGAATGGCGCAACATCGACATCGTTCGTCTCGTGGTGCGCACCGTCGATCGCCTCCTCGGCCGCCCCGAAGATGCCGACCTCGACCTCATCACCTACGTCACCGACCGCGCCGGCCACGACTTGCGCTACGCCATCGACTCCACAAAGCTCAAAAACGAACTCGGCTGGGAGCCCTCGCTCCAATTTGAACAAGGCATCGAGGAAACCGTGCGCTGGTATCTCGACAACCAAGCGTGGATGGATCGCATCACCTCGGGCGATTATCTGCGCTACTACGAAGACATGTATGCCAATCGCTGATTTTTGCGTACCTGCCGACCACATTCTCCCATAACACAAAAGGTGGGAAGTAAATGACAACCCTACTTGTCATTTACTTCCCACCTTTGTTTGTCTATTTGTGGAATTTGCCTTATATTTGCGCACACGAACAAAAACAATCAACACGAAATTCATGAAGCTCTTTACGCAATTTGCTCTGCTCTGCTGCCTCGGCCTCCCGTTTTCGGCACAAGCCCAAGATGGTTTCAGATTCCAACAGCAGACGCTTGCCAATCCGGACAACGAACCGGCACCTGTGCACCCCGTGCCTTCTCATCGCCAGCTCAAATGGCAAGAAACAGAATTCTATGCCTTCTTCCACTACGGCATGAACACCTACACCGGTTTGGAATGGGGTAAAGGCAACGAAGACGTCAATCGCTTCGCTCCCACCCGCGTGCCCAACCCCGAGCAGTGGATGCAAGCCGCCAAAGACGCCGGCATGCGCGGCGGTATTGCCGTCATCAAACACCACGACGGCTTCTGCCTCTGGCCCACCGCCACCACCAACCACAACGCCACGGCCTCTTCCAATGCCAACGCGAAGCAAACCAACATCCCTCGCGACTTCGCCGATGCCGCACGCAAGCTCGAGATGAAATATGGTTTCTATATTTCGCCTTGGGATCGCAACTCAGCACTCTACGGCACAGACAAATACGTAAAAGACGTCTTCTTGCGCCAATGCCTCGAAGCCGCACAATACGGCAAAGACCAATTTGAAATGTGGTTTGACGGAGCCAACGGCGGCGACGGCTTCTACGGCGGCCAAAACAAAACCATCAACGTGGGCGACGCCAACGTCTACTACGACGTGCCCAACCTCCGCGACTCCGTCCACAAGATCCTCCCCGACTGCGTGATGTGGGGTGTCGGCGGTGAAGCCCGCTGGATCGGCAATGAGCAAGGCTGGGCCGGTGAAACCAACTGGTGCATGGGCGACGGCACAAGCGGCAACATCGACGGCTGGTACTGGCATCCCGGCGAGAGTGACGCCAAAGCCACCAACATGGGTTGGTTCTGGCACAACGGCGAAAGCCCCTCTTCGCCCGAGCGCCTCTTCCAAATGTACCTCGAAACCGTTGGTCGCAACGCCACCCTCATCCTCAATCTGCCCCCCGACCAGTCCGGCACACTCCCTCCTGCCACCGTCAGAACGATGAAACAACTCGGTGAGCTCCTCAAAAAGCGCTTCAACACCGACCTCGCCAAGACGGCCACCGTGGTCGCCAGCGAAACCCGCACCCCCGGTACCAATCGCAACTATGACGTGAAGAACCTCTTCGACGGCAACACCACGACCTATTGGGCCACAAACGACGGCACCAAGCAAGCCACGCTCACCTT
The DNA here is from genome assembly GCA_963517315.1 of uncultured Prevotellaceae bacterium. Taxonomy (GTDB): domain Bacteria; phylum Bacteroidota; class Bacteroidia; order Bacteroidales; family Bacteroidaceae; genus Alloprevotella. The sequence continues at coordinate 40,955 of CAUQEF010000014.1, forward strand.
CACTTGGGACAACCCGCAAACCTTGCATTACGTCGATCTCATGGAACTCGTGGCCAAAGGTCAGCGCGTCAAGAAGTTCAAACTCGAAGTCACTGAAGACGGCAGCACGTGGAAACCCACCGGCGGCCACATCACCATGACCACCATCGGCTACAAGCGCATCATCCCCCTCAACGGCAGCACCGAACGCAGCTATGACCGAGGAACAAAGGCCGTCGGTCTGCGCATCACTATCGAAGACGCCAAATCCTGCCCCTTGCTCAAGAGCGTAGCCATCTATTAATCCGTAAAGCCCACCCACAATGAAACTCAAACATATCCTCCCCGTGGCTGCCCTGGCTTTGCCGATGGCCGCCGCCGCACAAAACGTCTACCTGCCCACCCTCGATTTCGAACAGCCCACATGGAAAGCCCTCGGTGTGTTCGACACTTGGGACGAGTCGCCCTTCCGCAACGGCACCCTCACCGGCAACTGCAACATTGCCAACAACCCCACCGCGAACAGTGAAATCAACCCTATCGACGGCCGCCCCGTCAACCCTTCGATAAAAGTACTCGCCGTGCAGCGCTCGCGCTACGGGTCGAACACCTTCGGCGCACGCATCACGCTCAACGAACCCTTTGACCTCACCGCCAAGCCCAAATACGTACACGCTTGGATTCGCACGCCCAAAGCCGGACGTGCCATGATCATCGGACTCGGCAAGCGCAAGGATCGTCCCGGTCAGAGCGACGAAGTGGTACAGTTTGCCCAAATCACCGGTTCCGCCCTCGAAGCCGACAAATGGCAGGAAGTCGTACTCCCCGCTGCCGGCAACGAAGGGGTGCAGATCCACAGCCTCGTCATCGTGCCCCACTGCGAAAGCCCGCACGATCTCACCGAAGACTTCGTCGCCTACATCGACAATGTCAGCGTCAACGACAGCCCCGCCCCGTCGCTCATCACGGGCTACTACCCCACCTCCATCGACAAGAAGCAGGCCTACACCCGCAACGATCGTCACCTCGATGCCGTTCGCCTCACGGTAGGCAACAAGACACAGGCTTACAGTGTGCCCACACCGCGCAAGGTCTACACCAACGCCGGTGCCGCCGCCTTCTTCGCCCAAGCAGGCGACGTCGTGACGCCCTCAGTCTCCTACACCGGCACTTGGATGCACACCTATGTCTATCTCGATAAGAACCAAGACGGACAATTCGACCCACAAACCGAGCTGGTCAGCTACTCTCACTATCAGGGAAAGAACAGCGAAGGTAATAAAGCCGACCAAGGCTCGTCCATCCAACCGCGTCCCTTCACCGTTCCCGCCGACCTCGTTCCCGGCATCTACCGCATGCGCTACAAAGTAGACTGGGACAACATCGATCCGCTCGGTTCCGGCTCGCTCCTCACCGACGGCGGTGCTTTCGTCGACATCCGTCTCAACGTCCACGGCAGTGCAGCCATCTTGCGCCAGCACAACCTCAACGGCGAAATCATCACGCCCGAAGGTTACAAACTCGAAAGCTTCCAAGCCCCCTTCGCACAGCCCTTCGTGGTGAAGATGAACCCCGCCGACGGCTTCGAATACGCCGGCATGATCGTGAAGCACGGCTATCGTCTCGCTTCTGACAGCCTCTCGAAAGACAACGTGCAGTGGGAAACCATCCGCGTGCCCCGCAGCATTTTCAACGCCGACAACACCTTCACCCTCCCCGCAGAGTGGATGGACGGCGACGTCGAACTCGAAGGCCTCTTCATCGAAACCGGCACCTACAAGCCCGAACCCGCTCCGCAGTGGTATTCGCGCTTCACGCCCGGCATGATCGCCAACGGTAAGTTCGCCCCCGGCACACAGTGGTACTCCATGCAAATCGGTCACCAGGGCTACGTCCTCAAAGCCGAAGGCACACAGAAGACGCTCGAACTGACCGACACTGAAGTGAACACCGAAGACGGCAAACAACTCTGGTGCTTCGTGGGCAACAATGCCGAAGGCTTTCGCATCTACAACCTCGCAGCCGGCCCGGACTACGTCCTCGCCGCGCCCACCAACATGGGCAACGACAAAGGCGGTAGCTCCTTTCCCACCCTGCAACCCGTAGGTTCTATCCCCCGAGGCTATTCGGCTGTTTGGCGTTTCTCCGACTCTAACGACCTCGGCAAGAGCGGTCCCGCCTACGCCTACATGTACGAAGACGGCATCCCCGCCAACAAAGTGAACAACCGCAACAACAAGTTCGCCTTCTGGAACGGCGGTGCCGACAAGGGGTCTACCCTCACCATTCTGCCCGTCACCTCCAACCTCACCACGAGCGTTGCCTCCATGGATTTTCAGCCCACCGCAGCCGCTACCACCTACGACCTCACGGGTCGTCGCGTAGCGCAAAACACCCGCGGTGTCCTCGTGCAGAAAGGCAAAGTCGTGGTGCGCTGATTGCGCAAATTCATTCGCCTCACAGCGCACACGCGCCACACCATTCCCCAAGCGGGCAGCCACTGCAAAGTGACTGCCCGCTTTTTTGTGTGTTGTGCCCTTTTATTGGAGTCATCGCCAATAGGAACGCTTACCAACTCAGATATTGTTTTGAAAACGATACTGTTCTATAAACGTGTGTAAGCTCCAAAGTTCTCATATTTGTGGTGAAATAAAAAATCAAACAAAGACCAATGGTCGCCGCGACAAATTAAAAATACAAACTCATCAAACAGTATATTCCCAAACAAGTCAACTCCGGTGATTTCACCGATAAAAAATTGGCGAGCATACAGCAGAAAACCAACCGTGGCCCCGGACAAAAGCTAAAGTTTGAAGCACCAAAAGCAGAGTTCTTCAAACGAATAGCCTAATTTTGCACTTGCCGGTTGACTCTACAAGTTTTTTCCCCGAGGAAGGCTAATTAGAACGGATACGAAGCGACCTGTACTAATCCCGAAAATAACAAAACGGGGGTACTTGACGACAAGTTACCAAAATCCCATCAAAAAAACAATATGGACAAGGGTGCAAAGAAATATGGCAACATCTATGAAATACCACTACCCAATGGAAAATTTACCTATATATGCAGGATAAAGCAATACGAGTTTGGTATTTTTGATTATCTCTCGGAAAAGACAGCCAATATGGATGAGCTTCTTTCTGTTGGGTTTAAGACTTATAAATCCTGTATAGAAACAGCCATAAGAAAGAAGATTTGGAAACTGATAGGGCAAGTTGATTTAGAGAAAGAAAATATAACATATCCAGATTTAGCGATTTTCTTATCATACAATAAAGAACTTTTTATTAGACAATCAAGAGTAATGAGAAACGGAAATCCTTTGGTAGTTTCTCAAAAAGATTACATAGACCTACTAAAACGAGGATATATCGATGGCTTCTTTGACGACTACAAAATCTTTGAACGCTGGCTGTCTAGTAATATAGAACATTATCCAGACAATCAAGATATATTTCCTTTACCCTCTCTGACCTGAGTTCGGTCGAAGTATGCTCCTTCCACTTTCGATGATTGCACCGATAAAAAGATGGCGAGCACACAGCAGAAAATCAACAGTAGCCCGGGACAAAACGAGAGTTTGAAACACCCTAAGCAGAGTACGAGAAAAGGATTGTCAAATTTCGCACTTGCCGGTTGACTCAACGTAGCACTTAAACCGACAATATGTTTAGTTTTTTCAGAAAAAGGCCAAGGTTAGACGTTCTCAACATGATAAGAGAACTCGCAACAATCATACCAAGCAAGCATGATGCTATATAAGGCAAATAGAGGAAGGCATTGTTGTAGGCTTCATCTTGGAAGAAGATGCCTACCTTAAATTCAAACTAAATCCCTCTGTTATAAATCGCTTTGAAGACCCTACAGGTCGCTACTATTCCATTTCCGGATTTCAGCTTGAATGGGATGATGGTAGCAGGACTTGTTTTGCTCTTCGTGTTGGGTATGGCTTAGTTCTCGGCATAGAACTATCAGATCGCAGTGCCCTCTTTAAGCATCAAAATCAAAGAAGAATAATTCTCACATCTCTAAGGATCACCTATTTTGATTCGTTGGAAAACTCCTTTCTCTCCCCATCAGAAACAAAGATGTTTAGTCCGAACGACTTATATGAAATCGAAATCCAGGGAATCCATCTCCTTCATTTGAAAGATCTTGATGATGGAGATTTTGTTGCTATAGATGAGAAGAAACACATCTATAAGGTGACACATTCTCCCGTTGAACTAACGCCCCTTGATATTATATTAGAGAACATTCCTCAACTATAGCTCGGTGTGATTTTAAGGTTCATCCTACGTTTGGAGTGATGCGGCAATCGTGTGGCGCAGATCCCCTTGGCTCAAAGCCCCTTTCATCCCTAAAACCACAAGCCACTTCTCTCCCCTCCGGTTTGCGCAGGAAGCCGCTTACAGACTTTGGGCCTATCCATGGCCTTCCCCTCCACTCTACACTCCTTCTGTGGGATTTCGCCCTCTGTTCAGCAAGTCAAAGATCGTTTGCGTAGATGCATCGGGACGAAGTCCGACGGGGTGCGCTATGATAGATGCCGCTTGGCGGCAGGAAAAAGGAAAGTTGTGTTTTATCAAGCGCAAAGATAAGCACTATATTTCGAATAAGCGAAATTTTTCCGCAACAAAAAATCTATTTTCTCTCGAACCCATAGTGATTCACAGAAAACAAGAGGACTTTTTCTCGAAAACGCTCTTGTTTCTTCCATTTTCTCCCCTCTTTTTTGAAAAAGACGCGCAGCCCCTCACCGTCTTCGCCTTTCGTCGTCCCTACGCGCACGTGTAGGTGTACGCTCACGGACACGCCCCCGCGCATCGCGCACTCACAGCAGTTTGCAATTCCTGCCTTCACCCTTCACCTTCACCCTTAATCTACTGATTTTCCACGACTTACAGGTGAAGAAAAAGAGCGTTTTAACACTTCACCGGTGAAGGAAAATTCCCTTTTGCCTTCACCCTTTACACACTGTAAATCAATCTCTTACCATCCAAAGGTGAAGAGGTGAAGGCAAAAAACGAAAAACAGCGGATGCGCGCACATACGCGCACGCGTTGGCCATTGCTTCGCGAAACGTGCGGACGCAACAAAGCCTCTCGCCCGGCGAACGGACAGAAGACTCCGGGGGAGAGGAGTTCCCGTCGGGGCAACAGGCGAACATTGCGCTCGATCGTGTCCCGCCCCCTTCCTTCACACACCCGGCTCGGCAAAATCGCTTCGCGGAGTGAGCAAGTCAGGAACTACACACTGAATAATACAACGAATAACCATAATCTATACACTCATCTTCCATAATCTCATACAAAGCTTATGCATATATCATTATTTTGCCATCTCAAAATAACAAAACATGCAAACCATGCACAGAATTGCACTTTTACGAAAGCAAAATAGACAAACGTATAGCAAAAGCTCGAACAAGCACACATTATGAATCACATTTTCCCAATATTGCTAACCTAGAACTTGCATTTCAGACGCTAATAAGTTAAAACGACAAGGTCGAGCTTCATTTTTCGAGCCGTTGTTTTGCCAAAAGTGTGTATAATCCTATATTTGCAAATACATACAATCGCAAGAGACACAAAACCAGCGTCCACTTGCGCCACAATGCACCTCGCATTTTCTACTTAACATAGATAAGCAATCCAAACGATATATAAGTATGAACAAGAAGTCAGTCACACTCGGCGTAGCGCTCTTGATGAGCGGCGTAGCGATGGCACAGACGGCCGTGTTGGGTCACGTATCCGACAGCGAAGGCAATCCCATCGTCAACGCAGCAGTACGCATCGGCACCCGTACCGTGGCCCTCACCGACGGTAAAGGTAATTTCTCGTTAGCCAAAGTGCCCGCGGGCACGAAGTCTCTCACGGTCGCCTATGTAGGTATGAAACCCCGCACCATGGAGATTAACAAAAACGGTACGATGAATGTAGTGCTCGAATGGGACGACTCCAATCTGAACGAAGCGATCGTGGTGGCTTATGGCACGGCAAAGAAAGCCTCGTTCACGGGTTCGGCTGCCACGATGAGCGCCCAGAAGCTCGAAAATCGTCAGGTATCCGACGTTTCGCGCGCCCTCAACGGCACCGTGGCCGGCGTGCAGACCACCAGCAACAACGGTCAGCCCGGTACCTCCGCCACCATCCGCGTCCGCGGTTTCGGTTCGATCAACGCCACCATGACCCCCCTCATCGTCCTCGACGGCGTTCCCTACGACGGCGACCTCTCGTCGATCAACCCCAACGACATCGACAACATCTCCGTGCTCAAAGACGCCGCTTCGGCCGCACTCTACGGTGCACGCGGTGCCAACGGTGTGATGCTCATCACCACCAAGAAGGGCAAGGCGGGCGATGCCAAGATCCAATTTGAAGGCCGCTGGGGTGTGAACTCGCGCGAGATCTCGAACTACGACGTGATCCGCGATCCGAAAGCCTACATGACGCACCTCTACCAAGGCTTCTACAACGAAAATATCTATAACAACGGCCTCACGCCCGCCCAAGCGATGGCCGACGCCAACAAGCGCATCGTCAAGAAGCTCGGTTACCCCGTCTTCACCACTCCGAAGGGCGAACAGCTCTTCGACGCCAACGGCACCTTCAACCCCAACGCCACCCTCGGCTACATGGTGCGCGACAAGCAGGGCAACGACCTCTACTATCTCCGCCCCGACAATTGGGAAAAGGAAACCTTCCGCAAGAACATGCGCGAAGAGTACAACCTCAGCGTGTCGGGCGGCAACGAGCGCTTCAACTACTATTGGGGCAGCGGTTACCTCAACGACGAGGGCATCATCGACAACTCGGGCTACAAACGCTATAGCACCCGCCTGAACGTCGACTACCTTGCCAAGTCGTGGCTCAAGGTCGGCGCCAACCTCGGCTACGCTTACAGCAACAGCGCCTATCCCGAATCGCAGACCAACAAAGACGGCACCAGCACCGCCAACGCCTTCTTCGTGGCCAACAGCATGGCGCCCGTCTACCCCATGTATGTGCGCACCCCCGACGGCAACATCATGCACCACCCCACCACGGGACAGCAGATCTTCGACTTCGGCGACGGACAATACGTGCCCTACAAGCGCAACTTCATGTCGCTCTCCAACCCTGTGGGCGACTTGAAGAACAATGTGCACGAATACCTCACCGACCTCTTCACCGGTCGCTGGTATGCCAACGTGATGCCCCTCAAGGGCTTGACGCTCACGGCTTCTTTGGGTCTCACGGTCGACAACGCCCGCGAACACTCCTCCAGATCTCCCCTCATCGGACAATCCGCCAACTACGGTGGTGAAGCCGGTCAAGACCTCACTCACAAACGCAGCCTCAACCAGCAGTATCTCGCCACCTACAAGACCGCTTGGGGACAGCACAGTGCCGACTTCCTCCTCGGTTTCGAGCGCTACGACCGCCACACCGAAGAGATCTCCGCCAGCGGTCAATACCTCTACCGCGACGGCGTGTGGGCGGTGGGCAACACCAACAACCAGCGCAAGGGGAACGGCAAATACGACGAATACTCCACCGCCGGTTTCTTCGGTCGTGTCAACTACGACTGGTCTGAAAAGTATTTCGCCAGCTTCAGCTTCCGCCGCGACGGTTCTTCGCGCTTCCATCCCGACCACCGTTGGGGCAACTTCTGGAGTATCTCCGGCGCTTGGGACGTGGCCAAGGAATCGTTCATGAAGCCCTATCGTTGGGTCGACCTCCTCAAGGTGAAGGCCTCGTTCGGTCAGCAGGGTAACGACGACATCGGCAACGACTACGCTTACCTCAACCAATATAAGTTGACGGGCGCCAACAGCATCCTCAGCGATGCCGAGCTCACCTACAAGGGCAACAAAGACCTGACTTGGGAAAAGAGCAACTCGTTCAACGTGGGTGTGGACTTCAGCCTGTGGAACGGTAAACTCTCCGGTTCGGTCGAATACTTCAACCGCCAAACGAGCGACATGCTCTACAACAAACCCGTCGCGCTCTCCAACGGCTACGCCAAGATGCCCATGAACGTCGGTTCGATGCGCAACAGCGGTGTGGAAATAGATCTCAACTCCGTGCTCCTCCACAACAGCCAATTCAAGTGGACAGTGGGTGCTAACGCCACCTTCCTGAGCAACAAGATCCTCAACCTCCATCCCGACTTCGCCAAGGAAGGCATCAAAGACGGTTCGCGCCTCTACCAAGTGGGGCAAAACATGTACCAGCTCAACCTCGTGGACTACGCCGGCGTCGATCCCGTCACGGGTAAGGCCATGTACTGGACGATCAAGAAGAATGAGCGCGTACTCACCGACAGCTGGGAGGACGCCTACAACGACGGCCGTCGTGCCATGGGCAACCTCCTGCCCACCGTCACCGGCGGTTTGAGCACCACCCTCGAAGCCTATGGATTCGACCTCTCGGTTTCGGCCTCCTACCAGCTCGGCGGTAAGGTGCTCGACAGCGGCTATGCCGACTTAATGCACACTTCGACCAAAGATGCCGGTCAGAATTGGCACAAAGACATCGCCCGCGCTTGGACACCTCAAAACACCCATACCGACGTGCCGCGTCTCAACGCCGGCGACAGCAATGTCAACGCTCCTTCGACTCGCTTCCTCGTGTCGTCCGACTATTTCTCGCTCAACAACGTCACCCTCGGCTACACCCTGCCGCGCTACCTCGTGCGTCACGCCAAACTCAGCGCAGCCCGTCTCTATGCCGCGGCCGACAACCTCGCCCTCTTCTCCGCGCGCAAAGGCGTCGATCCCCGTCAGAGCCAAGTTGCTGTCTACGGCAACTCTTACACCGCTGTGCGCACGGTATCCCTCGGTGTGAAACTCACCTTCTAACCCTCCAAACCGATTCACAATGAAATCACTATATCAATGGAGCCGGTTGTCACTCGGCCTGCTCACTCTCCTCGCCCTCCCCGGCTGCACCGATCTCGACACCGCACCGCAGGGCAACACCGTCACCGAAGACCAGAAAACGGAACTCTATCGCCGCGTTCCCGAGCGCACTTCGGCAGCCGTCAACGGCATCATGAGTATCTTCTCGCGTTTAGAAGCCACCTCCAAAGGTCACGGCGACTTCGGCTATCCCTCCGTGATGCTCGGCTTTGACTGCCGCGGCACCGACGCCGTCTGCTTCACCTCGGACTTCAACTGGTTCAGCGGCGAGACCCTCCTCGACGACAACACGGTCATCGACCGCTTCCCCCGCATGGTGTGGAGCAACTGCTACGATCAGATCCGTGCCTGCAACGCCCTGCTCGCCGTGGTCAAGAGCGACGACACCAACCCCATTACACGCTACAACCGCGCACAGGCTCAAGCCGTTCGTGCCTTCGACTACTTCACCCTCGCCCAGAGCTTCCAGTTCACCTACAAGGGACACGAGAAAGCCAACTGCGTGCCCGTGATCACCGAAGACAACCAAGCCGAATCTGAGAAGAAGGGACTTCGCCTCTCCACAGTCGAAGAAGTCTACAAGCGCATCAACGAAGACCTCGACTCCGCCGCGGTCAACATCGAAGCCTCCGGCACCGAACGCAGCGACCACCGCTATGTCAGCGCCGCCGTCGTCTACGGTCTCCAAGCCCGTGTCGCCCTCGTGCAGCAGCGCTGGACCGATGCCGTCGCAGCCGCCGACAAAGCCATTGCCGCCGCAGCCGCCGAAGGCATCATGCCCGCCAGCCGCGAAGCCGTGAGCAAGCCCACCTTCACCTCCATGAAGGAAAGCAACTGGATGTGGGGCATCAAGATCGAAGAAACCGATCCTGTCGTCTCCTCCGGTATCGTCAACTGGCCCGCGCACATGTGCACCTTCGCCTACGGTTACGTAGCAGTCGGCGCCACCAAGAGCATCAACACCAAGCTCTACGCCACCATTCCCGCCACCGACGTGCGCAAAGGCTGGTTCCTCGACAAGAAGGGGCAATCGCCCAACCTCTCTGCCGCACAGCAGAAATACGTTCTTGAGAATGAAGTCGTGCCCTACACCAACGTGAAGTTCGACTCCTACCAGAGCGTCCTCGGTCAGTCGACCAACGCCCAGGACATCGTCCTCATGCGCGTTGAGGAAATGTACCTCATCAAGGCCGAAGCCCTCGCCATGAGCGGCCAACCCGCCGCCGGTGCACAAGTGCTCACCGACTTCGTCAAGACCTACCGCGATCCCGCCTACACCCTCGCCGCCGCCTCGGCCGAAGCCGTGCAAGACGCCGTGTGGATGCAGCGCCGCGTGGAACTCTGGGGCGAAGGTCTCGCCTACTTCGATCTCCTCCGTCTCAACAAGGGCATCGACCGCCGCGACGTAGGTTTCGAACAGAGCGCCAACTACAACGTTCCGGCCAACTCTCGGGTGATGATCATCCCCATCCCGCAGAAAGAACGCGAAGCCAACAAGGCCGTAAAAACCGAAGACTACAACCCCTTGGGCAAGAAGCCCGAGCCCGTGCCCCTCACCCAGAAATAAGTTGTAGCTCTTTCGCCCGACTCTTCCCATTTCTATAAGTGTTTGTTTCGATCCGGGAGCTCAACGGCTCTCCCGCAGCTCCCGGATCATTTTTTAGACGCTCACACAATGAAACTTCATATCCTCCCCCTCTTCGCCGCCGGTCTTCTCGCCACTGCGGTCGCCGTATCTTGCAGCCAAGACCCCGCTTGGACCGATGCTTCGGCCAGTCAAGTCAACAAATACAGCTTCTTCCACTCCTCTCGCAGCTTCTCATTCACCGATGCGCAGCCGCTCCGGGAAGTGAAAGTCACCCTGGTGCGCGGCACCTCCGTCGGCGACGCCAAGGTGGCCGTGAGGCTCCTCAACGATACGCTCAAGTCCACGTCTTTGTCCGACGCCCACGTGCATTTCGCCAACGGCAGCACCACGGCTGAATATGTGGTGAAAGTGAATCCCGCTCTCATCTCCGCCGGCAAGTACGCGGTCGACACCCTCGTTCTCGATTCTGCCAATGTTTCGGCCGGCGGTCACGCCCAACTCCTCTTGCGAATCGAACACAAGGAATAATCCCGCTCCCATAGCCGAGTTGTCGCCACGAACGACCGCTCCCGCACAAAAACTCCCCCTCGCGCCGAAAGGCACGAGGGGGAGTTGCGCATACTTAGCGCCTCAACCATAGAGGCAGGTTCTCAGAAGTCGAGTTGCTCCGCCGTTTTGCGCAGCCGTTCGGCCAAGTCCAAGAACGCGCCGCGCAGTTGTTCGGCTTCCGATCGGGTGAAGCCATCCGGTCGGCCGTTGCCGTCATGCCCATTGAGTTTGTGATAGAACCAAGACGCACTGCGATCGAAATAGGCTTCGGCTATTTCGCCCCAGCAAATAAAATCTTCCACGTCGTCAAAACGGCGACGCATATCCGTGATGCGGTCTGATTTAGAAACAACAGTCATCCTATCTTTTCTGTTTTAAGTTAGTGAACCACCGATTTCCATCGGTCCCAAAGCGATGCGTCGGTGGTCTTCCGCCCTATTCAGCATCGGGAGCGCAGGCGATCGCCCGCTTTGATTTTCCGCCCCCTCACACAAAGAAGAGCGCCACCCCCGCCACACTGATGAGCGCGCCCACCACTTCGCGGCGCGTCACACGCTGGCCGAAGAGCACATGCGCCGGCCAAAGGATGAGCACGGGCGAGAGCGACATGATCGTCATCGCCACCCCCGTCGAGGTGTATTGCGTGGCCATGAGCGAGAGCGACACCCCCACGAAGGGGCCGAACATCACCGTGGCCGCCATGAGCAACCAGCCGCGGCCATCGGTGCAAGCACGGCGCAGCGCCCCGCCCTTGCCCGCCAAGAAGAGGATGAGCAGAAAGCCCGGCAAGCCCGCCACGGCACGCATCTGCGTGGCGGCAAACGGCAGGAGCCATGCCGACGACGCCCCCACCTTTGCCGCCGTCCACACCGCCGCATAGTGTTTCAAGCCCACGGCCGAGAGCGTCAGTCCCAAGCCCTGTCCCACCCCGGCGCCGATGCCCAGCAGCACGCCGCGCGCCGGGAGATTGAGGCGCACTTTGCGCCGGCGCCGCCCCTCGTCCTCCCCATCGGGCGCACCGCGGCCGAGAATCGACACGGCGATGCCCGTGGTCGTCACCGCCATCCCCGCCAAGGCCTGCGCCGAGAGCTGCTCGCTCAGCAAGAGCCAACCCGCCACGGCCGAAACCGCCGGGGCGATGGTCATGAAGAGTTGGCCGAAGCGCGAACCGATGAGCAAATAGGCGTTGAACAGGCAATAGTCGCCGAACACATAGCCCACCAGCCCCGAAGCCAAGAGCCAGCCCCAGGCAGTGGCATCGGCTCGGGGCGGCAGTGGCGAACCGGTGCAGACCCACAGCAGCGCGCCGATGAAGAGCAACGAGAGCACCATGCGCAGCACGTTCACCACGTGCGCGCCCAGACGGCGGCTCACCGTTTCGCTCAGCAGGGCGCACACCGTCCACGAGACGGCCACCGCCAGCGCGATCGACTCGCCAAGATAAGCTCCGCCCACGGCGGAAGATAAGGAGAAAAAGGGGACAAAGAGGAGGTTCATAGTACGTGGAGCGGCCATTCGGCCGATAAGATAGCGTTTTGGAACCACAAATTTACGAAAACCTCGCCATTCAAAGGCGCATCTCGCCATTTTTTTTCGCATTTTTCTTCTACTCTCGTTCAAACTCGTCCATTCTTCTCGAAAACCTGCGAACTTTCATCCGAAACCCGTCTGCTTTCTCTTCTTTTCTCCCTCGTTTTCCACCTCGCCACTCAACGCCGACCGGCGAGAGGTCGCCTCTACTTCACCCCTCCTTTTTCGCCTTCCGCCTCGCCTACGCGCGCATCACGCGCACTCCGCTTTTTTCCACTTTTGCCTTCACCCCTTCACCCACCCTCGGCAACTCCCTCATGCACAAGCTTTTGCGGGTGAAGGTTACGCCCCCTTTTTTCCTTCACCCTGTGCTTCACCCGCCGCACCGCTCGCACCCTCGCGACGCCCGCGGGCGAAATGACCGAAAGAGGGTGAAGACAGGGCGCGAGGTGAAGCCTTCACCCACAACACGCTCTGTATCAAACGATTGAACCAAAATCGGCGTGAACGCACGTGGGGTGAAGCCTTCACCCGCAACACACTGATGTTCAACACCTTGCAGACGAAAGGTGAAGAGGTGAAGGCAAAAAGTCGGAAAACGCCGGATGCGCGCGCGTCACGCGTACGCGTTGGCAGTCGCCGCGTGTCGGCCGGCGCCCCTCGTGGGCAAGGGGCGAAAAAACGCCCCTCTCTCCAACACCCTCCCGAGAAAAAATTGTAACTTCGCAGAGTGTCCCCTCCGCGCTCTCCGAGCAGCGCCGCATTGTGGAGATCCTCGACGGCTTCGACACGCTGACGAACTCCATCAGCGAGGGACTGCCGCGAGAAATTGCCCTGCGCCGCAAGCAATATGAATACTATCGCGACGCGCTGCTCCGCTTCCCCTCACCGACTCCCACGGCCTGACGGGCGACCACCACAGCTACGCGCAAAGCGCGCGCAGCGTGGGAAAAGCGAGCGAGTTTTTGTCGCACGTGATCTTTAATTCAAAAGAAAGCCGTAACTTTGCACCATGATTCCGCTGCACTTTGCTCCGCTTCAAGGTTACACCGACGATGTCTATCGGCGACTGCACCACCGACTGGTGGGCGGTATCGCCGTCTACTACACGCCTTTCGTGCGGTGGGAGCACGGCGGTGTGCGCTCCAAAGACCTGCGCGACATCGCCCCCGAACACAATGAGGGGGTGCCGGTGGTGCCGCAGATCATCGCGGCCGATGCCGACGAACTGGCGCGCTTGGTCGACGTCGTCGCCGGCTTGGGCTATCGGCGCATCGACCTCAACATGGGTTGCCCCTTCCCTTTGCAGGCACGCCACGGGCGCGGCAGCGGACTGATGGCGCAGTGCGAGCACGCGGCCGCCATCTTCGAGCGCATGCGCACCTATCCCGAAGTGGGCTTCTCGGTGAAACTCCGTTTGGGCTGGGACGACGCCACACAGATTGAGCGCCTCGCGCCCCTCGTAGCCGCCGCGCCCTTGGTGAGCGTGACGCTCCACCCGCGTTTGGGCACGGTGGGCTACAAAGGCACGGCCGACCGCGAAGCCTTTGCGCGCTTTGCCTCCACGTGCCCGCACCCACTGATTTACAACGGCGACCTGCTCACCCCCACCGACGTGAAGGAGCTGGTAACCGCGCTGCCCACCGTGGCCGGCGTGATGATGGGGCGCGGCCTGCTTGCCCGCCCCTCACTGAGTGCCGAACTGCGCGACGGTCGCGAGTGGTCGGCCGCCGAACAAATCGACCTGCTCCACCGCCTGCACGACGGTCTGCACGAGGCCTATGCGCGCATCGTGCCGGACGACGAGGCGCTGCACCGCAAGCTCCGCCCTTTCTGGGACTATGCGGAGACTACAATCGGGCGCAAGGCCTTCAAGAAAGTGCAAAAGGCGGGCAACCTGCGCAACTATCTGCGCGCCGTAGACGAAATCAACTGATGTACCCTGCCCGGCGGGGTGCTCCACATTATTCTCATCACAGATCAAACTTCCTATTTCAATCTCGGACATGAACCCGAACATTACCTCTACCATCAAATACATCGGTGCCGACGACCGTGACCTCGATCTCTTCGAAAGTCAATATGCCGTGCCGGAAGGCATGTGCTACAACAGTTATGTGATTTTCGACGAGAAAGTCTGCATCATGGACACCGTCGACGCGCGTTGCGTCGAGGAGTGGAAAGAAAATCTGCGCACGGCCTTGGGTGGTCGCACCCCCGACTACCTCGTGGTGCAACACATGGAACCCGACCACACGGGCGGCATCGTCGACACGCTGGCAGCGTTCCCCTCGCTGCAGGTGGTGGCGAGCGCCAAGGCGATCGAATTCATGGAGCAATTCAACGAGGGGCTCGACTTGACCGGCCGCACCATCGCGGTGAAGGACGGCAGCACGCTCTCGCTCGGTAAGCGCACCCTCCACTTCATCACGGCACCGCTGGTGCACTGGCCGGAGGTGATCATGACCTACGACGACGGCGACCAAGCGATGTTCACGGCCGATGCGTTCGGCAAATTCGGCACCTACGATTCGCACCCCGACGACTGGGCTACGGAAGCGCGCCGCTACTATGTGAACATCTGCGGCAAATACGGCCCGCAGGTGGGCAAGGCGCTCGACAAAGTGGGCAAGTTTGATGTGCGCATGATCTGTTCGCTCCACGGCACGGTGCTCACGGGTGCGAAGATGGCCGAGGCGCTGCGCTTGTACCGCATCTGGTCGCGCTACGAGGTGGAAACGCCCGGTGTGGTGGTGGCCTTTGCCAGTGTGCACGGCGGCACGAAGAAGGCGGCACGCCGCATGGCCGAAATTCTCCGCGAAAAAGGTGCGCCCGAAGTGGTGCTCCACGACTTGGCGCGCGGCAGCATCGACCACGCCGTGGCCGACGCCTTCCGCTACGGCACGCTCATCGTGGCGGCTTCGAGCTATGACGCCGACGTGTTCCCCCCGATGCATTTCTTCCTCCACAAGCTCAACCTGAAGGGCTACCGCAATCGCCGCGTGGGCATTATCGAAAATGCTTCATGGGCTGCCACCGCGGCTCGCGCCATGAAGGCGCAGATGGACAAGTGGAAGGGCATCGAACTGCTCGAACCCATCGTGACGGTGAAGAGCGCGCTGCACAGCACCGATGTGCCTGCACTCGAAGCACTGGCCGACGCCGCTCTGGCCTAAACTACGCCTTCAGTCCATCCTCCTAACGGCAGGTTGCGCACCGGTGCGCGACCTGCCGACGAACAGAACGATACAAAACACAGCAGGCGCTCATTCTCCCTCGAGAATGAGCGCCTGCTGTCGGTTTACGGGGCGAAAGGCGAACGCGGCATTTCACACTTTGCGCTTCAAGGCTTGGAGTTGGGCTTTGACGACCTCATCGGGACGGAGCGACTCGCGAATTTTCTGTAAGGCCTTGTTGTGCGTCCACAGGGGCAGGCGATGCTGCTCGAATATGGGCAGGGTGTGCTCGGGGAAACGAATGTAGCACTCGGCCACCGCCCAGGCCACGGCCATGCGCACATAATACCCCTCGTGGCGCACGGCGCAAAGGCGAGTGAGTACGGCGGTGATGTGGTCGGCCTCGATGAAATAGAGCATGAGCAGCACGACAGCGAAACGCACGGTGTATTCGTGGTCGCTGTCGAGCCGCTCGCCGACAAAGTCCCAAAGACGGTCACGGTGTTCGGCCAACAAGCGGCGCTCGTCGGCGAGTTTGAAAGCGTCGCACACTGACCACGAGTTGATGCGCGGCACCCAGCGGGCAACGTGCGCGAGATAGTCGTCGACGGACGTGGGCTTAATGTAGCCGAGCACCAAGCCGTGGAGCGTTCGGGCTTCCATGTAGGGGCTTTGCTCCGCTTCGGAGACATTCTCCACGGCCTGCAAGTAGGCGGCGGCGTCTTGCCGGGCGATGCGGCGCGCCAAGTTGCGGAGGTCGGCCATGCGAATGCCCAACACGCCTTCCACGCCGGGATGCAGACGGCGCGTGAACTCAAGATTACCCCGTTCGGCCAAGTGCAGCAGGTGGCGGTCGAGGGGAAGGGATTCAAAGGTGTACATCTTGTGATTGAATACTATGGAGTGCGAAAAAGTAGCCGGAGCAAAGGTAGGTATTTTCTCCGGAAGGCCGCTTAGCGTGGGAGAAAACCAATCAGGAAAAATAGCTGAAATGACAGATGTACATTTGCGCCAATGTAAAATGTTGATTTTCATTTCACGAAGATAACACACTAATAATCAATATCATTTTGCCGTTTGATGTAAAATGTGTATTTTCGCCAATGTAAAATGTTGATTTGCATCAGACTCCCCACCGAGCCGGCAACAATTTAAACTAATCCTACTGACAATTGGAACTCTTTGTCCCTAATTTCAACAGCGCATTAACCAGTGCCATTGTAGAACTCGATTACCTGCGGCGTATCCATTTAGCTCCGACCACGCATCCCGTCGTGTTTAGTCAGTTAAAGCGATTGTTCCATACCCTCGAAAGCGTGGGTTCCGCGCGTATCGAAGGCAACAACACGACGCTCACCGAATATTTAGAATTGCAACACGAAGAGGAACAGGGCGATGCACAAAACGAAAATGTGCTTGAGATACAAAACATCGAAACTGCTCTTGCCTATATCGACGAGTGTGGCACCGATCGGCCGATCGATGCACTTTTTATTCGCGAACTGCACCAACTTGTCGTCAAAGACTTGCAAACCGGACGAGGCGGCGAAGGCGATATGAACGCCGGATGTTACCGCCGGCACAATGTGTTGATCAAAGGTTCGGCGCATACGCCACCGGATTTTATGGTTGTGCCGGAGCTCATGGAGGAACTGCTACAATTTATCAACCACAAAGATCCTCCACAATTCGATCTGGTGAAAATAGCCCAGGCGCACCACCGTTTTGTATGGATTCATCCTTTCGGCAACGGCAACGGGCGTACTGTTCGCTTGTTTACCTACGCGATGTTGATCCGTGCGGGCTTTAAGGTCGACATCGCCGGGCGCATCGTCAACCCCACTGCCATATTCTGCTCAGACCGAGAGAACTATTACACTCATCTCGCGCAAGCCGCCCTCTACACTTATCAAGGCACTGAACAATGGTGCAACTATGTGCTGTTGGGACTGTTGGAAGAGATCAGGAAAGTGGATCAGCTGTGTGATCACGACTATCTTCTCAATGCCATTTTGCTACCGGCGATTCAAGATGCTCGGCAGTGCGGACGCATCAGCCAAGAGGTGCAAAACATTTTATTCCTCGCAGCCACCAAAAAGACCATTATGAGTGGCGACATTGAAGCGTTGTACCCGACACAAAGCAAAACTTCACTTTCGCGAAAGATTAAACAATTGGTGAACGACCTGCTGTTGATGCCCGAAAAACCACAAGGGCGCAAATATGTACTCTGCTTTTCCAATTCGCTCATTATGCCCTCTGTCGTAAAATATTTGGCGAAGGAGAATTTTCTGCCTCACAATTTGTAAGTTGGTAAGCGATAGGCTTAGGACAAACCTGTAAATCTTTCGCGGAATTGTGTAAGACATTTCGAACGGCGTACAGCTACCTTTGCCGTATCAAAATCAAAGTAATTCATCATGTACGAAATTCTCCGTCTTATCAATGAAATGTCGCCCTACCTGCTACTCGGTTTTCTCGTGGCGGGCTTGTTGCATGCCTTTGTGCCGGGGTCGCTCTACAGCCGCTATCTTTCGGGGGCGGATCTGCGCTCGGTGCTGCTCGCCGCGCTCTTCGGCATTCCGCTGCCGTTGTGCTCCTGCGGAGTAATTCCGACGGCGATGTCGCTGCGCAAAGAAGGGGCGTCGAAGGGCGCCACCACGTCGTTTCTCATTGCGACACCGCAAACGGGAGTCGACTCAATTTTGGCCACCTACTCGATTCTCGGTCTGCCGTTTGCCATCCTTCGCCCCATCGCCGCCTTGGTGACTTCGGTCTTCGGCGGTCTGCTCGTCAACGCAGTAGACAAGGACCGCGAGAAGGCCGCCCAAACGGCCGACCCCCACTGTGCCGACGGGGAAGTCTGCGCCCGACAGGAACCAACCTATACCGGTTTCGCAGATCGGATGAAAGGCGCTTTGCGCTACGGTTTCGTCGATATGGTGCAAGATATCGGCAAATGGCTCGTGATCGGTTTGGTCGTGGCGGGACTGATCACGCTCTTCGTGCCCAACGACTTTTTCGTTCGCTTCGCCGATCGCCCGCTCTTGGCTTATGTCGTGGTGCTGCTCATCGCCATCCCGATGTATGTGTGCGCCACCGGCAGTATTCCCGTGGCAGCAGCGCTGATGCTCAAAGGGCTTTCGCCCGGCGCGGCCCTCGTCTTCCTCATGGCCGGACCGGCATCGAACATGGCCTCGATCTTGGTGATTCGCCGCGTCATGGGACAGCGCACCCTGTGGATTTATCTCCTTTCGCTCACGGTCGGTGCCATCGTTTTCGGTCTGGGGGTCGACTTCCTGCTGCCGCACGAGCTCTTCGCGCCCCTCTCCAGCCCGATGGCCGCGTGCTGCTATCCGGAAATGCCTTGGTGGCAATGGGCTTCCACGGGAGTCATGGCGCTGTTGCTGCTCTATGCCTTGGTCGTTGCCCCCCTCCTGCACCGCGCTCCCCACAAGCACGCACCGGCGGAGAACACAACGAAGATTCGCCGCTTCGCCGTGGACGGCATGACTTGTCACCATTGCAGTGCGCACGTGGAAAAGGCGTTGCGCAGAGTGGAAGGTGTGAACCACGCGGAGGTGAATCTGGAACGCGGCGAAGCACTGGTGGAAGGTGACGCCACAGACGAAACGCTGATCGATGCTGTAAAAGCGATTGGCTACACACTGCGCAAAGCCGACAAATGAAAGAAAATGAACACGACTACTGCACCACAAACGGTGCTTCACATTAAGAATATGGTGTGCGACCGCTGCCGCATGGCGGTGGAACAGCTCTTGCAGCGCCACGAAGTGGCCTTCGACCGGGTGGAACTGGGGAAGGCAGTGCTGCCGCGCCCACTCACAGACGACCAACTCACCCACCTGCGCCATGATTTGGAGCAGGTGGGTTTTGAGCTGATCGACGACCACCGTTCGGTGCTCGTGGAAGCGATTCGCCAAGCGGTAATGGACTATGTGGCGGATCGCACCCTAATGGAGAAATGGAAACTCTCGGCATTTCTCTCCGACCGCTTGGCGAAAAGTTATTCGTCGCTCGGCGCCGTATTCTCGGCTGCCCGAGGGATGACGATTGAGCGCTTCTTCATTTTGCAAAAAGTGGAACGCGCCAAAGAACTGCTGATCTACGACGAACTGACGATGTCGGAAATCGCTTTTCGACTCAACTATTCGAGTCCGGCTCATCTGAGCGGACAATTCAAACAAATCACCGGCATGTCGCCTTCGGACTTCAAACGTCTCGGCGGTAAACGACACCCGCTCGACCGGATCTGAACCGAAGTGCCGTGGTGCTTCTTCAATACTTCTCATCCAATGAATCCTCAAACGCTCTATCTCGAACGCTACGAAAAGAATCTTACGGATCGACTTTTGCGCCTTTGCACCGAACTGGGTGCGCTGAACGGACAACTGCTCGAGACTCCCGACCTCGAAACGGTGTGGGAGGCAGTGGCACAACCTTATGTGGCCGACGCCCTCCCCGAAATTCCCAAATATCCGACAGTGGCTATCGGTTGGATGGGCTTCGTGGGCATGGCGCTCGCACACCTGTGGGAAACGGGGTGGGCACCTTGTGCTCAACATCCCGAACGCATCTATCCGGCACTGCGCAACGCCCGAGGTTTCGACGCACTCGACGACCATATTCTCGACGATGTGCTTGGGCTGGGCGAAGACGCGACGAAACGCCGCAGTTATGTTTCGCTCGTGCAGCATTGCGCCGAAACGGCACTCGATGCGCTTCGCCACGAAGAGATCGAACCGCAAAGTCCACTGGCCTTCCATGCGTATGTGCGCAGTTTGCACACGCTCTACCGCATCGGGGCAGCACTCGAATTGCGCCGCTTGGGCTACCACTTCGGAAAAGTGGACTAACACGTCGGCGGCCGAAAGAAGTCTTTTTCGATAAAAAACACTATCTTTGCAACGCATGGATCAGCTTGAATTGTGCGACCTGAGCATCGGGCACGCCTCACATTGTGTGGCCGAAGGGCTCAATGCAAAAGTGCCGGCGGGCGGGGTGACGATTCTCCTCGGGCGCAACGGCAGCGGAAAGACGACTTTGCTCCACTGCATGGGCGGTCTACTCCCTCCACTCCGCGGCGAGATTCGACTCGCCGGACAATCATTGTTCGAGTTCTCTCCACAAGCGCGGGCACGCCAAGTGGCGCTGATGCTCACCACGCGACCGGCCGTGGGGAGTTTGACAGTGAAAGATGTGTTGACGACCGCGCGCCTTCCCCATCGCTGCATCGCCACCGCACAACAAGACCGCGCGGAGATCACCCAAGCGGCACAACGCTGCGGCATCGAGGCGCTGATGGCACGGCCGCTCTACTCTCTGAGCGACGGACAGACACAATGGGTGATGCTGGCGCGGGCTTTGGCGCAAACCACGCCGCTGCTCTTGCTCGACGAACCCACCGCGCACCTCGATCCCCCCAACAAACGTGCACTCTTAGCCCTTCTCTTTGCCGTGGCGCAGGAAACAGGACGAACGATTGTGGTTTCCACCCACGATTTGCTCCCGATCACGCAACAAGCCTCGGCATGGTGGCTCTTGCACGAAGGACTTTTGCACAGCGGCGCTCCACAGGAAGCCAACCTCCGCCGACGCATTGGCGACGCACTGGAAACGACCGTCTGAGATGCGTACCTTCCTTATCATATTGCGATCCACTCCTTATATATAGAACGCCCTTGCCTTTTTACACAACATGATCGTCTGCATTGCCGAGAAACCTTCAGTAGCCGAAGATATCGCCAAGATCATCGGTGCCACGCAACACCATCGGGTGGGGCGCAATGCCGGTTACTATGAAGGCAACGGCTATCAAGTGACGTGGACGTTCGGACATCTCTGCGAACTCAAAGATCCGGATCAATACACGCCCTACTGGAAAGCGTGGTCGCTGTCGGCGCTGCCCATGATCCCGGAACGCTTCGGCATCCGCTTGAAAGAAGGCGTGGAAGAACAGTTCGGGGTGATCTGCGATCTGTTCGGGAAAGCCGACCGCATCATCAACTGCGGGGATGCCGGACAAGAAGGTGAACTCATTCAACGTTGGGTGATGCAAAAGGCTGCGGCACACTGTCCCGTGGATCGATTATGGATTTCGTCGATGACGGAAGAAGCCATCAAAGAAGGTTTCGCCCACCTGCGCCCACAAGAGGAGTATCGCGGTCTGTATGAGGCCGGCCTGTGCCGTGCCATCGGCGACTGGCTGCTGGGCATGAATGCCACTCGCCTCTATACGCTGAAATTCGGCGATCGGAGTCGACGCGGTGCACAACCGCTGAGCATCGGGCGCGTGCAAACCCCGACTTTGGCACTCATCGTGCACCGACAGCAAGAGATCGAACGCTTCGTGCCGGAACCTTATTGGGTGCTCTCCACCGTCTACCGCGACACAACGTTTACGGCGCGACTCGACAACAGCGAGGAAGACGAAGAAGCGAAAAACGGCGAACGCACCGAGAACAAGGGGGCGACGAAACGCGGTTTCACCGACCGCGCCGAAGCGGAAGCCGCACTGCGTGCCATCGAAAACACGCCTTTCACGGTGACGGCGGTGACGAAGAAAAAAGGCAGCGAAGCCCCTCCTCGTCTATTTGACCTCACCGCGCTGCAAGTCGAGTGCAACCGCAAGTTCGGTTACGGCGCCGATCTCACGCTCGAGGTCGTACAACAACTTTATGAAGTCAAACTCACCACTTATCCACGTGTAGACACGACCTACCTTCCCGACGACATGTACGGGAAGAGCAAAACCATTCTCAACGGGCTGTCAGGTCTCTACGGCGATCTCCTCGCTCCGTTGCGCGGCGAGAAGTTGCGCAAATCGAAAAAGGTGTTCGACTCGTCGAAAGTAACGGATCACCACGCCATCATCCCCACCGGCGTGGCGCCGCATGCGCTCACCGACGTGCAACGCCGCGTCTACGATCTGATTGCGCGGCGCTTCATCGCCGTCTTCTACCCCGATTGCCGTTTTGCCACCACCACTGTCGACGGCGAGGCCGCCGATGTCCCGTTTCGCACCACCGACAAAGTGATTCTCGACGAAGGTTGGCGCGCAGTGTTCCGCCGCGATACGCCCAAAGAGGAGCCTAACACACAACGCGCGGAAGAAGAACGCACGCTCCCCGACTTTACCAAAGGCGAAAGCGGCCCCCATACCCCGACCCTCACGGCGAAAGAAACCACGCCCCCGAAGCCTTTCACAGAAGCCACGCTGTTGCGCGCCATGGAAACGGCGGGGCGCACCGTGGACAACGAAGAACTACGCGATGCCCTCAAAGAGAATGGCATCGGCCGCCCCTCCACCCGAGCGGCCATCATTCAAACACTGTTTCGTCGCGGCTACATTCGTCGACGCAACAAGAGTCTCGAAGCGACCCCCACCGGTGTGGAACTCATCGGCGTGATCAAGGAAGAACTCCTCAAAAGCGCGGAACTCACCGGACAGTGGGAAAACAAATTGCGCCGCATCGAACACCACGACTATTCGGCGCCGCAATTCATCGCGGAACTCAAACAGATGGTCTGCGAACTCGTCGACACCGTGCTGCGCGATACCGATGCGCGCCGCGTCACGGCCTCCGCTTCGGCCGAACTTCCCGCTAAACTCGCAGCAAAGAAGGGAGAAAGTTCCACCACCGCGACTTCCGACACGGCAAGCGAGAAACCAAAACGCAAAGTGATTCGTGCCGGCAGCACCTGTCCGCAATGTGGCGAGGGCAAGGTGATCAAAGGCAAAACGGCCTACGGCTGCTCTCGCTGGAAAGAAGGCTGCAGCTGGCGCAAGCCCTTCAAAAAATAACCCCCTCATTTCCTCTCACTATCCTATGCAACGACTCCTCTCCCTCCTTATTATATTCTTATCAGCCTGCTTTGGGTTACCCTCACATGCCGAAGACACCGACAACTCCTCCATTGTCTACCCCCGCACGGTCGTTTACGAAAAAGGCACCGGGACGTGGTGTGGCTATTGTCCCGTCGGTATTTATATCTTCGACGAACTAAGCAAGCATCATCCCGATCGTTTCATCGGTATCGCTGTGCACGTCAACGATAACATGTCCGCTGAAAGCTATAAAGAAATGCGCTTCGGTGGCTATCCCAAAGTCCACATCGACCGGAACGTACGCAACGCGTCCTTTTCTCTCGATGGTTTTGAAAATCAATTCCTCACCGCCGCCGATCGTCCTGCCCCTGCCTTGGTGGAAGCGAGCTTCAAGCGCACCGAAGAGCGCAAATTTGACTTGACCGTGCGCACCACTTACGGAAAAGATGCGCACAACTTAGACTTGCGCCTCGCCTATGTTGTGCTCGAAGATAGCGTAGGCACTTATGCTCAAACCAATTACTATTCGCTCAAAGATTACCCGGGACGATCGCCTGCAGTTGATCCTTCAAGCGGATTCTACAAGTGGACACAACTCCCGGGGCGCACCCCCGTTTATTTCAACGACGTCGCCAGAGAAATCTATCCCAATATTTACGGACAACCGGCCAGTGTACCCAGCATGATGGAGCGCGGTGTGCCCCACACCTTTGTTTTCACTGATTGCTACCTGCCGAGCAGTGTCCAATCGTTCAAAAACGTCCACATCGCCGTCCTCCTCCTCGACAACCGCAGCGGGCGCATCGTCAACGCAGCGCATCTCACCAACCGTACCATCACCAGTGTAAACTCCCCCCACCTCAACCACACTACCTCCCCAACTCCTTCGTCCACCTTCCGCCGTTTCGACCTTTCCGGACGTGCATTAGCCTACCCCACACGCGGACTGAACATCGAAAACGGGCAAAAAGTGTGGCGCTAAATGCCTGTGGCGCTTGTCAGTTCGCCGAAAAAAGGCTACTTTTGCAGCCGAAAAACGGTATCCCTTCCCGCAACTCCAAGGAACGGACGCCGATCAGCTAAACAGAAACTCCAAATGGACGACTATCACGCGGAAACGAAATCTCATCGTCACGGATAGGAAGAGCATTCGACTTTCTTCCTATCCGGCTCCGTTCGCACCGAAGAAAGCTCGCTATGCTCACGTATTGGAACTACAAGCACGGGTTGCAAACCCAAGAAAACTGGCAACCCAACTATTGGGTGCAAGCCACTTGCCCCACAGAAGAAGAGGAAAAATACCTCATCGACGAACTCCACATCCCGGATTATTTTCTCAACGACATCAGAGACAAAGATGAGCGTGCCCGCTACGACTACGACGAGGGCTGCATGCTCATCATTCTTCGCATACCCTACCAGAAAGAAGCCCAGAGTCGCACTCCCCACACCACCATTCCGCTCGGCGTCATTCTCAATCGCGACATCTGCGTCACCGTCTGCCACTTCGAAACCAACATGATGCTCGACTTCGTTTCCTATCAAAAGAAACGCGGTTTGGGCTTCACCGACTCGGTCGACTTTGTGTTTCGTCTTTTCCTCTCGAGCGCCGTTTGGTATCTGAAGCGCCTCAAACAAATCAGCACCATCATCGATGGTGCCAAGCGTGATTTGGATCGCCCCATCAACAATTCCGATCTCATCAACCTCTCCCGCCTCCAAGACTCGCTCACCTACTTCGCCACCGCCATTCGCGGCAACGAAACCCTTCTCTCCAAACTGAAGTTTAAGCTCCCCGTCGACGAACTCGACGCCGACATGATTGAAGACGTCAACATCGAAATGAGTCAGGCGCGCGAAACCACCAACATCTACGCCAACATTCTCGAATCGACCATCGACACCTACGCCTCGATCATCAGCAACAACATGAACCAAACGATGAAGACGATGACCTCCGTGAGCATCATTCTCATGTTTCCCACGCTCATCGCCAGCATCTTTGGCATGAACCTCCTCAACGGCATGGAACAATGGGTATGGGGCTTCCCTCTCACCATCGCCGCCTCCATCATCGTGTCCTTTCTCTTCGTCTGGTTCTTCCGCCGCATTGGCTGGATTTAATGCTCCAAAGCACCTTTTCACAAGACAATCACGCCAAAAATCACTTACCGCCAATTTTTCTTCCCGGAAAACTTGGCGGTTTTGTTTTTTTTGCCGTTATTTGCATACGCACGGCCGCGACACACGCCCGCGACCTCCACCTTACTTTACCTAACTCCTAACTCTGACACTCTCATGAGTGAACTCGACACCTCCCAGCTCGAAGTAGCTGCACAAAACCTCGAAGGCAACGCTCCCGCTGCAAACGAAACCGTTTCGGAGTCCCAAACCGTGACTGCCGATTCTACCACAGAAATGCCCGAAGCAGCCAACGCACCTTCAGAATCTACCGACAAGATCCCCACCCCGGCCACCAAAGCCGAAGTACTCACCCTGCTTCGACAGTATGTGGAGCAACCCGCCACGGCCGATCGCGCCATGCTCGACCGCTTGCGCAACGTCTTCTATCGTCTGCACAACGACGAAATCCTCAAAGCCCGTGAAGCCTTTGTAGCCGACGGCGGCAATGCCGAAGATTTCGTGCCCGCCTCCGATCCCGACGAGCAAGAATACAAGCGCCTCGTCGCTTCAGTCAAGGAAGTGCGCGCCAAAGTTGCCGCAGAAGCCGAAGCCACCCGCCAAGCCAACCTGCAACACAAGCTCGACATCATCGAGGAAATCAAACAAATGGTGGCGCAACCCGAAGAGATCGACAAAAAGTACGATCGTTTCAAGGCCTTGCAAGCCGAATGGAAGGAAATCGGTAACATTCCCGCCGAGCAGGTCACCGAAACATGGAAAAACTTCCACCACTACGTCGAGCAATTCTATGATCTCCTGCGCATCAACCATGAAATGCGCGCCTACGATTTCAAAAAGAACCTCGAAATCAAAACCCGCCTCTGCGAAACGGCAGAAAAGCTCGCCGAAGACGAAGATGTGGTCTCCGCTTTCCATGCCTTGCAAAAGCTGCACCAAGAATTTCGCGAAACCGGCCCCGTAGCCAAAGAACAACGCGAAGAAATTTGGGCACGCTTCAAAGCCGCTTCCACCACCGTCAATAAGCGCCACCAAGACTTCTTCCTCGGCCGCAAACAAGAAGAGGAAGAAAACCTCGCCAAAAAGACTCACCTCTGCGAGCAAGTCGAAGCCCTCAACTTCGATTCCCTCTCCACCATGGCCGAATGGGAGGCTATGTCCCAGCTCGTTATCGGCATGCAAAATGAGTGGAAGACCGTCGGCTTCACCCCCCGCAAACAAAATCAGGCCATTTTCGAGCGCTTCCGCACCGCCTGCGATCGCTTCTTCTCGGCCAAATCGCATTATTTCCGCTCCCTCCGCGAAACCCTCGCCGACAACCTCGCACAAAAAACCGCTTTGTGCGAACGTGCCGAGGAACTCAAAGACAGCACCGATTGGAGCAACACCACCAACGCCTTCGTGGCACTCCAAGCCGAGTGGAAAAAGATCGGTCCCGTCGCCCACAAGGTGAGCGATGCCGTGTGGAAACGCTTCAACACCGCCTGCAACGCCTTCTTCGACCGTAAGAAAGAAGCCAATGCCGGTGTTCACGAAGAGGAACAAGCCAACCTCACTAAGAAACTCGACGTCATCGCCCGCCTCCAGCAGTTGGCCGACGAAGGCAGCGAGCAACTCCAGCAAGCCGTCAAAGCCCTTCAAGCTGAATGGGCCGCCATCGGTCACGTCCCCTTCCGCAAAAAGGAAAAGCTCTACCGCACCTACCGCACCCTCTGCGACAAGATCTACGAAACCGTGCACCGCGAAGCCGGTCGCCGCCACGTGGACAACATCGCCCGTCGTGCCGCGCAAAATGGTGGAAGTGAATTGCAACGTCTCCAACGCGCCTACGAAACCAAGAAGGGCGAAATCCAAACTTACGAGACGAACCTCACCTTCCTCACCTCGAAATCCAAGGCCGGCAACTCCCTCGTTGCCGACATTGAGCGCCGCATTCAGACCCTCCGCAACGACCTCGAAATCATTGCCGAGAAGATCAAAGAGGTGCAAGGATAATCTCCACACTCTTTCGGGAGAATCGCGGCAAAAAGATGCCCATTTTCCCATCTCCCACCAAAAAATGCCTGCGCAACATCACGTTGCGCAGGCACTTTTTTTGAACTTTGGAGCAAATCCTACTTCACCGGGCGGACAAACTTGGCCACAAGATTGCCATTCTGTCCCACCTCTACGGCAAACGTCACGCGGTCGCCGCGCTGCACATCACCTTCGGCCGTTTTGGTGAGGAAAAACACATTGTCCGGGAAACTCTCCTGCTTGATGAAGCCGTAGTCGCGCCCCACCGAAAGTACAACCCCCTCATACTCTTCCGCTTCGTGTTGCGACTCGCCGTCGCGCTGTCTGTCTCTGCTGAACAAGATGTCTCCCTCCGGGCTGTCGCACACCTCCACCATATCCATGGGATAAGTCGCCTCATTCTTCAACGTATCGGAAGCCGAGGTGTAACGAATCGTGCCATTGTCGTCTTCGTACTCAAACTCCCAGTAAAGGAGCATCACGCGGATGCCAAACGCATTGAGTTTGCGCAGCAGCGGCAGGTAGTCGCCGTCGCCCGCCAAGAGCACTACGAAATCGTAGTGCTTGTAGTACGACTGCTCGAGCGCCTCCAAGGCCAACCACACGTCGATGCCTTTTTCCATTTCGAAAGAGCCGCGTTTCTTCAACGGCAAATAGTGCGTGGTCACCCCCACCCGACTGAGCATTTCGTCGAAAGCCCGTTCGCCTCTCAACGCCTCGGCATCGGAATTGTGCGCCGAGCGGCGTCCTTGAAAGAAATGCGCATCCACAATTTGGCACATGCTCAATTCCTGTTCGGTGAGTCCTTCGATGTAAGCAATCTCTCGCTTCACGAAGGCATGCAATCCATTAAAATCTAAAATCGCACGACGCTCATGCACACGCTTGTAATAATTGCGCACTTGAAAAACATAACTACCGTCATAAAACACACCGATTTTTCTAACACGATGATCCATAAAAAATAAAATATACAGTCCCTACTTCGAATATAGCGGGCATCGGGAATCCCATATTCAAGAAAAAACACATTCATTAGTGCCACGAAGCCCCGTCGCCAAACATTGGGCAACGGGGCTTCGTGCGCCGGCAGCTTTATGCTGCGGCCGCACTCGCTTTCGACGCACCTCAGAGGAGCGTCACGCGGCGCACCACTTTGCCTACCTTGACGATGTAAATACCACGTTCGGCCGTGAGCGTGAAGGTGCGATCGTCTCCTTCGACGCGATGCACAAATACTTTCACACCGGTGATGTTATAGACTTCCACCGTCTGTCCGTCGGCGTTGGTCACGCGCAACTGATTGCCGCGCAGCGAGATCGCAACTTCGGACGGCGCCACCAATGCCGGCGACTCCGACGAGGGAGCAGCGGCAACCACATCGGCCGCGCGCAAAGCACCGACGCTCGAGAGAGCGACGACACAGAGCAGAGAAAACAGATAGCGTAGAAGTTGCTGCATAGACGAATGATTTAGACCGCAAATATAAGCATTCGACTGCATTATGCCAAATCTGCCGCGCGAAAAAAACTTTTCTTTCGCCGCCTCGCTCTCCTCCGCCGCAAAAGTGGTGGACTTCGTCCGAAAGTCCCCAAGATTTCAAACACACAACTATGGATATTCGCGAAACCCTCGAATCAACGATGACAGAAGGCGAAAAAATCGCCGCTCTGAGCGAAAAGCTACTTGAAAATCTGAGTACGGTCTAAGCCTCTTCTCTAAAAATAAGGTTCGTCCGACATTTGGAGTGAGGCCTCAACTACCGGAAACCCTTTCTCAAAAGT
>CAUQEF010000015.1:0-69866 GCA_963517315.1 uncultured Prevotellaceae bacterium
ATCCTGAGCCAGGATCAAACTCTTCATTGTAAATATGATATTTGTTTGTTTTCTGATTCAGAATGTCGTATCCATTGAATCGTAGATTGACGTTAGCAAAAACAATCTCATAAAGAGACCATTCATTACCCGAGCACCTACATCAGTAGGTGCATCGTTGTTCTTATATCTTCCTTGATTCGTTTATGTAAGTAAGTCAATTATCGCTGCAACCTTGTTGGGAAGCGTTGCGTCCCGATTGCGAGTGCAAAAGTAGAGCGTTTCTCACAAACCACCAAACATTTGAGAGAAAAAAAAATGGACTTTCTTTCAGAACCTACCGTTTTGCCATCTTATTACTTTGCAAAAACAACTCACTATTTCATTTTTCGGCTAAAAACACGTGGGATGTGTTCTTCCAATCTGAGCACACCCCACGTATAAATTCAAGCAAAGTCGGCCAAATCGACAAATTTGCCTCGTTTTCTTCTTTCGGCAATGAGTTCATTGAGTTCTTCTCTTCTCCTTTTGGCAATCCAACGACGCACAAAGATGTTCGGGGTGGCGACCCCAATAGAGAGACACAAAACAATGAGCCCTGCATTGAGCAAGTTCCCAAAAGCGCCCATGAATTCTGCCGCATCTGTGCCAAGATGCACAAATCCAAAGATGCCTCTATACATTAATATACCCGGCACCATCGGAATCACACCGGGAATCGTCAGGACGTGATTGGGGCTTCTGGTGGCATGCACAAAGCGAACGGCGAGCAAAGAGATGAGCGTTGCCCCCGCCAAAGAGCCGAGTATCAATCCCTGTCCGAGGTCGAAAGCAATAAAATTGCGCAGGCACATACCCAGTATGCCTAACAAGGCGACAATGGGCAAAGAGCGACGCGGCACATTGAAAATCATGCCGAAGCCCATGGCCGAGATTCCGGTAACAACAGCGGCCTCCCAATAGGAAATAATGGGTTGCATGCTCAAATTGCCCAAGAAATTCGTCACTCCGCACACACTCACGGCCAACACTATGCCGAAGGTCATCGAAGCGATCTGCAACGCCGCATTCCCCAAACGCGCCAACCCGACCAACAAATAATTGTCGAGCATGTCGTCGAGAAAATTAATTAGCGCCACTCCGGGTACAAGGAACAACGCACAACACAGGAAAGAATGATAAGGACACTGTGTAAAGCCTTCCGGCAAAATGAGGAACATGAGCCAAGCCGTCAATGTGGCCAAGAAAGCGGTGAGCGCAGTGACCATGTAGAAGTTGAAACGATTCGTCAACATAAAATGACGCACCGAGAAGCCCACAAATCCCGAAATGGCAGCCGGTATGAAGGAAGGCCAGTCACCACCGAACAAGACCGAAAAGCCACCGCTTCCCATCGCAGCACCGAGAATCACCATCCAAGCGGGATAATCCGGTTTGATCAAATCGGGATTATCCAATTTGCGCTCAAAGGACTTGATAGACTCGTCTTCGCGAATGGCTTTCCAAGAAAGCTGACTCACCTCCGCCAAGGCCTTCATGTTGATTGTATTCTTATCCGAATGTACAAAACGGCTGAACGAATGGGTCTCGTCGCAATAACTCACCTTGACCGTACCATAAAGAATGTCGATATGCAAATTATCACTGTCCAAACCGAGAAAAGCCGCCACTCGACGCATATTTCTCACGATTCGGTTGCTATCCCCCGCGCTTTCCATCAACAAAATACCCACCTTAACCAAGATATTCAGTTTGCGGTACAAATGTCGGGGATCTGTTTTAACTGTACTGACTGCCATAAATAAGCTGCTTATCTTATAATAAGGCAAAGTTACAAATTCGATTTTGAACATCGGCCTCT
Organism: uncultured Prevotellaceae bacterium; assembly: GCA_963517315.1. Taxonomy (GTDB): domain Bacteria; phylum Bacteroidota; class Bacteroidia; order Bacteroidales; family Bacteroidaceae; genus Alloprevotella. The sequence continues at coordinate 1,841 of CAUQEF010000015.1, forward strand.
CAAGCCATAAAAGAAGATTTGCTCCAATCCGCAATCGCAAATTGGAGCAAATCCTCTTTCGTTTCACCCTGTAACCACAGAGCTGCTATCGGCCGTGCCGCTCGCCGCGAAATTTGGGCAGGCGGCTAAAATTGAACCCCACGTAAAGTTTTATGTAATGAATGGAGTTTCGCAGTTTGAAATTGGCATACCCGTAGTCATAAAGATAGCTCACCGTCGAAAGCCCCGCATAATAGCGCCCATTGGTGCGCACGATGCCGAAACGAAAGATGCAATCGAAGTTGAAGTTCTCGATGTTTCGCCAGAGGGTTTGCGTGGAGAAGGTTTCGCCGCGCTGATATTTATACCCCAAGGCCGGGGCGGCACTGCCCGAAAAGAGCCAACCGCGCCACGGCACCCAGTTATAAGCATAGCCGAGCGAGACGGCGAACTGACGGTAATTGATTTTGTCGACGCGCAAAGCCTCGTTGAGTTCAGCCTTGGGCGAAAGGCTCTTGATGAAAGACTCGGTGCGCTGTGCATCGAAGTGCACCGCCTGATCGTCATAGCGCGCCCCCAAGAGCCACGAACCGGCACTGCGCAACTGCACCGTGCTGAGCGAGAAAGCCGCGGGATAGGAGAAATGCCGATAGTTGAACACATAATAGGCATTGACGGCGAGCGTGTGTGTGCGCATCGCCGGGAAGCGCACTTCTTTGATTTGCGCATTGTCCACCCCCTCGATGCCCGAAACCCGCAAGAGGTTGAAATTCCCCCGACTGGCCACGTAACTGAAATCGAAACCCACCTTCGAATTGTAGGCCGCCACAGTCCACTCCGTGGCATTGCTACCGTAACGATCGGGCACCACTCCGAAAGAGTAGCCGAACGAAATGCCATGCCACGTGACATAAGGCCCTATCTTCACTGAATGCGCCGGCGAGAACACCAACGACTGGGAGTGCCCTTCGGCGTCGCTTCCGGTCAAGCGAATGAGTTGGAGGAAATGTGTATTATATAATTGTACCTGCGCGGCATACCGATCGCGCTGCACATAAGTGGTGTCGAAGGTGTTGAAGAAGGTGGCCACATCCATCAGGAAATCCCAGACGGGGCGTTCGCGTTTTCGCCGCCAATCGATGCGACAATCCTCGGGAATGTTGCGCCATCTGTCCTCCACCTTCTGTCGTCGCGGAATCAGTCCGTAGGCCGAAAAATCGACCTTCCACAATCCGTCGAGTGCCTTGGGCTTCTTGCAAGAAGAGAGGGTGTCGACAGGAAGTAGCACCCGAATTTCGTTTGCTCGCGGCAAACGCCCTTCGGGAGTCGGCAGCGCGCACAGCAACGTATCCCCTTGCTCTCCCAAGCGCCACTCGCCCACCCCACGCGCAAGCAGCGTAGGACAGGCGAGCAGAAAAAGAAAGAGGGCTCCGAAGAGTTTGCGCATCAAAGATTTGGGATAAAATGCGATGGGATCACTTCACCGAACTCGGTCAACCGATCTTCTTCAACGTGCGAAGATAGGCGATGAACGAATCGGTGGAAGTCGGCATCTTGTGAGGCAGTTCGTCTTGCTTGGGGAAGAGGCGAACGGGATAACCGTCGCCGCCCGTCGTCATGTAATCATCGGCCACAAGCACGAGTTTCGTATTCGGACGAATGGGCACGATGCGGCCGGTGGGGAGTTGCAAGGAGATCGACGTCACGCGGCCGCGCTTGTCGAGTACCGGAATCACGCCGGAAGTTTGAACAAAGCCCAGTTTGCACTCCGTGTAGCCGAAGTTCATCAAATCGAGCAACTGGCGGCCGGTGTAGTTATAGGCATTGAGTTTGTTGGCAAAAGGCAGTACCTCGCCCACATTGAGCACAGTGATGTCGCCTTTCGGGAATCCCGAACGAATGCTCCCCAAATGGCTCACGCCCACCACCAGTGCATCGTCGGGCAAGTTCCGGTCGCGACGATAGGCGGCGGCGTAACTCTCGCACACCAAGCGCCCGATGGGGCTTTGCTGACGTGCCACACGACGATCGTGCTCGATGGCATGGTCGGCTTCGGTGAGTTTCTGACTGAGCGGAATGCCGCGGAAGAGCGTGGTGTGGTACTGCTCGTCGATTTGCGCTTGCAAGCGTGCCGCCTTGGGACCGAGTTTGGCTTTGGGGTTGACGCGCACCAACTCGGGGGTGACTTTCACCACCTGATTGGTCACGGTGTCGACCTCACATTTGAGCATCGAAACGTAGATGCCGTGCCACAGCCCCTGCACCACGGGAATGGGGCGCTTGCTGTCGGTCTCTCCGATCACGGCCAAGTGGGTATGCCCCGAAAGTACGCCGCAAAAATCTTCATTGTCCATCGTTTGGAGATTCGCTTCGTCGCGATCTTCCCAAAGGGCGCGGCCGTTTTTCATCTGCGTGCCGATGTGGCAAAGAATTAATCGCACGGGGGCCTCTTTCACCTCCTTGTAGTTCGGCAGGTTGCGCAACGAGTCGAGCACTCCGGTGTAGTTGCCGTCAAACGAAAGTCCCGCCACACGACGCGCCGAGGTCTGCCACGGCGTATTGCTGGTGCTCAGCCCCACGAAAGCCACATTGACCGTGCGGTGGTCGTTGATGCGCACGGGCACCACCGCCCAAGGCTGCACATAGTCGGGCTGTCGGCCGGTCGCAGTCTCACGCACATTAGCCCCCACATAGGTGATTTCCCACGAGCGGGGCTTGTTCTCCACGTCATTCCATTTGCGCGCCAGCACCTCCTGTCCTTCGTCGAACTCGTGGTTGCCGAGCACGCTCACGCGGATGCCCATGTCTTTGAACAGCTGCGGCATGAGGCTTGTTTTGCGCGTGGCATTGTAGAAGAAACTGCCGCCGAAATTGTCGCCCGCCGAAACGGTGACGTTATAGGGGTAGACGCTTTTGAGCGAATCGAGGGTTTGCACCACCCAAGCCGCCCCGGGCACTTGCTGGGCAGGATTGGGGAGGAGTCCGGCGTGGAAATCGTTGAGCGAGAAGACCGCCACCGTGACGGTGTTGCGGTCGGCTGCGCGAAGCGCACCGCCGGTCGAAGCGAAGCCGGACAAGAGGAGCGCAGTGGCCAAAAGGGAGTGTTTCATGTTTATCGATGAGTTAGCGCGACACCGCGGCGGATGGCAGCCGTGGCATTGCATGGGCAAAGTTACGCATTTTTGGTAGGTTGCCCCCTTTGATGGGACGAAAAAAAGCGAGATAGCAGCTTATCCGAAGGGCAACTGCCCCAAAAGCGAAGGAGGGATGCGAAAGGTCGCCGCCGTCGATCGCAGGCACAGACGAGCCGACAGAATCCCTTCATCCGACTTATTTTCAAGCAGATGGATTTCTCCGCGTCCACAGCACCCGACTTCGCGGCACTTCATTGTTTCAGCAAATCAAAGAGCATTTGTGCTGACGCATCGGCAAAAGCCGGGCGATTCACGCTATATGGACACCGCAGAACGGCAGAAAAAGAGGAGGTTGTGTTTTATCGAGGACAAAACTACTGATTTTATTTCGAATAGACGCAATTTTTCAAAAGAAAATTTTCAACACAATCGAAAAACAGAGAATATCGGCCCAAAACAAGTGGACTTTCTTTCGAACTCTCCCTATTTTTCGCCCACACCACACTCCTTTTCGGGAAAAGCCGGCATTCGGTGGCCTCCCCTCCTCGCCCCCTCGCTTTTCCACGTGCACAGACATGCCCGAACGGACACGCGCCCACGCACATCGCGCACTCAGCGAGTTTGCAGTCCTTGCCTTCACCCTTCACATTCACCCGCAACACATTGATTATCAAAAGGAATAAGAGTGAAGACAAGCAGCGATTTAACACTTCACCGGTGAAGGCAACACAGGCTTTGCCTTCACACTTAACCCTCTCATCACCAAAACCTTACGACCAAGAGGTGAAGAAGTGAAGAAAAAAAACGAAAAACGCCGGACGCGCACGTACACGTGCGCGCGTTGGCACAAAAAAACTCCCTCACGGCCGAAAACTTTCGGGCAGGAGGGAGTATTGTGATTTTTTTCGCGCTGCGAAGACTGAAAAAAGGGAATCAGTGTTGCAAACGATCGGATTTTTCAAATTGTCGACGCGCATAGTCCACCGTCACAGTGAATTCCTTGCGATTGTCGGAGGGCGCTTCGAACATGGCTTCGGTCATGATCGATTCGACAATCGAACGGAGTCCGCGCGCACCGAGTTTGTATTCTACCGCGCGATCGACCACATAGTCGAGTACCTCGGGTTCGAAGGTGAGTTTGATCCCATCGAGCGCGAAGAGTTTGGTGTACTGCTTCGTGATGGAGTTTTTCGGCTCGGTGAGGATGTTGCGCAGGGCTTCTCGATCGAGGGGATTCAGGTAGGTGAGCACCGGCAGACGACCGATGATTTCGGGAATCAAACCGAAGGATTTGAGATCCTGCGGTTCGACGTACTGCATGAGGTCGGAAGTGTCGATTTTCTTTTTGTTTTGCACCGAATCGTAGCCCACGGTGTGGGTGTTGAGTCGCTGGGCGATCTTCTTCTCGATGCCGTCGAAGGCTCCTCCGCAAATGAAGAGGATGTTGTGGGTGTCGACCTGAATGTAGTCTTGGTCGGGGTGCTTGCGCCCTCCCTTAGGCGGAACGTTGACGATGGAGCCTTCGAGCAATTTGAGCATGCTCTGTTGCACTCCTTCTCCGCTGACGTCGCGCGTGATGGAGGGATTGTCGCCTTTGCGGGCGATCTTGTCAATTTCGTCGATGAAGACGATACCGCGCTCTGCGCGAGCCACATCGTAGTCGGCCACTTGCAGCAGACGGCTGAGGATGCTTTCCACGTCTTCGCCGACATAACCGGCCTGCGTGAACACCGTGGCGTCGACAATGGTGAAGGGCACTTTGAGCAACTTGGCGATGGTGCGCGCCAAGAGGGTTTTGCCGGTACCGGTCGAACCGACCATGACGATGTTGCTCTTTTCGATCTCCACATTGTCATCGCCGCCTTCGGCGTTGTGGCTGAGCAGACGCTTGTAGTGGTTGTAAACCGCTACGGCGAGGTATTTTTTGGCATCGTCCTGCCCGATGATGTACTGGTCGAGGTAGGCTTTGATCTCCTTGGGTTTGGGCAGTTCGCCGAAATCGGCTTCGATACTCTCGGCCTGCGCGGTGCGCATACTGTTGTCGACGATTTCTTTGGCGCGCTCGGCGCAGTCACTGCAGATGCAGGCATCTGTGCCGTGAATGAGCATATCGACTTGCGAGGCCGGACGACCGCAAAAGGCGCAATGCTCTTCGTGTGAATTATGTTTGGACATAAAATGATTTTGTCAGGGTGATGGGGACGAACGACTTAGGCTTTACGTGCCAACACGCGGTCGATCATGCCGTATTCTTTGGCTTCTTCCGCGGTCATCCAGTAGTCGCGATCGCTGTCTGCCCAAACCTTGTCGAAATCGGTGTGGCTGTGCTCGGCAATGATGGTGTAGAGTTCCTTTTTGAGCTTCATGATTTCGCGCGCGGTGATCTCGATGTCTGAAGCCTGGCCTTGCGCACCGCCGAGGGGCTGGTGGATCATGACGCGGCTGTGGGGCAAAGCCGAACGCTTGCCTTCGGCGCCGGCCACGAGGAGCACGGCGGCCATGGAAGCGGCCATGCCGGTGCAGATGGTGGCGACGGGGCTCTGGATGAACTGCATCGTGTCGTAGATGCCGAGACCGGCATAGACGCTACCGCCGGGCGAATTGATATAGATGGAGATGTCCTTGCCGGAATCGACAGAATCGAGATAGAGCAACTGGGCCTGAAGAATGTTGGCGGTGCTGTCGTCGATGGGGGTGCCGAGGAAGATGATGCGATCCATCATCAAGCGGCTGAACACGTCCATTTGGGTGACGTTGAGTTGACGTTCTTCGAGGATGTAGGGGTTGAGATATTGGTTTTGCACGGCGACAACGTCGTCGAACACCATAGAGTTGATGCCGGCCTTTTGGGTGGCAAACTTACGGAAATCGGGATTCATGCGTGGGATTGTGTTGAATGAGAATCGAGCTTCCCGCTGCGGGATGCTCCTTAGAAAAAGACGAATGAGGGCGACGGGTGATGTATCACCCGTTCACCCTCACCCGATTATGTTGCAAATAGTGTGCCCAAGCCACTATCTGTCGGTGTATGTGCTTTTATTCAGCGTTTTCTGCTTCGAAGAACTTGGCGAAGTCATCGAAAGAGATGCTCTTGTGCTCGAGTTTCACCACTTCCTTGAGTGCTGCGGCGAGCTTGGTGTTCACGCTGCGATCAACGAAGGCGTTCATTTGATTGCGATCCTTGAGCATCTCGTTGGCGTAGTTTTCGAGGTATTCCTCGGGCACGTTGGTGAGACCATATTGTGCGAACTGGATGCGTGCCGTTTGGAGGGCAGCTTCCTTGACGTCCTTCTGGTCGATGGTCACCTTGTTGGCCTCAACGAGTTGTTCCTTGATGAGGTGCCAGCGGAGTTCCTCAAGGCTCTTCTCGAAGTTCTTTTCTACGAACTCTTCGCCCTTGTCGGCGTTTTGGAGCTTCATGAAACGCTTGAGGAGTGCTTCGGGGAATTCGAGCTTGCCCACTTTCTCCTCGGTGTACTTGCGCACATCGATGAGGAACTTCATATCGGCGTCTTGGTTGTATTGGTTTTGGATGAGTTCCTTGACCTTGGCGCGCATTTCCTCTTCGGTCTTCACGGTGCCGGGTTCGAACACGCGATCGAAGAGGTCCTGATCGTAGGCGGCGGGCACGAAACGGCTAATGCTGCTCACTTGGAAGGTGAACTTGCCGGTGTGCTTAGCGGCTTCTTCCTTGTCGAGTTTGAGGAGAGCGGCCAATTCAGCTTCGCCGTGTGCTTCGGAGGGGTTGAACGTGATGACGTCGTTCACCTTGGCGCCTTCGAAGAGTTTCTTCTGATCGTCGCTGACGAAGTAGCTGGGCATGAGGCTGACGTTGTCGAGGCTGATACCGCCTTCGAGCAAGTTGCCTTCTGCGTCTTGTTCGGCGAGGGCACCGCGCAAGATGTCACGATCGGCGTATTCCTGCACTTCTTCGGGGTGACCGGCTTGCTGTGCGAAAGCCTTCACTTGCTCGTCAACCTGCTCTTCCGACACTTCTACGTCGTAGTAGTTGAGCTGATCGTCGCCGGTGAGTTCGACTTTGAACTCGGGAGCGAGGGCGACGTCGAACTTAAATTCGAAATCGTCTTGGGTCTCGATGTCTTGTGCTTGTTGCTGTTCAGACATCATGGGCTCGCCGAGCACGCTGAGTTTCTTTTCTTCGATGAACTTCTGGAGGTTTTCACCCACGAGGCGGTTGATTTCGTTCATCTTCACCTCCGTGCCAAAACGCTTATTGATCAGGCCGGCGGGTACTTTTCCCTTACGGAAACCGGGCATTTCGGCTTTCGTCGCGATATTTTTGAGTTCCTTCTTGACAGCGTCCTGATAGTCGGCCTTCTCCATCTTCAGCGAGACGAGGGCGCTCACTCCGGACTGTTCGAGAGTAATGTTCATAGAGGTGTAGTGTTATATACTTTATTTATTTGAATACAGGAAGGGGGGCTTCTCGCGATTTGAGCTTGACGATGCCAACTTCTGCCATTTCTTCCGGTTCATTGCCGGAGAAAAGCATCGGTAAACATTCGCCACGCACTGCAATATACATATTATAATATGTGGAACACTCACGCGAAAGCTGCATTTGTGCAGACCTCACCAAGGCAAGTCTATACATTTAGCCCGGCAAAGGTACTCTTTTTTCGGCGAAAAAGGCGTATCTTCGCACAAAATAATGCAGTTACGATCATTTATCCCATAATGATCTGCCGAAACCATACATTTCTCTACGATGAACCGACAAGATTTCCGTATCGTCTTCATGGGCACTCCCGACTTCGCCGTCGGCAGTCTGCGCGCCCTCGTCGAAGGCGGATATAACGTGGTGGCCGTGGTTACCATGCCCGACAAACCGGTAGGTCGCCACCAAAGCGAACTGTCACAAAGTGCTGTGAAACAATACGCTGTGGCGTACAACATCCCCGTTCTCCAGCCGGAGAAACTGAAAGATCCCGACTTCTTGGAAGAACTGCGCAGCTATCGTGCCGACCTGCAAGTGATCGTCGCTTTCCGCATGCTGCCCGAAGCGGTTTGGGACATGCCGCCTCACGGCACGTTCAACCTCCACGCTTCGTTGCTCCCCCAATATCGCGGTGCCGCCCCCATCAACTGGGCGATTATCAACGGCGACACTGAAACGGGGGTCACCACTTTCTTGCTCGACCACGAAATTGACACCGGCCGCATCATCCACCAAGCGCGCACGCCCATCAGCGAGGAGGACAACGTCGAAACCGTTCACGACCGACTGCGCGACATCGGTGCCGGCGTGGTGACACAAACCGTCGATGACATCATCGCGGGCAACATTCGCCCCATCGACCAAGATACGCTCACGGCCGACACCGAAATTCGCCACGCACCCAAGATTTTCAAAGACACTTGTCGTTTGGCGTTCGATCTCCCCGTGAAACGCGCCTTCGATTTCGTGCGCGGCATGTCGCCCTACCCCGCTGCCTGGACAGAACTCGTGGAGGAAAACGGCAAACGCACGATGCTTAAGATCTATGTGACCACACGTGAAGAGACCTCTGTGGCAGAAGTGCCCGGAACGGTACTCACCGACGGCAAGACCTATTTCAAAATTGCCTTCCCCGACGGCTACCTTGCGCTGACCGAACTCCAACTCGCCGGCAAGAAGCGAATGACCGTCAGCGATTTCCTCCGCGGCTACCACCCCGAAGGTGCACTCCGCGCAGAATAACCAAGGCTTCCGGCCTATCACCCTTTCAGCGACTCCACCATGGCATTAGAAGCTCTCCCTCCCCAACCCGGTCTCGGCCGTACGGCCGAACTGCACCTCGAAGACGTGCAGCGCGCGGTCGACGTCGAACGTCAAGAACCGCGTCCGCAGCGTGTACTCCCGGCGGAGTGGGCACCGCAAAGCGCCGTGCAACTCACTTGGCCGCACGCCGACACCGATTGGCACTACATGCTCGCCGAGGTCACCGACACGTTCGTTCGCCTCGCCTACGAAATAGCGGTTCGCCAACCCCTCTTGATCGTTACCCCCGAGCCGGACGAAGTACAAATCTTGCTCTCGCGCCGACTTCCCTCCGCCGCTTTGCAAAACGTGCACTTCTTCGCCGCTCCCACTGACGACACTTGGGCGCGTGATCACGGCTTTCTCACCGTGCTCTCCGACAACGGGGCCGAATTGCTCGACTTCCGCTTCAACGGCTGGGGCGGAAAATTCGCCGCCGACCGCGACAACGCTATCAATCGTCGACTTTTCGACACCGGTTGGCTCCGCGGACACTATGTTTCGGCTCTCGATTTCGAACTCGAAGGCGGCGCGATTGAAAGTGACGGTGCGGGCACACTCCTCACCACCACTGCCTGCCTGCTCAATCCCAACCGTCGCAACGCCGACGACGTCGTGCCGACGCCCGATCGCGAACAAGTGGAAATGCTGCTCCGCGAACGGATCGGTGCCGAGCGCGTGCTTTGGTTGAACCACGGCTATCTGGCCGGCGACGACACCGATTCGCACATCGACACCCTCGCTCGCCTTTGCCCGAATCAGACCATTGTCTACGTCAAGTGCGACGATCCCGCCGACGAACACTACGCCGAACTCCAAGCCATGGAGGCCGAATTGCAAGCCTTCCGCACGGCCGACGATCGTCCCTATCGACTTATTCCCGTGCCGATGCCCGATGCCATTCACGACGAAGACGGCGAGCGCCTCCCCGCCACCTACGCCAACTTCCTCATCATGGATCGCGCGGTGCTCCTTCCCACCTACGCCCAGCCCGACCACGACGAAACCGCGCGCCGTGCCCTCCAAAAGGCCTTCCCCCATCACGAGATTGTCGGTGTCGACTGCCGCAGCCTCATCCGTCAGCACGGTTCACTCCATTGCGTCACGATGCAATATCCCCGTGGAGTCGTTCGTTTCGACTAAACCGTCGAACGTGCTCCCCCTTCCTTTCTTTCTCTCCCTCGAAACCTCCTCTGCACAATGAAAGTTGCCCTCATTCAAATGCCTTGTGTGTCCGATCCCACACAAAACCGCAACCGACTCGCCGAACACATCGCCACCGCCGCGCAAGGCGGAGCCGAACTCGTGGTGCTGCAAGAACTGCACAACACCCCTTATTTCTGTCAAACAGAAAACACCGAGCTTTTCGACCTCGCCGAACCCATTCCAGGTCCTTCGACCGAGTTTTTCGGCGAACTCGCTCGTCGCCACGCCGTAGTGCTCGTTACTTCCCTCTTCGAGCGTCGTGCACCGGGGCTCTACCACAACACTGCCGTGGTCTTTGAGCGCGACGGCACGATCGCCGGCAAATATCGCAAGATGCACATCCCCGACGATCCCGCCTACTACGAAAAGTTCTACTTCACCCCCGGCGATCTCGGCTTCGAGCCCATCGACACCAGCGTCGGTCGTCTCGGCGTACAAGTCTGCTGGGATCAGTGGTATCCCGAGGGTGCTCGCCTCATGGCACTCCGTGGCGCAGAACTCCTCATCTACCCCACCGCCATCGGTTATGAGAGCAGCGACGTCCCCGCCGAACAAGAGCGTCAACGCGAAGCGTGGACGACAGTGCAGCGCGGTCACGCCGTCGCCAACGGTCTGCCCGTCATCGCCGTCAACCGTGTCGGTCACGAACCCGATCCCAGCGGCCAAACCAACGGCATCCAATTTTGGGGCAGTTCCTTCGTGGCCGGTCCGCAAGGCGAACTCCTCTTCCGTGCCGACACCGAGAGTGAAGGCGTCTACCTGGTCGACATCGACCTGCAACGCAGCGAAAACGTACGCCGCTGGTGGCCTTTCCTCCGCGACCGCCGCGTCGACGAATTTGCGCCCCTCACCCGCCGCTTCATCGACTAATCGCCATAACGGAACGCGAACAGCGAAAACATTATAAAATAATCCCCCACTCGGCACATAACAGTGCTGAGTGGGGATTGTTTATAAGGTACTATTGCTATAGAGGGGACAACAATTAGTTTGCTAAGAATATCCAAGCAATCATCGATAGTATATCAATTATTGCTGTCCGGTAAACTTCAAAACGGCAGAAAAATCCAGTCCGAAGCCCTTTAGAATAGGACTTCGGGCTTTCTTTTTTAAAAAGCAAGCCCCCTAATCAAATAATGATGGTTCCGGCGGTGGGGATTTGGCCCTTTCAGCGCAAATTACAGATTCATCCTTTTGAGGATCTTCCATGAAAGCGATGAAATTGGTGTAATACATGAGCGTCAATCTAAGCATGGTCACGTTTTGGGGACAGTATCAACTTTTACCGGACAGCAATAAAAGAAATCCCACCATTCACAGTGTGTGAGTGGCGGGATTTTTTTGTGTGAAATACATCCTCAGGAGAGAGTGTACTTCGTGAAGGTTAGAATCGATACGTAGCCGTTAGGTTGATGTTGCTAGGTGCACCAGGGAAAGAGCGGAAGCGATCCATACCGCCGATGTAATAGCGTTTGTCGAGCACATTGTTCCAGTTGAGTTGCAACTGCATATCTCTCACTTTGTAGTAGAGCGCAAGATTGAGCAAACTGTAGCCTGGATAGGTGACGGGTTGAGCACGACGTCCCACTTGGCCTTCGCGAGCACTTACACCATTGATGCCCAATCCCATGCCCAAGTTGCGGAGCGCACCAGAGGGGATGATGAATTTCGTCCAGAGGTTGGCAGCATGACGAGGAGTACCAGGACGTTGGACGTTGAGGTCTTTGGTACCAGGAGCAGCCTTAGTGATTTCAGCAACATTGTAAGTGTAGCTTGCCATGATGCTCCAGTAAGGAAGAATGCGACCTGAAACGTCGAATTCCACACCGCGAGACACTTCTTCACCTACGGCAACTCTTAATTTAGGATTCACAGGGTCACCGGCACTATAGAGGCTGTTGTTTTTACGGATTCTGAAAACAGACGTGGTAACGCTCAAACGCTTGTTGAGATATTCGCCTTTGGCACCCACTTCCCAAAGTTCGCTCTTCATCGGATCAAATGGACCACCAGTCTCGGGGTCGCTTTGAATAGCAACAGATTGAGGTTCGAAACCGCGAATCCAAGAAGCATAAACATTGGTAGAAGGAGTAAGCGCGTAGACCAAACCGACACGAGGAATAAAGGCTGTTTGCGTAGTCTTTTTCTCGATGCCCTTAGTGTCTTTGGTGACATCGGTGAACCATTCCACACGTGCACTCAGCAGTGCTTGCAGGCGTCCCCATTGGAGTTGCTCTTGCAAATAAACACCATTAGAATAGGTGCGTACAGCATCGCCTTGACCGTTAGGATTTCCAGCACCAGTCCTGTTGTAGATATACTTGGTGACATCTTTGATGCGATTACCCATTGTTGAGTTCAAATCGAAGCTAGGCACATTGGGAATAGGGTTGTTATTTTTGTCTAGTTTATAATCCCCTTTTTTGTTTACATCGAATTTATCAACTACAGTGCCGTCCTTGAGAAGATAGCCACTAGCCGAAAGGGAACTAAGTCCAGGGGCAATAGCGGTGTTGAAATAATCATATCCCAAAAGGAGTTTGTGCTTCATATCACCTGTGGCAACATCCCAAGTAAGGTAGTTGTTGAAGTTGTTGGCGGTGATGTGACGATAGCGTTTCTCAAATCGCATTTCCACCTTCGTGTGATCTTCAGTTCCATCACCCAGACTCTGATACTTGTGTTGTTGGGCGTGTTCCTCACCTCTATCTACGTAACTAGAATAGAGATAGGTGCTGTTGAAGAGCAAACCTTTCGCCAACTGGTGAGAGAGCGCAAACGAGAGATTGAAGGTGTTTTCGCTCAGGTAGTCGCTAGCCGCTGATTGGGAGGAGTTATAAGGCACAGAGAAGATGTCACCCTTACCAGGAAGCGCAAGTCCTCTGTCGAGCTTACCCATATTGTTGTTGTAGGTGAGGTCGGCATTGAGTTGCGTGCGGTCGGAGAGGATGTAGGTGAAAGAGGGAGCCACAATGAAGGTCGTGAGTCCTTGAAGGTCGCGGAAGCCATCGGTGTTTTCATAACCGAGGTTCAAACGATAGAGGAGCGATTTCTGCTCGTTGAGTGGTCCTGTGAAGTCAGCATATACATTGGAGGTGTTGAAACTTCCAGCAGTGAGCGACACCGAACGACGTGCCACGTCAAGGGGTTTCTTCGTCACACGGTTCACTACACCACCAGGTGCAGCGTTTCCGAAGAGGGCAGAAGCGGGGCCTTTGATGACTTCCACACGCTCAATGTTGGCGAGTGATGATTGACGCCACAATGGAGTGAGTCCGCGCATACCGTTGAGGAGGTTACCCGAGTTGAGGTTACCCAATGAGCGGAAACCGCGGATGGTGAAGTCATTGTAGGCGGAGTATTGATTGACACCGCTGATATTTTTCACCACATCGTTTACGGTGATAGCACCTTGGTCGAGCACAAGTTCTTTGGTCACATAACCAATGGACTGTGGCACGTCTTTGAGGGCGGTTGCTGTCTTGGTGCCGATAAACGAAACGGAGTTTTTATACGACTGCTCGCGACGCCCCATCACATCGACTGTGGGGAGAGCGTCAGAGCGTTCCTGCAACACGAAATCAATACCTTGGTAACTCTTATTTGTCAGTTTAAGGGTGCGCTGTTGAGCAGCATAACCGATCGCGTGCACTTGGAGAGTAGTTTCTCCTGCAGGGAGCCCACTGAGCGTGAAATAACCGTTGGCTTTGGTGCGAATGGCGTGTTTCGCGCCTTTTACCATGATGATAGCTTCGCTGATGGGGTTGCCGTTGTTGTCGGTGATTTGTCCACAGACCTCAGCGGAAGTGCCATTGTTCTGAGCGTTGACTGCATGAGTTGTGAGTGTGTCGTTGACAGCCACACTTGCATTGTTTGCGGTAGTGTTTCCGCGCTGTTTGCTATCACCATTTGCCTTGCTGGCAAAGGAAGCCGCAGGAACAGTGGCGATAGCCGCAATCATTGCAACACGAATGATGGATGGGGTCATAAAAATTAGGAATTTTGATGTTCTGTTGTTCGGAACAAAAAGCGATTTTTCTCTTGTGTATTCCCCCTGTGATTAGTTTAGGATAGCCGCATTGTGGCAAATCCTCGCGCTTCAGCCCATGAACAAGAGTGCTAGGGGGATTAAGCGGCTGCGAAATTACTGATTTCACTCGTTCGCGAGGCAAACGAATTTACACAATTCCGATTGTTGTGTGCAAGAATACCCAGATATAGTGATGAAAAAAATGAATTCTGCTATTTTCGTCTGACAAAATGGTTGTAAATATGACAAGAAGTTCTCTTTTCAACCGAAATCTGTTCAGGATCTAATGAGCGATTTGGGTTGAATTGGGGTTCATCCGACATTTGGAGTGATGCGGCAATCGTGCAGTGCATACAACCCTAGCTGAAAATACCTTTCATCACCTGAGTTCGGTCTAAGCATTTCCTCTAAAAATAATCCCACCGACTAAGTAGCTTAATCGGTGGGAAACTTGTTCACGTGACAAGAAGGTCGTAACTTCAGAACTGATATCCAAATAGTTACTATTCCACATGAACACTGATTACAATGCAAAGATAACGGAAATCATCGAAAGAGAAAGGAGAATTGCTTAGACCGAACTCAGGTTCTCTTTGTTTCGTTCCCCAATCTCGGTTGACGAAGCGAAACACCCCCGTCCCACGGCCTCCATTTGGCATCGCCGTCGTGTCGGATCCTCCGCGCCTTCCGTGCCGCCGCATTCACCGCCCGGCAACAGCTGCGAAGCAACCGAACCTCTTCCCGCCATCACGCATACGCATGAAAATCCCCGGCCGTAATTCGAGCCGGGGATTTCTCGTAGTGCCCTACGCTGACAACGCAGCGCGCGATACACAGTTATTTCTCCACCTTCCTCCGGAGTTCTTTTTCTATTTCCGTTCCGTCGGCAAGACGCAGCACAATGCGCTGCTTGAGGTGGTCGGGATTTGGGGGAGTGACCAAGCCAAAACCATCTCTCCCCGGAAGCCACAGGTAATCCGCCTCGACCATCTCCCCGAGCGGCTTCGCAAAGATGCTTCGATTTCCACATTTGAATTGGCAGTCGAAAATCTGTTTGTACGTATAGAAATAGAGATTGCCGCATTGTGCAGTGACCTCTTCGTCGCGCCCATCGGCCTGCGTGCGCACAACCCGGATTGCCTTCACCCCCTGTATAAGCCAAGTGCGATGGAAATTGCATTCATTCACCACCGGCTCAGTCGGATTGCCCACAAGTTTGGAAAGTTCCTTATAGCGCGCCACTTCCGCGGGCGTGCTTTTCGAGGTGGGGGCAAAAGAACTTTTGGTACTGTCGGGAACCACAAGAATAATCCATCTCCGACTGTCGTACTCGTCTTCATAAACTTTTAGATCACGAGGATACATAAAAGCCTTAATCGGGTTGACGATCTCATCCCATGTAGCCCGGGGAGCCGGCTCGTCTGTTTCGCAAGAGAAAAATGTTGTTGCAAGAAAGAGCATTGCAAACAGGGTAAGAAAAGAACTTTTCATCGATGTGTTGAAGGATTATAGCGATGCGCTATGAGGAAAACAAGCAATATCTCCTCATAAAAAATTATTTATAGTGCGATTTCAACGGCAAATATACTTATTTACCACCAAAACAACCAACAAACATTTTCTTTTCCCTTAAATACAGCCAAAATAGCTCACCTTTCTTTCTCTCTACCCGACAAAATCATTAGCCCACGGCGGAACTCGCCCGAAAAGTCCACAACTTTTCGAGAAAAGTCCTCCACTTTTTGCCAATTCCTCCCTACTTTTTCGGCAAACTTCTCCACTTTCGTTTCGCACCCGCAAGTCTCCCGCTCGCCGTGCTCCATCGCGAACGAGACAACGCCGTGGTTCACCACATTTGGGTATTCCGCCGGCACGAAATCCCGAAAAAGGAGAAAAATGCTCCTCATGCTTGTCAAAAAGGGCACAGCATATACCCTAAAATGGGTATTGCCCTGCCTCGCGAAAGCCTTTAACTTTGCAAGTTGAAACCTACATGGCATGAAACCTACAAAATATCTTCTCCCCCTCCTCCTGGCGGGTGTCGTTCCTTGCGCCGGCGCTCCGCTTTCGCCCGGTGCCGGTGCGGATTCTTCCCCGGCGCCGGCCGGCACAGCAGCCGACAGCACCGTGGTGTCGCCTTCGCGCCGGCTGAACGAGGCCACCGTCACCGCCCACGCCGAGGCTACCCGCCTCAAATACGCCCCACAGGCCTTGACCCTCCTCTCGGCGCGACAAATAGACGGTTCAGCCTCTTCGCTCAACGAGGTGCTCGGCCGCGTGGCCGGCGTGACCATCCGCTCCATGGGCGGTGTGGGCAGCAGTTCGCGCATCTCTGTGCGCGGACTCGAGGGCAAGCGCATGGGGCTCTACATCGACGGCGCCGCCATCAGCCAGATGAGCAATTTTGTCACACTCGACGACGTGCCCACCGACATGATCGAGCGCGTGGAAGTCTACAAAGGCATCGTACCCTACCGCTTCGGGGGCACGGCCATGGGCGGCGCGGTGAACGTCGTGCTCAAAGACTATCCACCGCGCTATCTCGATGCGTCCTACGAGGTGGGCAGCTACAACACCCACCGCGCCAACGGCGTTTTCAAACGCAGCTTTTCCGACCTTGGGCTCGAGTTGGGCATAGGTGGCCTTTATGTGGCGTCGGACAACAACTATGAGATGACCCTCCACCACCAAGGCGACCGCCGCGTGCGTCGCAACAACGACGCCTTCCGCAAAGCCGTGATCGGGGGTTCGATCAAGGAAACCAAATTGTGGTTCGACGAACTCAAATCAGAATTGATTCTCACCTCCACGCGCCAAGGCATCCAAGGCATCGACTGGGACTATCGCAGCGCCCACAACCACGCTTCGTCCTTCCTCGTTTCGCTCGAAGCGAAGCGCAAAAACTTCTTTGTCGAAGGCTTGGATTTCGATTTCACCACGGCCTACAACATCGGGGGCTACGGCCTTTGCGACACCGCCCTCGTGCGCCACGCTTGGGACGGCCGCACCTATCCCACTCTCTCGCCTTTGGGCGGCGAAACGGGTCCCTTCGCTTCGGACGGACACCACCGCTCGCACGATTGGGTCGGTAAGTTGAATTTGGAATATGTCCTCCGACCGGATCACGCCCTTAATCTCAACCTCTACGGCACCGGCACTTGGCAACAGCCGCACAACGAACTGATGGATCGTTCGCTGGGCTATCCGGCCAACTTCGACAGTCGCCTCACGGCGCTCACCACCGGTTTGTCCTACGAGGCTTTCTTCTTCGATCGCCGCTTGCAAACGGCCGTGACAGCGAAACACTTCCTCATCGGTTCGCGCGCCAAAATGCTGCACAACTTCTATTTGCGCGACATCAAGACCATCCACATCGACCGCGGCGAATGGGGCGGCAACTTCGCCGCCTGCTACCGCTTCACTCCCCTTTGGACGCTCAAAGGCTCGGTGGCCTCGGAAGTGCGCATCCCCACGAGCGAAGAACTCCTCGGCAACAGTTTCAACATCCTGCCTTCGCCTGACCTTCTGCCCGAACGCAACAAGAGCGTCAACCTCGGTTTGCTCTATCGGCGGCCGCTGTCTGACGATCGGGTGTGGGAGGCCGAGTTCAATGCCTATGTGAGCGAACTCACCGACATGGTGCGCTTCACCCCCGACCTCCTGCCCACGATGGCGCGCTACACCAATTTCGGACAAGTGCGCACCATGGGCCTCGAAGCGGAGATCAAAGCCGACGTGACGCGCTGGTGCTACCTCTACGCCAACGGCACGTGGCAAGATCTGCGCGACCGCCGACGCACCTTCCCCAACTCGAAGGCCGCCAACCCCACTTACGGTTTGCGCATCCCGAACATCCCCTACCTGATGGCCAATTTCGGCGGCGAACTGCACCGCGCCGATCTCTTCGGCCGCGGCCAAAACACGCGTCTGCTGTTCGACGCCTCGTATGTGCACCGCTATTCCTACGACTTCGAGATGGGGGCCTATTTGGAAAAGATCATTCCCACCTCGCTCACCTTCGATGCGGCCATAGAACAGAGTTTCGCTCACCGCCGCTGGACGCTGACACTGAAAGTGAAGAACCTCACCGACCGCGAAACAGTGTCGGAGTTCAATCGGCCGCTGCCCGGCCGCACCTTCTCCGTGAAACTGCGCTACTTGCTGCGCTGATCCCAATTGTATTTCATTTTCTACCCAAAATACCTATTACCTATGTTCAAGAAGATGCTGTTTTGCGCAGCGGCCGGCGTGATGCTGCTGGCCCAGACTGCGTGCGACAATGACGAACCCAAGCCCAACACCGGTTCGCTGCAAGGTTCTACACTGATCACCACCACGGTGGTGAACCCCGACGGGGCGAGCGGCGTGTGCTACATGCAACTCGTCGACGGACTGAAGGGACACTACGACAACGCCAAGGCTGTTCCGGCCGGTTTCGGTGCTCCTCCCGTGGTGCAGGGGCGCGATATTTTTGTGCTGCCCGACTATATGGGCAACAACAAGGCGGAGATGCGCCACTATGTCTATGAAACCAACGGTAAGCTGCAACTGCGCGGCACACTCGCGCTGCCGGCCGGCGCGGGGGCGGCCAATGTGTGCAAGGTGAGCGACACAAAGGCCTACGTTTCGTTCCAAAACACGGGGCAGATTTGGGCGTTCAATCCCTCGACAATGCAGAAAACCGCAGAAATCGACCTGAACGCCTTCGCACAGAAGGACATGCGCGTGGCGCCCGCCGCCATGGTGGCACGCGACGGTCTCCTTTTCGTGGGACTCAACCAGTTTGACGCGCAATGGATGCCCACGGCGAAACAGGCCGACATGGCCGTCGTGGACACCCAAAGCGACAAGGTGCTGAAAAAGATCAGCGACACGAAGCACGAACTGAGCTTTGCCACACGCCCCATCGACCCGCATTCTATCTTTGTGGATGCACAGGGCGACATTTACGTCAGCTGCCTCGGCAGTTTCGGCTACAAACCCGGTTTCGAAGGCGGTATGCTGCGCATTCGCAAGGGACAGACGGATTTCGACCCCGACTATGTGATCAACTACCACACGGCAAAAGTGCAGGGCTTCGAAGGGGCGATCGACTATGTGGGCACTGTCCGCCTCGCCTCCGACGGGAAAGTCTATGCCATGGCCGCCAACTATGCGCTCGACCCCAACAATAAGAATCCCTATCTGGCCAAGGTGATGTTCCCCGTGGTGATCGACCTCCAACAGCGCAGCATTCAGAAGATCGACGGCATCCCCTATTCGAACGGGCACGCTGTGGCCATCGGCGAACGCGACGGCAAGATCTATTTCGGCAGCGGCAACAACGAGGCTTACGGCTTCTATGCCTACAACCTGAAAACGAAAAAGAGCGAAGGCTTGGCCTTCACGGTGGTGGGCATGCCTTCGCAATTTGAGGCGCTCAAATAACACACCCTCTCCTCACGCGCTCTCCTGCATCGCGAGGAACAACAAAAAAACGGCACCGCCACACTGAAAAGTGGCGGTGCCGTTTGGCTTATAGGCGGAGAGCGAAATCAATGTTCGGCATAGTTGGACACGCTGAGGTCGGAAATGCGACCGACGAAGCGACCGGTGCGCGCAAGGGGGAAGACGAGCGTGCGCTGGTAGTACATTTTCGACGCGGCATAGGGATCGGCACTGGCGCCGGCGAGACCGGCATCGGTCGATGCGCTGCCGAGCGTCAAGGGATAGAGGGCTTGACGGAAACGGCCGTCGACAAAGAGGAGGGTTTCGCGGTTGGTGCCCACAAAGGAGAGGCGCACTTTGCGACCGGCGGGCACGACGTAGTCGAACTCGTTGAGATAGCCCTCGCGCTCGAAGGCGAGTTTGCCGTTCTTGGGCGAAGCGAGATACACGGTGGCATCGGACGAGGAGAAGAGGACATCGCCGCGGCGCACGGAGTCGGCTTGCAAATCGAAGCTGACGGTGTAATCATACCCCACGGCATCGCCCACCCAATCGACGGGAGCATTGGGCATCAACACGGGACGCGGGCAGCGCAGGGTGGCGCGACCTTCGGCAATGCCGGGCAGACGACCGAGGAGATTGACGCCGGGGGCTTCGCTGAGGGTGGCTCCGCGACGGGCAAACTCGGCATACGGCACGCTCACGGCTGCACCAGTCCACGTTTTGGCGGAGATGGTGCGGAGAGCGGGCATGACGCGGTGATGAATGTCGCGCACGGTGATGCCGTTGCCGGCGTGGTCGTTCCAAACGGCGAACATTCCGCCGAGAATGGCGGGATCGCCTTCTTCAAACTTCTGATTGCCGATCTGCGCCGGTGTCCATTGCTCATAGAGCATCGGGCAGTTGAGGTAATCGTAGTAGTAACCGGCGGCGGGCACGATGTAAACATAGCCGTCGGGGATGGAAATGAGCTGATAGCCCTGGGCTTTCATCTTCGCGGGGTCGGCATAGCCGTTGTACCACGCTTCGAGAATCACGTTCTTGCTCTTGACGGGCGTATCGCCGTGGGCATGCGTGAGCGCCCCCCAAGCGACGGCCTGCTTGCCGTAGCGTTCGACGTGGCGAATGAGGTGGTCGGTGAGCGAACGGAAGAGTTCGACCACGGCTTTGTCTTTGTTGCTGTATTCGTCTGTGCCGATATGCACGCGCGGGCCGACAAATACGGGATCGGGGCCGGCACAATACTCCGTGAAGAGGCTGTCGAGGAAAGGCACGACGGCGGGATTGCGGAGATTGAGATGGTCTGCGCCGAACTCTTCCGAGCCGAGCGCGGGACGATAGTGCGTAAAGGCCAAAGAGTGGGCGGGTACGTCGATCTCGGGGAGGATTTCCACACCTTGCGCGGCGGCTTCGCGCTGGAAAGCACGGAACTCTTTCTTCGTATAGCTGCCGTCGCGCGCAGTAAGTCCGGGGAAGAAGTCGCTTTCGAGACGGAAAGCGGCGGGGGTCTTCGCCCAATCGTTGCCGAAGTACTGCTTGAAGCCGTTGTCGTTGAGGTGTACCTGCAACATGTTCATCTTATAGTAGGCCATCACCTTGACGAGTTGGCGCAAATAGTCCATGGGGATGTATTTGCGGCCGACATCGATCATGAAACCGCGCACGGGATAAGCGGGGCGGTCGGTGGCGACGCCACAAGGCAGGGCGTGCGAGCGGGTCTGTTCGCTGATTTGCAAAATGGTGCGCGTACCCCAAAATGCACCTTGTGCGGTGGCGGCTGTGATGGTGGCCGTTTCGCCCACGGCGAGGCGATAACCTTCCGCACCGAGGGTGTCGCGACGATCGGCACGTGCCAAAACGATGTCACCGGCGCGACCTTTGCCTTGCACAACGGTGAGTCGGCGCGAAAAGAGCTCGGCATAGTCGGCGGCGAAGCGTTCGGCCACGGGGAGGAAAGCGCGGTCGCTCACCACAATGCGGCCGGTGGGATGGAAATCGCCACGCGCGCCTTGCCAAGAAGTGAGTTCGGGCACGACGAAGGGGCGGGGATTGTCGACCGCCGCGGCGGCTTGTACGCAGACGGTCACAAACAATGCCACAAAGGTCAGCGCCCAAAATTGAATACGTTGATAAAGGTGCATGATGTATGGATGTTAAGGATTTGACGATGGGGAAGCCTCATCGGGAAACTCACCGCGTGCACTGTCGAGCAGCGCGTCGGGGGAGGCAAAAGGATAGACTTGGGTGAAAATTTGGCGCGTGAGTTGTGGTTCTTCGCGCAAAGCAATTTCCAACCAGTGAAGATAGAACGCGCCTTGCTTCAACCGCCGAGCAGCATAGGCGATGTAAGGCGAGGCCGGCGCGGAATCTTCGGGGCGCGACCTGAAAAATGCAAACCAAATGCCGCCGGAGCCGGGATCGTCGAAACAATCGTTTTCGCAAAGGGCATGGGCAATGCGGCGACGCGTCTCGGGGGTGAAGCCGTACATCTGCACCATGTGCGCGACAATATCGGCCGCGAAGTCGGGTTGGCGGTGGGCGACAGCGAGTTCGAAGGTGCGCAAATGAATTTCGGCTTGCTCCACTCCGAGCGAAGCGGTGGAGGCCAACATGGTATAGGCGGTGCGCATGTCGCCTTCTGCCGCATAGGTAAGGGCAATGTCGCCGGCAATGCGTATTTTGTCGGGGTGCTCGTTCGGACAATTCTGTGCGGCGACTTCGAGCGCCTCGCGGGCTTGCACAAACTCGCGGCGATTGACGAGAATTTCGCCGGCCGAGAGCGCCATGCTGTAATCATTGGGGAAGAGGGCGTGATAGGTCTCATAGACTTTGAGCACTTCGTCCCAATGCTCCAGCCCCAATTCGCCAATGGCCTTGAAACGGAGGGCTTTTTCGTTCTGCGGTTCGATGGCAATGGCGAAGTCGGCGGCCTCAACACACTTCTCAAATTGCTTTTGTTCGTTGGAAATATCGGCCAAAAAGAGCCAAGCATCGAGATTATACGGGTCGGCGTCGAGCACTTTCTCGGCCATTTCGCGTGCAGGTTCGTGGGCGCCCCATTGCGCCAAGACTTCGCCTTGCAGCAATTGCGCACGCGGAAACTCGGTTGCTTGCTCGGGAATGCGCGACAGGTACTTTCGCGCATAGGCCGGGTGACCATAATCCAAAAAGAGTTCGCCGATTTCGAGCAAAAGGTCGTTGACGCCCATCGGTGTTTCGCCTTCTTCGGCCTGCAAACGCGTGTCGAGATCGGTTTCATCGGCCAATACTTTTTCATAAATGGTGTCGGCCGCGTCGAATTCCATGCGACTGAGGGCGCGTTCGGCGTAGTAGAACTGAACATCGAGGTGCTGCTGATCGGACATTTTGCGCACGACTTCATCGGCTTCCGCCCAACGGCCTTCGTTTTTGAACCGATAGGCACGACGAATCTGCACTTCCGGATCATCGGGGTGCAGACGAAGGGCAAGGCGGATGCAGGTTTCGGCCTCGAAGTATTGGTTGTTCTGCTCGTAGTAGTCGAGTATATCCAAAAGTTCAGGGGCGTCCATCCACAAAGGAACGGACGCCCCTGACATTTTTTGTTCGTACTCGCTCACCAGGGCTTTGAGATCTGAGGGTTCTCGCTTCATAGGTGGGCAAATTGTGCGCTCGCTGACATGATTGTTGCGCGATTCCCGCAGTGAATGGGCGGGTTCGGTCTTGGCAACAGGAACGTGCGCGGATCTTTTATTTGTGTTTGTCTTCTTTGAGCGAAACGGTGCTGTTGAAGATCAAATGCTCGGGCGTGGAATCGGGGTCGATGTTGTAATAGCCCGTGCGGGTGAACTGCAAATAGTGGAGCGGCTGAAGGGTCTGCACATATTTCTCCACATAGGCGTTGTGGTTGATGCGAATACTGTCGGGATTGAGGAAGGGGCGCATGGCATCGATGCCGCGCACGCCGTTTTCGTCTTCGTATTGCTTGATCGCGTCGCGCGGATTCTCGCAAGTCCACAAACAAGCGTAGTTGCGCACCTCGGCGGGCAGGCAATGAGCGCAACTTACCCAGTGAATCGTGCCTTTGACTTTGCGGTTGGCACCTTCGGTACCCGCCTTGGAGGTGGGATCGTAGGTACAGTAGATTTCTTCAACGAGTCCGGTTTCTTCGTTTTTCTTGAAGCCGGTGCAGTTGACAATGTAGGCGCCTTTGAGACGAGTCTCCTTGTCCGGCGTCATACGGAAGAACTTTTTATCAGCTTCTTCCTTGAAGTCGGCACGCTCGATCCACAGTTCGCGGCTGAACTCAATGGTGTGCGTTCCTTCTTCGGGGCGTTCGGGATTGTTCACCACTTCGAGTTCTTCAACCTGCCCTTCGGGATAGTTCGTGATGACGAGTTTCACGGGATCGAGAACGGCCGAAACACGAGTGGCACGTTCGTTGAGGTCGGCACGCACAGCGCTTTCGAGCAACTTCACATCGTTGAGTGCATCGAAGGTGGTGTAACCGATCTTATCGATGAACTTGCGGAGGCTTTCAGGGCTGTAACCGCGGCGACGGATACCACAAATGGTCGGCATACGGGGATCATCCCAACCGTTGACCACGCCTTCTTTCGTCAAAATCAAGAGATTTCGCTTTGACATCAGCGTGTAGTTGAGATTAAGTTTGTTGAACTCAAACTGACGGGGACGATTATCCGAAAGATCCTCCCCACGCGTTTCCTTATACCAGTCTACAAAGAGGTCGTAAAGCGGACGGTGGGGAACAAATTCGAGCGTACAAATGGAGTGCGTCACGCCTTCGAGATAGTCGCTCTGCCCGTGTGTGAAGTCATACATGGGATAGGCGTTCCACTTATTGCCGGTGCGAATGTGGGGCATGTTGAGCACGCGGTACATGATGGGATCGCGGAAGTGCATGTTGTCGCTCGCCATATCGATCTTGGCACGAAGCACCATTTTACCGGGTTCGATGCGTCCACTGTTCATTTCTTCAAACAGACGCAAGGACTCTTCCACCGGACGGTCGCGGTAAGGGCTAGGGGTACCGGGACGTGTGGGCGTGCCCTTCTGAGCGGCGATCTCTTCACTGCTTTGTTCGTCGACATAAGCGCGACCCTGTTTGATCAAAGCCACCGCAAACTCCCAAAGATCCTCGAAATAATCAGAGGCATAGAGGATTTCTCCCCAATGATAGCCCAACCACTCAATATCTCGCTTGATGGCTTCCACATATTCGTGATCTTCCTTCTGCGGATTGGTGTCATCCATACGGAGATTGCAGACGCCGCCGAACTTTTGCGCCACTCCG
This sequence comes from uncultured Prevotellaceae bacterium, assembly GCA_963517315.1. Lineage (GTDB taxonomy): Bacteria > Bacteroidota > Bacteroidia > Bacteroidales > Bacteroidaceae > Alloprevotella. Next base: position 26,671 of record CAUQEF010000015.1, read on the forward strand.
AAGTCCAGGGCGATGGCTTTGGCGTGTCCGATGTGAAGGTAGCCGTTGGGCTCGGGCGGGAAACGCGTTTGAAGGCGGCCACCGTTCTTGCCGGCGGCGAGATCATCTTTCACGATTTGCTCGATAAAGTTGAGCGTTTCCTTTTTGTCTTGAATTTCTTCGGGAGTGGTGGACATATTGGGTAGGATTGTTAGTTGGCCATTTCGGAGAGGAACTTGATCCGCACCAAGCGAATCTCGTCTTCGGTATAATCATCGCCGAGTTCGTCGTACGCACTGTCAAGACAGTCCGTATCGCTCTCGCGGAAATAGTCGAAGATGTCGGCGATACTGTCTTCGTCCATGATATCGTCTAAGAAATAATCGATATTAATCTTAGTTCCGCTGTAAACAATCGCATCGATATGATCAAGCAGGTCTGCAAAGTCGAGTCCTTTGGATTTGGCGAGTTCGTCAAGCGGAATTTTGCGGTCAATGGCGCGAATAATATCGACTTTGAGTTGCGATTTCTTCGGAACCGTGCGGAAGCGAAATTCTTCGGGGCGCTCAATATCGTTGTCCTCGCAGTGGCGACGGATGAGTTCGCAAAAGCGGCTGCCGTAGCGTTTGGCCTTTCCCGAACCGACTCCGGGAATATTTTGAAGTTCCTCGACGGTTTGCGGATATGTTGAAGCCATGGCTTCGAGAGAAGTGTCTTGAAAGATCACATAGGGCGGAACGTCCAACTCCTTCGCCATGTTTTTGCGAAGGTCTTTGAGATGGCGATACAACTGCGGGTCAAGTGCCGCTGCGGCTCCGCTCTGTTGCAAGGCAGCCCCTGCGATGGCTTCGTCGTCGAAATCGTTATCTTCGACCACAGGGAAGCTTTCGGGCTTCTTGAAAAACTTCTTTCCGGCAGGAGTTACCTTCAATACGCCATAATTGTCGACGTCTTTGCTCAGATAGTTGGCAATGAGCGCTTGTTTAATGACGGCGTTCCACACGCGGTCGTCTTCCACATCTTCGGCGATGCCAAAGCATTCCAATTCATCATGACGATGAGCCACCACCTCCTCGGTGGCGTTACCCATCAATACATCTTTAATATAGTCATCGCGGAAGTTCTCCTTCGTTTCGAGAACCGTCTCGATGACCTTACATAAGTGATCTTTTCCTTCCACTTGTTTCTTTGGGTTTTTACAGTTGTCACAGTTGCCACAATTGTCCGGCTCATACTGTTCTCCGAAATAGTGCAGCAAGAGCCTCCGGCGGCATACGGCCGACTCAGCATAGGCCGCGGTCTCCTTCAGTAATTGTCGACCGATGTCCTGCTCGCTCACGGGTTTACCTTCCATGAACTTTTCGAGCTTCTGCAAGTCTTTGTGCGAATAGAACGCAACGCACAAGCCTTCACCGCCGTCTCGTCCGGCGCGTCCCGTCTCTTGGTAGTATCCTTCGAGACTTTTGGGAATATCGTAATGAATAACGAATCTAACGTCGGGCTTGTCAATCCCCATGCCAAAGGCAATGGTAGCCACGATCACGTCAATATTTTCTTTCAAGAACGCATCTTGCGTGTCGGAGCGCACTTGGGCATCCAGACCGGCGTGATAAGCACTGGCCTTGATATCATTGGCAAGCAAAATGCGGGTAAGTTCTTCCACGCGTTTGCGCGAAAGACAATAGATGATGCCGCTCACTCCCGGTCGGCTCTTGATGAAACGAATCACGTCATAATCCACTTTTTCGCTTTTAGGACGTACTTCGTAGTAAAGATTCGGGCGATTGAACGAGCTTTTGAACTCCACAGCATTCGTCATGCCGAGACTCTTCTTAATGTCTGTGCGCACCTTGGCCGTCGCCGTTGCCGTGAGTGCAATCACGGGAGCGGGACTGATCCTGTTGATGAGCGGGCGAATTTTCCGATATTCAGGCCGGAAATCATGCCCCCATTCCGAGATACAGTGCGCTTCGTCGATGGCATAGAACGAGATCTTGACTGATTGTAAGAAAGCGATGTTGTCTTCCTTAGTCAGTTGCTCGGGAGCTACATAGAGTAGTTTAGTGTGTCCGTTTAGGATGTCGGCCTTCACCGCTTCGATCGTCGCTTTGGGCAACGACGAATTGATGAAATGTGCCACACGGTTGTCCTCACCCGTCTGTCTCATCGCGTCGACCTGATTTTTCATCAAGGCGATCAACGGCGAGACCACGATAGCCACCCCATCCATGAGCAGTGCAGGCAACTGGTAGCAAAGTGATTTGCCGCCGCCTGTGGGCATCAACACAAACACGTCCTGCCCTGAAAGCAAGGTGCGGATGATGGCTTCCTGATTGTCTTTGAAGCACTCAAAACCGAAGTATTTCTTGAGTGGCTCGCGCAGATTTATTTCAGTCGTCATGGGGGATAGACATAAATAAAAGGTGAGTTCCTCTCGCAAAGTTATAAACAACTTTTGATTCTACGCCCTCCGCGTCTTGATTTTTTTTCGTCGCATCAAAAAAAGCTCGACACCAAAGGTAGAGTCGTCGTGCCCGACTCTTTTTCCATGTCAACACCTCCTATATAGCCCCTCAACTAAAGCTCCGGCTCCATTCGGTAACACAAAAAACACTGCGCGGCACTCAGCGTGTCGCGCAGTGAGATCCGATTCGACCAAGCAGCCGAAAGATCAATCGCCAAAAACAAGCCTTGTTCAGCTTGCTTTTTCGCGCTTCTTGAGACTATCGATCAGTTCGTCAAGCAACGGAAGAATCTCAGAAATCGAATTCTCCTGCACTCCGTGTCCGCAAAGAATATCGAGCATACAGTCGGGAATCCCCACCGATTGCTCGCGCAATTCCTTACCGTGCGCCGTCAGGCTCACGATGGTTTGGCGCGTATCCACCTTTCCTTTTGTGCGGTTGACGATCCCCTCGCGCTCCATGCGCTGAATGAGCGGCGTCACCGTATTGGTTTCCAATGCCAAGCGCTTAGCGATGTCGTTGACCGGCAGTTCATCCGTTTCCCAGAGCACCATCAGCACCAGATATTGCGGATAGGTCACGCCGAGCTTGTCCAAATACGGACGATAAGCCTGCGTGATGAGGCGGCTCGCGGCATACAGCCGAAAGCAAAGCTGCTTGTCGAGTTTCAATTTTTCGTAGTCCATGTTCGTCATTTTTCCCTAAGCGCACAATAACCGACAGGCAATGCATCACGCACCGCCGGTCGGTCATACGTTAGGAGTTTAGTGTTTGATTCTCAGCTTAGAAGAGCTTTTCGATTTGCTGCTCGATGTCTTTGATATCATGAGTAGGTTCGAAGCGAGCCACCACGTTTCCTTCACGATCCACGAGGAATTTGGTGAAATTCCACTTGATGTCGTCGCTCTTGCGCCAATCGGGGTTTGCCTTGTCGAACATGCCCTCGAGAATGGGTGTCAATTTGTGAGCGGCATCGAAACCGGCGAAACCTTTCTGCTGCTTGAGGAAGGTGTAGAGAGGCAATTCGCCTTCACCGTTAACCTCCGACTTCTTGAATTGGGGAAATTCCACGCCAAACTTCATCGTGCAGAATTCGTGAATTTCTTCATCTGTGCCGGGAGCTTGACCACCGAATTGGTTGCAGGGAACGTCGAGGATCTCCAATCCCTGTGCACGATGTGCCTTGTAGAGCGCTTCCAGCTCGTCATACTGGGGGGTGAAACCACACTCGGTCGCCGTGTTCACGATGAGCAGCACTTTGCCCTTATAGCCTGAGAGGCTTACTTCGTTACCTTTTTTGTCGGTAAGTTTGAAATCATATACCGTAGCCATAGTTTGTCGCTTTTGTGCAAAGTGGGGGCTTAGGTTCAGCGTCGACGCCTCTTGGGGCGGGAGCGGACAGTTCGATACCATTGCCATACGTTGCGCGTTTTAAGAATTTATTGTTGTCTATGTGTCCGAAAGAGGGCTGTTCAGCACCGAGGTTCGGTTATCTGTTTGCAAAGGTAGAAAAAAGCTCCATATATCGCAAACGACAATCCAAGTTTTTGAGAGATAAAAGTTCTATATTAAGTTTTTTCGGCTTTCCCTTCCCTTATTTTTCGCTTCCGCTGTGGTCTTTTTCGTCTTCGGAAAGCGAAAAATTCGGCGAATCTCCGCGTTTCTTTTGTTAGGCGGCAGGTTTCGTGTAACTTCGCCGCAAAGAAATTATTTTTTCATCATGCTATCCCTTCACTTCTCTCCCGCCACTCCCGACGACGCGCGCTTTGTGGCGCGCCACGTGCTCGAAGCCCTGCACTGGCACATGTACGACGAACCGCTCCGTGCCGAACAACGCCAAGCCTGGGACGAACTCACCGCCGTATGCCGCCGCGAAGATGTGCTCTACAGCTACAAGCACGCCCTTTTGGCCAAGATCGGCGACGACCCCGTCGGCCTCATTTTGGCCTACGACGGCGCCAACTATCACTCCCTGCGCACCCGCACCTTCGCCCTCCTGCCGGCCTTTGCCGGCATGGACGTCGAGAGCATGGAAGATGAGACCGTGGCCGGCGAATACTACATCGATTCGCTCGCCATTGCCCCCACCCTGCGCGGAAAAGGCGTGGGCGCCGCCCTCCTTGCCCAAGCCGTGGCGCAAGCCGCTGAGTTAGGACTTCGCCCCACCCTGCTGGTCGACCCCGACAACCCCGCTGCACGCCGACTCTACACGGCGGGCGGTTTCCGCGAGAACGGTACTGTCACCGCCTTCGGCCAAACTTATCTGCGCATGCAGGCTTAGCCTTCTTTTTCCCGGAGAAAAAAACGCGCGCCTTCATTCCGACGACGGAGTGAAGGCGCGTTCGCATAGGATGTTCACTACCTTGGGGAAAGCATAGTCCGCCAACTGCGAGAGCGGCACCCGCAGCCAAGCCTCAGACGGCGGCATCTCGGCGCGCACCACATAGGCATCGACGTGCAACCGCCGATGCGTGAGTTCGTGTTTGAGATCGCGCACTAAGCAGTCGAGCGGCGCGCCGTCGACGCCCCGAGCTTTCCACTCGGGATGCGCCGCCACCTCTTCACTCGTCAGCGGAGCGGTCGTTTCGATGAGCAGCGGTTCGTACAATCCCTGCCAAATATCGCCTGCCGGTCGGCGACGGATCAGCAGCGCCGGTTCGGCTTCCGACGTGTCCACGAGCAGAATATAGGTAAAATAGCGGTGCGTGACGGCCACCTTCTTGCTCTTCACCGGATAGTCCTCCACCTGTCCCGTTTGTCGGGCGGCACAGGTTTCGACCAACGGACAAATCAAGCAGCGCGGCGCTCGCGGTGTGCACTGCACCGCCCCGAAGTCCATGATCGCTTGGTTGTAGTCCGCCGCGCGCGAGGGCACCATCAATGAATCGGCCAGTTGCGCAAACTCCTTCTTGCCGGCCGCCGCGTCGATGGGCGTGTCGATGGCAAAATAACGCGCCAACACGCGATAGACATTCCCGTCCACCACCGCCGTGGACAGGCCGTAGGCAAACGAACAGATGGCCGCCGCCGTGTAGTCGCCCACACCTTTCAGCGCCCGCACGCCGGCATAATCGCGCGGAAATCCGCCCTGCGCCACAATCTGTTGTGCCGCCGCATGCAGATTGCGTGCCCGCGAGTAGTAGCCCAGCCCCTCCCAGCGGTGCAACACCTCGTCTTCCGTTGCGGCGGCCAGCACTTCGACCGTGGGGAAGCGCTCGATGAAGCGCAAATAGTAGTCATAGCCCTGCGCCACGCGCGTCTGTTGGAGAATGATTTCCGAGATCCAAATGCGATAAGGATCAGTTGTTTCGCGCCACGGCAACTCGCGTCCGTGCGTGGCGTACCAATCCAACAATGTCCGAGAGAAGGGATGCGTCATGCCGTGAAAAAGTAAAGATGAAGTAGGAGCGCACACATTATACATAGTGTGCGCACTCATTATATATATAGGAGCGACAGCCGCTGCTCAACGACAAAGCGCATCAAGCTCATCAATGTTGGTGGCCACGCCCACCTTTTGGCGCTCATCGGCGCTGTACAGTCCGGCCTCCACCAGTCGATCGAGCAAATCGATGAGCGGTTGCCAGCAACCGTCCACATCGTAGAGAATCACGCGCTTGTTTGTTTCGCTCGCCGTGCGACCGGCCAACAAGGTGAAGACTTCGTCGAGCGTGCCGACTCCGCCGGGCAGCGCCACCAACACATCGCTGCGGTCGATGATCACCATTTTGCGGTCACTCAGCGCCGCCGTGCGGATTTCCACGTCGAGCAGTTCGCTCACGTGGTTGCGATCCACCACAAACTGCGGCACGATGCCGAACACCCGGGCGCCCGCTTCCTTGGCCGCCCGCGCCAGCACCTCCATGAGTCCCAGTTTTGATCCGCCGTAGAGCAAGGTGCGCCGCGTTTCGCCGATCCATTGTCCCACTTGCCGAGCCGCTTCGTGATAGGCGGCCGAAACGTCACTGCGCGAAGAGAGAAAAACTCCGATATTTTGCATAGGGCTGTATTTTATTAAGCGTTTCCCACCCCTTCGTCGCGCACCTCAAAGTGCCCGTGGCTTCGGCAAGTCCAAACGTCACCGCGCCTGCACAAAAAGTGCTACATTGCGCACAAGAATAGGGCGCGATTCGAAAAAGGCGTTCGGCAAAATTGCGAATAAATCTCGGGACGCCCAACGCCCGACAACTCGTTTTTTCCCTCAAACCCGTAAAATTGCCACATCAAACCGCCGAAAACGACCTACTTGGCCATGTTTTGCAACTTTTTATCCCCACTCCTATTTGCTGCATGGGGGAAATACATAACTTTGCCCCCGAAACAAACAACTCATTCCACATTCAAAATGAAAAAGATTCTCTTTCTCGTTGCAGCAAGCGCACTGATGGTGGCTTGCGGCCAAAAAGGTCAAACTTCTGACGCTGCCAAGGGTGGCGATAGCGCAGTAGCAGCTGCTGACTCGCTCGTATTCGAAGGCCAACTCCCCGGCGGCGACGCTACGTTCAACACTCGTCTTGCACTCGCTCAGGACAGCACGAACGGTTTCTCGCTCAGCGAACAGAACACGAAGGACAACGCTACGCAAAACTTCAGCGGTAAGTTCGAAGCCGTTCAGAGCAAGGACGCCAAGGGCTTCAAGCTCACGGTAGCTCAGGACGACGTTCGTTACTTCCTCCAGAAGAACGACAGCACGCTCAGCCTCGTTGGTGACAGCACGCTCACTCCCGCCGCTTCCGGCATGAACTACGACCTCAAGCTGAAGAAATAAGCAGCTTTGTCGGCGGTAAGCGCCATGGCGCAGCCGCACAAGCCACAATAAAACTCCCTCTCTTGAAAGCAATTTCGGGAGAGGGAGTTCACGTATAGGTACATCCCCTCTTTTTCCGCTCCGCTCCATTCCCGCCTCGCCCATGCGCCTCCGCCCTTACCGTCACTCCCTCCTCGCTCTGCTCGTCGGTCTGCTCCTTGCCCTCTACGGCACGGCCGAATTCATGCTCCGCACCGCCATTTGTCCCGAGCCGAGCCCATATCGCCGCGAGTCCACGACGCGCGACACCATGATTCGCTACGTTCCCGCCCTGCGGCCGTGGCTCGACAGCCTCGATCGTGCCCAAGCCCTGCGCGACACCACGATCATCGCCCCCGACGGCACGCCCCTGCACGCCCGCTACGTGCGCTCCGCCCGTCCCACGCAGAGAGTTGCCCTGCTGGTACACGGCTACGGCGATGCCGCGGGACGCATGTACCACATCGGGCGCATGTATGCCCGCTCGATGAACGCCCACCTCCTCTTGCCCGATCTGCGCTACCACGGCCGCACGCCCGGCACCCACATCGGCATGGGATGGAACGACCGCCTCGACGTGCTCCGCTGGGCGAAGCTCGCCCCGCGCCTCTTCCGTCTCTCGCCCGACAGCCTCCGTCTCGTGGTGCACGGCATCTCCATGGGCGCAGCCAGCACGATGATGCTCAGCGGCACCGACGGACAGCCCAATTACCTGCGCGCCTTCGTCGAAGACTGCGGCTACACCTCCGTGCGCGACATCTTTGCCTCCGAACTCCGCGTGCGCTACGGTCTGCCGGCCTTCCCCATCATTCCCAGCACCTCCGCTTTGTGCAAATGGCGCTACGGTTGGTCGTTCGACGAGGCCTCGGCACTCGAAGCCGTGCGCCGCTGCCGGAAACCGATGCTCTTCATCCACGGCGGCAACGACCACTTTGTGCCTACCGCCATGGTGCACCCGCTCTATGCCGCCAAACCGGGCATCAAAGCCCTGTGGATCGCGCCCCACTCGGCGCACGCCATGAGCTACATCGACCACCCCGAAGAATACGAGCGCCGCGTGCGCCAATTCCTCGACCGCCACGCGTGGTAAGCCCATTGCCGCCACACCGTGCACCGCTTTTAATTCCCTTTGCCCCACCGCCACTTTTTCCTCCTCCATGTCCTCCTCTACCCCGTCCCCGACCGCCACGCCGCCCACCGCTTCTCCCGAATCGCTCGCCGAAGCCAACGAACTGCCCATCGAGTCGCACCCCTTTTCGCCCTTCCTGCCGCCCAACGGCCGCATGCTCTTTCTCGGTAGTTTCCCCCCGACGGCCAACCGTTGGTGCATGCACTTCTATTACCCCAATTTCATCAACGACTTTTGGCGCATCATGGGCCACCTCTTCTTCGACGACCGCCAGCATTTCGTGGTCGACGGCGAAAAACGCTTTGACGAAGCCGCCATTCGCGCCTTCTCGGCCGAGCACGGCCTGGCCTTTTTCGACACCGCGCGCCGAGTGCGCCGACTGAAAGGCAACGCCGCCGACGCCTTCCTCGAGGTGGTCGAACCCACCGACATCGCCTCGCTCCTGGCCCCCATGCCCAAGTGCAAACGCATCGTCACCACGGGCGGACTGGCCGGCAAAGTGCTCTGCGAAACCCTCAACGTGAAGCAACTCCCCAAAATCGGCACGTTCGTGCTGTGCCCGAGCGACACCCACAGTCTGGGTCGCGACATCGAGTTTTGGCGTATGCCCTCATCGTCGCGCGCCTATCCGCTGGCACTCGAAAAGAAAGCCGAACACTATCGCCTGCTTTTCGACTGAACCGCAGCGCGGCATGCGCACACACCGCGTCCTCCTTCGCCGAGGTCGCCCACTTTCTGTTCTCCCTCTTTCCCCTTTTTCTCATTTCGGCATGACTCCCTCCCTTCCTTACACCGATCTTTTCATCGACTTCGACGACACGCTCTACGATACCCGCGGTAACTCGTCGTTGGCGCTGCGCGAACTCTTCGATCACTTCCGTTTGGAGCAGCATTTTCCCTCCTTCGACACCTTCTCGCAGTCCTTTTGGAGCACCAACGAAGCGCTTTGGATGCAATACTCGCACGGCGAAATCGATCGCGACACCCTCATCGTCGAACGCTTCCGTCTGCCGCTTGCCGAGGGCGACAGTTGCGACACGTCGACGAACTATTGCCTGAAAATGAGCGACACCTTTCTCGAACTCTGCAGCACGAAGCCCGGCGTGGTGGACGGCGCGCACGATCTGCTCGACCATCTGCGCACACGCGGCTACCGCCTGCACATTTGCAGCAATGGTTTCGCCGAAGTGCAGCACCGCAAAATCGAAGCGGCGGGCATGCGCCATCATTTCGACACGGTGGTGCTGAGCGATGAGGCCAGGGCGAACAAACCCTCGGCGCAATTTTTCGATTTCGCCTTCGCGCAGACGAAAGCCGACCGCGCCCACACGCTGATGATCGGCGACAACTTCTCGACCGACATCGTCGGCGCGATGAATGTGGGGCTGGACACGGCCTTTTTCAACCGCCACCCCGAAAGTTTCACCGCCCCCGCGACACCCACCCGCGAGGTGCACCGCCTCGACGAGCTGCGCGAGTGGCTTTGAGTCGCCGTGCAACTACTCCTTCACGGGATGCGCCTACGCCACCACACGATTCAGGCAGGCGGCGCGCATTTCACCTCAACTTTCCTCCACAAGCTCGCATTCCCCATACTACAAAGGCAAAAAAGCAGCCGACTTACCGAAAAAACAAGGGGGCTTTCGCGCATTTCTTCCCGACTTTTCGCGAAAACAAGTCCGTTTTTCGCCACCACTCCACCGGAAGTACACAAAAAAGCGTTTCGCCACTCGACAACGAGCGGCGAAACGCTTTTCTTTTGCGCCTTTTTCTGTCGCTTAGCGGACAGACGGGCGGGAAGTTGCAGAACGCGCCGTTAAGCGTTGAGCACCCACTTCTCGACAGCATGGGCAACGCCGTCTTCGTCGTTGGACAGCGTGACGAAATCGGCCACGGCCTTCACTTCATCGGCGGCATTGGCCATCGCCACGCCCATGCCGGCGAAACGCAACATGGTGAGGTCGTTGAAACCGTCGCCGAACGCGATGAGTTGCTCGCGCGTCAAATCGAGTTGCGCCAACAAGCGCGCCAAGGAGTGGTCTTTGCCCACACCGGGCGCCATGATTTCGAGGAAGAAGGGGGCGGAACGCGAAATGGAGAGCGCATCGCCGAAGAAGGCCTTCATCTTTTCCTCCAATGCGATCAATAATTCGGGATCGCCGGGGATCAAACACTTGGGCGCACCGCCTTCGAGACGCGAAGCCTCGGCAATGAAATCGGTCACCACCTCAACGGGCATTTGGTTGATGCGCGCTTCTTCGTCGAGATAGACAGAATCGTTGCGCGTGGCGAGGATGCAGTCGCCACGATAGGTGAGTAACGGCAAGCCGTGGGCATCGGCAAACTCCAACAACCGGGGCACGAAATGCGCCTCAAGGGGTTGACGGAAAAGGAGGTCGCCGGTGGTCCAATCGATGATGTTGGCACCGTTGCACGAGAGGACAAAACCGCCGTTCTCTTCGAGTTTCAGCTGTCGGGCGAGGGCGGCGATGCCATAGGTGGGACGCCCGGAACAGAGGACGAGGCGCACGCCGGCGGCTTGGGCGCGCATCAGCACATCGAAGGTGCGGGGCGTGATGACCTTGTCGGAATTGGTGAGCGTGCCGTCGAGATCTAAGGCGATGAGACGGAAGGGGGAAGTGAGAGTCTGTGACATTAGGCGTTGGGGAGTTGATAACTGTCGAGCAAGGTGCCGTCGAGCTGCCAAAGGCTCACGAGACCGTCGTCGTAGGTGGCAAAAGTGGGTGGATTTCCGCCTTTGGGAAAGGTGGGGCTGCCGGTGTTGAGCGCGGCTGTGCCGTCAGGGTGACGGGTGATGTGGGGCAGGTGCGTGTGCCCTTGGCACAAGAGGTCGATGCGGCCGCGCGGCGGGCATTTCTCCCCGTAGACGTGACCATGGGTGAGAACGATGTGGCGGCCGTTGTCGATGAGATGTGCGCAGGTCTCGGTGATGGAGAAATCGAGGAGCATTTGGTCGACTTCGCTGTCGCAATTGCCGCGCACACACACGATGTGATCGGCCATGGCGTTGAGTCGCGCCGCCACGCCGGGGGCATCGAGGCCGGGGGCGAGGCCGTTGCGAGGGCCGTAGTTGAGCAAATCGCCGAGCAAGAGGAGCATGTCGCAACCCATCTGCTCATAGTGCGCCAAAACGGCATCAAGCGCAGTGATCGAGCCGTGTATGTCGGAAACAATGAGGTATTTCATAAAAGATGGTGGATGGAGGCGATGAAAAACACCGCTGAAATGAGAGTACGAAAATACGAAAAAAATGCGAGGCGCACACGCTTGCGCGAAAACTCCACGCAAAATGCCGTGTCGGCCGCCCTGTAGTAGGGAGATCGACACGGCATTTCGATGAAAAGCGCCGGCGCACCGGCAGGCGTTGCCGCACAGCGACTCACTCGCTGCCGACAGACACAGAAATTTCGCCCGCTCGCAACCAATTCTCCAAGAGGTGGCGACCGCTCGGCGTCAAGATGCTCTCGGGATGAAACTGCACGCCGCGCACATCCAACGTGCGATGGCGCAAAGCCATGATTTCTCCGTCGGGCGACAAGGCGGTGATTTCCAAACAAGCGGGCAGACCGATGCGATCGACCACCCACGAATGATAGCGCCCCACGACAAAGGGATTTTCCAAGCCGGAGAAAAGTGCGTCGTCGGCCGTGATGTGGCACGGGGAAGCGATGCCGTGGTACACTTCTGCGAGTTGGCGCAAGCGTCCGCCGAAGACTTCGGCCACGGCTTGCAGGCCAAGACACACGCCGAGCACGGGAACACGCCCCGAAGCCCTCCGCACGACGTCGAGCAAGCGACCGGCTTCGCGGGGAAGTCCCGGGCCGGGCGACAACAAGACACGGTCATAGTGATCGACGAGCTCGACTTCCACTTCGTCGCACGATACCAAATGGGGCACGGCGCCGCACTCGCGCACGAGTTGCACCAAATTGTAGACAAAGGAGTCGTGACAGTCGACGATCAACACCTCGCGCGCCGCACGACGCGCCCGCGATGATGGAACGACCGAGGCCTCGTTTTTCAATGCCGCTGCACTCATTCGCCCAAGATGTCGGCTTTGTGCGACAAATAGGTTTCGAGATCCTTGTCACCGCGGCCGCTCACGGTGAGTACCACGACTTCATCGGGACGGAACGTGAGTTTGGAGAGGACGGCCAGCGCATGACTGCTTTCGAGCGCGGGGATGATGCCTTCGGCACGCGAGAGTTCGAAGGCCGCCGTGAGTGCTTCGCGGTCGGTGATGGCCTCGACTTGCACGCGCCCTTCGGTGATGAGATGGGCAAAGAGAGGGCCGATGCCGGGATAGTCCAAACCGGCGGAAATGGAATAGGGTTCGGCCACTTCGCCTTGCGCATCTTTGATCACGAGGGTGTGGCTGCCGTGGAGCACATCGGGGGTGCCGACAGTGAGGGTGGCGGCGGTTTTGCCGGTTTGTGCGCCTTCGCCACCGGCTTCTGCGAGAACAATGCCCACGCGCTCGTCGTTCAAATAGTGATAGATTGTGCCGGCGGCATTGGAGCCACCGCCGATGCAGGCAATGAGGCGGTCGGGGTAGTCGCGGCCCTCTTTTTCGAGCAACTGCGCTTTGATCTCGGCACTGATCACGCTTTGCAAACGCGCCACCATGTCGGGATAGGGATGCGGGCCGACGGCCGAACCGAGGAGATAGAAGGTGTCGTCGGCAGAGGCGCTCCAATAGGCCAAGGCTTCGTTCACTGCGTCGGTGAGGGTTTGGCTGCCGGACTGCGCGGCACGGACTTCTGCACCGAGCATGCGCATGCGTTCGACGTTGACGCGCTGGCGTTCGATGTCGAGTGCTCCCATAAAGACGATGCACTCCATGCCCATCAAGGCACAAGCCGTGGCGGTGGCCACACCGTGCTGGCCGGCTCCGGTCTCGGCCACGATGCGTCGCTTGCCCATGTGGCGGGCGATGAGAATCTGCCCGAGGGCATTGTTGATTTTATGCGCACCGGTGTGGTTGAGATCTTCGCGCTTGAGGTAGAGTTTGCACCCGTATTTTTCGCTCAAGCGGCGGGCGTGATACAAAGGACTTGGGCGACCGACGTAATCGCGCAACAAGGTGTGAAACTCTCGCTGAAATGCGGGACTTTCGATGATGTCGCGATATTGCGACTGCAATTCTTGCAATACGGCATGGAGCTGTTCGGGAACATAGGCGCCGCCAAACGCGCCGTAAAAACCATTTTGATCTATTTGATACGGATTCATAAGTCGGAAATGTTGAAGGGAGCGACCGAAATGCGCTCGTATTGATGAATCATGTTGATATTAGAACTGTTTCGCGCCGAGAGCACGGTCAGGGACTTCGCTCTGTGTGGACATCCGCGGCACACAGGCGGGAGAAGGTTCGCGCAGTTGATGTTTTCGCGCCGCTCGCATGCCGGTACTTCACTTTGCACCTTGGAAGATGCTGTACCGCAGCCTGCAAACGGGCATCTTTCGGGCTTCCGGCACACGCCTTGCGGGCATACCTGTCGTGAAACGGCGCGAGGGGGGAGGGAAACACAAAAAAGAGACCTGCCGTGAGTCACGACAGGTCTCTTATACTCTTTATGGTATTCGATAAACGTACACGAGATGTCAACCCACGATTAAAAATCCTGAGCTGTGCCACCAACGATTTGCGCTTACGAAATGAACCATTGAAATCTGAATTTGAAATTGGTTGCTGCAAATATAGAGGATTCTGCTCTTTCGACCAAGCAACCATCGTTTTTTTATGATAAAACTCAAAGAAAAAAATCGATTTACGTCAGATTGAGCGCTCGCTTCTGCTGTTTTACGCATTGGGCGTCACGACTAATTGCCCGCCCAAGTAATCGACCAAGAACAGTTTGGAGGGATCCGAATAGCCCATCTTCGCCAACTCTTCGCGCAACCACGCTTCGTCCTTATCGATGGCTTCCAAGACCGTGGTTTTCACCGATCCGTCGGTGAGCAAAGGGTATTTCAGATTCTCCTCGCCGGCCATCACAACGAGCAATTGACCATTCTGCTCCACCACGGCACGTTTCACCTTGCGGATGTTGAAAATGTTGTGCATACGCAACTTGAACGTCAATTCGTGCGCGGTGATCTTGGCCTTTTTGCAAGCAGCTACGTCCACTTCTCCATTGACAATCACCACGGTGGGTGTTCCGTCGAGCAAACGCTGTACATAATGACTCCGCGCCTTCAAACGACGTAAGATATAGACGAGTGAAAACCAGATGAACAACACAATGGCAAACTGCCAAAGGTGCAAATCGCGACTATAAATCACACCGCCGATGATTCCACCAAGCACATAATTCATAATCTGTTCCATGGCACTCGTGGGGGCGAGGTTACCTTTTCCCGTGAAATTGATGATCATTACCATCGAAAGGAGACCGAGCAAAAACTTGAGCGCAATCTCCGCATAATCTATTGCTGTCATAACAGGAAGGGTTAGAAAAGGTCTCGCAAGCAAAGCCATTTTGCGTTGGGATTTCGCTTGCGAGACAAGAATAATAAAGAGTTTCAATCTAATGCAATTACTTCACGCTGTGCAAAGCGACCTTGAAGACCAAGGCAGAAGCGGGGGGAATGTTACTTCCCGAACCATTTTCGCCATAAGCCAAATAGGCAGGGATATAAATTTCCCATTCGTCGCCGGGCTTCATCGCTTTGAGCGCAATTTGCCAGCCTTGAATCACACCATTCACGGGAAATTCTGTTGATTCGCCGCGGCGATAACTGCTGTCAAACACGGTGCCGTCGATCAGTCGCCCTTCGTAATCCACCACGACCGTGCTCGAAGCGGTGGGCGACTGTCCACTACCGGATTTCAACACGCGATAGAGCAATCCTCCACCCAGCGATTGTACGCCCGGCTCTTGCGACTTCTTGGCCAAGAAGGCCTCACCGGCTTCTCGATTTTTCACCACTGCGGAATCCTCCGCGTTAGATGTAGCAGGAAGATCTTCGGCATGACGATACTGCCAATAGCCACCTGCGGCCACAACAACGACTGCCAAGACGGCAAAAAAGACAAACAAACCGCGACGTGCGGGCTGTTTGGTGGAATTGGAGGGCATTTTCTGATTGTCAGACATAAGAAATGAAGAGGAAAAGGGAAATAAAAAGGGCGCGCAGTGAGATTACATCAAGGCAATGACTGCCGTCACTCCACCGAAGATGATACCGGGTGCATTGGCGATAGCCACAGGCCAATCGCGGCGCTCCTTAAATAGCCCGTAGGCTACCCAGATACAGCAGTTGACGCAAGCCATCGCGGGTTGCAACCAATCTTTCTGCGTGCCGGGAGCTGCGTGCAGATAATTGTTGATCGTGTTGATGTAAAACACATACATCAGTACGGCGGTGACGGTGCCGATAACGCCCATCACGCGTTCAAACTTTGCTTTGTTCATCTTTTGTTAGTTTTCTATATTGGCGCCTCCACCGGCGAACGGCTTCAGTGCGTTTGTATTGAGGAATAATCGTGGACAAAATTAGAAGGAAGTTTCGAGAAAATCAAACATTCTGCCCGAAAATACATTATCTAATTTCTCTTATGAAAGCCATTCGTCAAAAACAGCGCCCCTGCTCCTTCCCTTCCCCTCTACAAGACGCGCTCGCCACATTATATATTATAGCAACTCCTCAAAACGAGGAATTTCTCTTAGAAAAGCCACCCGATTCTCCACATAATCCATACGGCAACAATAATGGCGCAACCCGTTGCTCACCATCAAGTAATCGGCTTTCAGCACACTATTGTAACTCTGTATCTGATTGAACACCTCCTGCGTGATAGGAATCTGCGGCGCCTTGTACTCCATGATTGCCCGCGGACGTGCCCCTTCACGAGCGAAGAGCACCGTGTCGCAACGCCGGCGCACGCCCCCGACATCAAGGGCGATTTCGTTCGCCAACAAACCGGCAGGGTAGCCACACTCCGCAATCAAATAATGCACGAAGTGTTGCCGCACCCACTCTTCGGCAGTGAGCGTCACATAACGACGCCGAAGCACATCCCACACCGCCGTCCGACCATTCGCACCTTGACGCGTTCGCAAAGTGACCGGGGGTAAATTCAAATTCGGAAAACTCATACCACAACAAAAAACGATCACGGGGTCACCGTCCCGTGAATAACCAACTTCTATTTACCCTCAACGGGTAGAAACACATTATGTTTCATACTTCCCTCCGCACAAGCAAGCAGATGCTTTGCGTGAGTAATCACTTACTCGCAGGGGCAAAGACTTCAAACGTCCCATCATCATAAAAAACACGAATCTCTTTAACTCGTCGAGGCTGTTTGTCAAAAACATTCGCGTTATTATGATAAACAGTATCCGTCGTACGCGGAGTGGATCTGTTGGAAGTGCGATGCACAGCAGCAGGTCGCACCGTTTGTGCTTGAACAGACTGAGATGACGGAGTGGTTTGCACCGTTTCGTCTGCGAAAAACATCGGTATCTCTCCTCCGCTCGCAGGAAAAGGAGAGGTAACAGTGGCATCAGAAGAAACGACATTTTGAATAACACCATCTTCCACTGATGACTGGGAAAAGACAGTGGACGATAGGCACATTTCTCCTTCTTCAAAAAGCAACCAGTTCGTATTGATTTCCGGAAACTCACGATGAATGGCTTGCACCAAGTTGTTCGTCGGCTTCGTTCGTCCGTTGTAAATACTGGAGATCGTAGCCGGCGAAACACCCAACTTGTTCGCGAAGGCTTGTTGCTGGAATCCATAGTGATCCATTACTTTTTTAATGCGCAGATGCATCGAATCGCCGGGGTCGGTCATAGAGGACATAATAATAAGCGTAGATAAAAGCGAGAAACTTCACAGAAAGCTCCCTGAAAAGGGACAAAAATAGAGCAGAAAAGACAGCCTAAAAAAGGAAACTCGACAATCTGTTTGAGTTCATACCGAACTGATGTGCAGCAATAGCAACAACGAGGGCAGGCGTAGAGGGGTCACTGAAGAGAGAAAAAAGCACTTCATCCCTTCAACAGCTCCATTATGCATTCAATTCATCGGATATGCAACCACATCAAAGTCTATTTTTGCGAAGGTCGCGAAGAAAATCGATAGTTTTTTCGCGATGGGGCGACTCCCACTGTATTCTTTGGAGAAAATAGTGAGGTACAGTCTGAACCCAAGAATTTAGGAATTCACAAGATCAAACCATAGCCCTTGATTTCATCTACAAAGTTAGAGATAAAAACCGATACGTCCAAAACATGAAGGCAGAAAATCAACAAATATATACCTCGAATAAGTTTACAAGAATGAATCATCAAGAGTCATTCGTACTTAAGATTGCTACTCAATTCTATATTCATAAATTCAAATATGAAAAGAATGGGGATTAAAATACTCCGACAAAACAAGGTAAAAACCTGATTATCAAATGATATATACTGAAAAACAATGAGTTATACACATTAAAATGGCCAAATACGAGACAAAAACGTATATATTCGACATCAACACCTCAACAAAATCCCGAAAAAACCTGGTTTACAAATTGATATGACAGTAATTACAAATCACATATTTACAAGTTTAGATTTAGGGATCGGAGAATTTTGTATTTACAATTTGAAAATAACAAGCGCTACAAAACCAAATAAATGAACGTATGATTTAGACTTCAACACCACACCGGTGATTTTGATTTCAAAACTCACATACCCTCCACGCACTTTGTTTTTGTCAATTCATAGAGAATTGGAGCGAATTTCAGCTCTAATCGATTGAAAATCGCACAAACCGACTCTCCTCCACCCTCCATGGCCAATAAGCGCTGTTTTTCGCATCAGAAAGGCAAAGAATTTGATACAACACATTGTCATACAATGGATTGAATACAACAAAACAGTCTACAAAGTGAGAGGCAAATAAATAGAAAAGCCAACCGATTGGGAGCGTGAAACCAAAGAAAGCATCACCTTACGGCTCCTATTAACCTCCAATCCTCTCCTATTTCTCCCCCAAAACGGGGCAATTTACACCAAATCCCTTCGCCCCCGTATCGGCGAGCGTATTATGAAAGGTTTCGACCACTGCTCCCGAGCAGAAAAGCAAGGAAACACTCCCCTCCCCCTTTCTTATATATAAGGCGTATGCAGTTTCCCCTACCTGGCCTCGCAAAAAAACGACGAGATGAGTATGCAATGCTCCCAAACGGCCTTTCGCCGTTTTTTTCGCCTCTATTTTGTGCCAAAATCCGGACAAGAATCAGCGACACGCCAAAATGGGGTCCCTTCAAGCCCATTCAGAGCAAGACAATTCCAAACAAAAAGTGGTACGCTATGGTTTTTCAAAGTATTCTTGATTAGATTTTCTCTCAGCTTTTCCACGCCCGCATTATCTCCTCATCCTCCCTATCCTCGACCAACCTGAAATGCCCTCAAATCTCAAGCCATCGGGCAGAGCTCCCTGTGCGTTCCCATTCCATTTCGCTCCCTCAAACGCCCACATTGCTCTGCACTCTCGTCTGTGCAGCCTCCTCCACCCTCACTCAGACGAAGACGACAATAAAAAAACCGAGTTCTCTTTGAAAAAAGAAAACTCGGGGAAAAATAAATCTACCGGATTGTAGTGGAACGAATCAGTGCAAAACAAAAAAGAACAGCTCCTTCATCAAATCTTCCGACGAAATCGCCGGATTGTCGACGCCTTTGCTCCGTGCATCTATTCGGCGAATTTGACCAATAATCTCCATCACCTTTCGCCCCGTGTAACACTGCATGGCCGGCATGATGTTTCGCTCCGCCTGCCAATCAGAAATTCCCACAAAAGAAGCAATGCCGCTGCGCGATTTATCGGGCGCATAATAGGCTAACATCAGTTGCGAGAAGAAACGGAACAAGGCAGGCATCACCATTTGGATGGGATTCTGCTTTGGATTTTTGTAAAAGTAGTTCGCTATTCTATTGACCTTTGCAATGTCTTTTCGTCCCAACGCATCTGTCAGTTCGAAGATATTGAACTCTTTGCTCACTCCGATGTGCGATTGCACGAGCGCCAAGGTAATGCCCGTCGGTGCTCCATTGGCAGCGACAATGAGTTTGTCGAGTTCTCCGGCCAATCGGCTAAGGTCTGCGCCCACATCCTCGGCCAACAATTCGGCCGCCGGCTGTTCGATCGGAATCTTTTTGCGCCTCGCGTAGTCCATCACCCATTTTGACAACTGCCATTCTCGGAGTTTGGCACTCTCAAAGAGCACGCCCACCTTTTCCACCAACTTCGCAGTAGGTTTTCGGCGGTCGAGCGTCCCGTTCATGTGGCAGAAAATCAAGATCGCCGTAGGTTGAGCGTTGGGCGAGTCGAGCGATTTGAGATAAGCGTCGAGTGGCGAGGTGTCTTTGAGGTTTTGTGCCTCTCGCACCACGACCACCAGTTTTTCGGCTCCCATCGGGAAGCCCATGGCGGCGTGCACGACCGACTGCATGTCTGTTTCGGCACCGAAGAACGTGATCAGATTGAAATCACGTTCCTCCGGTTGCAACAGACTGTCTACCAAAAAATCGACAAGGTGGTCTATATAGTATCCCTCCTCGCCCATCAGATAATAGACCGGCCGCACATTTCCGGCTCGCACGTCACGCACGATCATTTCGTGCGTGACGGCGTTGGTCGTCTTTTTGGCCATTACCAGTCGAACTTCAAGTGTCGCACCGTCTTTCGGTCGCCTTGCAAGAGGCGCAACGACTCAATGCCGATGCGCACGTGTGTGGCGGCGAAATTAGAAGTCACGTGATTGTCAGATTGTTCCGTCTTCACGCCTTCGGGCGTCATCGGATTGTCGCTCACCAGCAGGAGTGCGCCGGTCGGGATATGATTGTAGAAACCACAGGAGAAGAGCGTCGCCGTCTCCATGTCAACAGCCATGGCGCGTGTACGGCGCAAGTAGGCCTTGAACTCTTCGTCGTGTTCCCAAACGCGGCGGTTGGTCGTGTAGACCGTGCCCGTCCAGTAGTCCAACGAAGCATCGCGCAAGGCCGTCGAAATGGCGCGTTGCAACATAAAGGCAGGCAAAGCCGGCACCTCGGGGGGAAAATAGTCGTTCGACGTACCCTCACCGCGGATCCCCGCCAGCGGCAACACATAGTCGCCCAGTTGGGTCTTGTTGGAGATACCGCCCGTCTTGCCCAAGAACAAGACCGCACGCGGGTTGACACTCGAAAGCAAATCCATGATCAGCGCCGCATTGGGCGAGCCCATGCCAAAATTGATCATCGTAGTCCCTTCGGCCGTGGCTGCACGCATGTTCGCGTTGAAGCCCACCGGCTTCACCTTCATCTGCTCGCAAAACATGTCTACGTAATTGTTGAAGTTGGTCAACAATATCAAATCTCCGAACTCACTGAGTTCCAGTTTGGTGTATCTCTGCAACCAGTTGCCGCAGATCTCTTGTTTACTCGTCATCATACGATATCGAATTAAATTCTTTTCAACAGAAGTCGTTGAGTGTAATAAGGGCAAAGTTAGGGAAAATAATTTGTTTGCACCCCCTTTCTCGGTCGCAAAAATCCGCGATTTCCACACAGTTGAAAAATTACGCATTCACCTCCTCGCCGATGAAATCATCTCTTCACAGATTTCGGAAAAACAGCACGCCGCCTTCTTCAAAACAGAGTGCGCTTGCCCCAAAGGGCTAAAATTCTGCAAGGCGCTCATCTGCTTTCCGCACTTCACCGCCCGCCCCTTTGCGCGATCTTCACCGGTCGCGTCACTCTCTTTCTTCGCCTTTTCCGAACGCCTAGAAAGACCGACACTCACACCGGAAAACTGAAAAACAACCCGTCTATTTTCGCAAAAAACAAGAGGACTTTCTCTGAAAAGTCGAGAGATTTTGAACGTTTCTCCTCTTGTTTTCAATCACACAACAAACTCAAATTCACACACAACAAAAGCAAACAAAAAATTGCTTCGCGTATATACGCGCGCATCAGCGAGTTTACATTTTTGCCTTCACCCCTTCACCTCTCTTTCCACACTTCTCTGATTCAACCTATTACGTGTGAACACAAACGCTCAATTTTCCTTCACCTCTGCACTTCACCTGCCGATGACTCCAAGGGGGAAATTTTGACTTATTCACTCCTTTTTATCGATTCTCAAAACGCGCAGACTCACAGTGTGAACATTCCCCGTCTTTACCTTCACCCACAACCCGCTATATTTCAAAACCTTACACCCCAAAGATGAAGAGGTGAAGGCAAAAAACAAGAAAATCGCTGAGCCCGCATTATGCGCGCGAGGCACTCCGGGACACTGGAATGTTCACCCCAACGTCGCCTCGCCTCCCCACTTGTGCCCCATCGACATTGTCGCACACGACAAGGAAGCACCCCAAAACACACGGCCCCCCTCCGATTTGCACACCGAAAAAAATGACTTTCGCGACGTTTGCTGCTGAAATATCACATTTTTCAACAGAAAAAACAGAAGGAAACTTGACCGAGACAGAATTATTCGTATATTTGCAACCTACTCACTCTATACAGCTATACAGACGATGAAACACCGATTACTTATCGTATATGCTCTATTGAGCGCACTTTTTCTATTTTCTGCCCTCCCCACATGGGCAGACAAGCAACGTGCGGCCTCGGCAAACGAGCCCAAGCCTCACCGAGTTCAAGATACTAAACTCTATTTTGCCGATCGCGTTTTCTCTGCGCCGGGGCGTTCTTTCATGCAACGCATCAAGACCATTCCCGCCGACGCACCGATTGTGGTGACGGGACTGCCGCAAGGGTTGGTATGGAATCCCCGTTTGCGCGTGGTTCAAGGCCGTGTTTCCACTTCGGGCACTTACCACTACAACATCAATCTGATGCTTAGCGAACGCACGGACAGTGCTCTGGTGCCCCACCCCGTAACACTCACCGTAAACAACCGTTACAGTGAGTCGCGGCCTGTCATGGGTTGGATTTCATGGAACGTGGTGGAAGGAGACATTTCAGACAAGGTAGTGCGCGCCACGGCCGACCAAATGGAAAGACTCGGACTGAAGAAGGCCGGCTACGACCACCTGATCATCGATGATCTTTGGCACGCTCCGACACGCAATGCCGACAAAACGCCTCAAGCCGATCCGGTCAAATTCCCGCACGGCATGCAAGCCACTGTGGACTACGTGCACGACAAGGGCTTGAAATTTGGCATCTACTCCGACGCAGCCGAAAAGACGTGCGCCGGGGCTTTTGGTTCGTTCAAATACGAAGACATCGACGCCAGCCATTATGCCCGGTGGGGAGTGGATTTACTGAAATACGATTACTGCCACGCCCCGAAAGATGTGACAGAAGCGTCCTTTCGCTATCGCACCATGGGAGACGCCCTGCGAAGTTCCGGCCGCAACATTGCACTCTACATCTGCGAGTGGGGTGTGCGCGAACCCTGGAAATGGGGAGCAGAAACGGGGGCGTCGACGTGGCGATGCACCTACGACACGCGCGACTGCTGGAACGGCAAACCCGGCGGCATCGGTGTGCTCCAAAGCATTGAACAGATGAAGGACCTTTGGCCCTACGGCGGTATCCACCGCTACAACGATGCCGACATGATGTGTGTGGGCATCCACGGTAAAGGCAAATCGAGTTCAGACCTCTGCGCCACAGGCCCGGGCATGACGCAAGACGAATATCGCACACAGTTTGCACTGTGGTGCATGTGGTCGTCGCCCCTCCTGCTTTCCTTCGACCTCAACCAACCCCTGTCTGCAGACGATCGTGCCCTCATCACGAACAAAGACCTCATCGCGATCAACCAAGATGAGATGGCACAACCCGCAGAATTCTTAGGGCAGGAAGGCGATCTCTACTATTTCCAAAAACCACTCAGCAACGGCGACGTGGCAATTGCGGTGACGAATGTGGGCGACAAGGATCACGACTTTTTATTGGAGTTTAGCCGTTTTCCGTTGGCAAAAGGTGTTCGTACATTCAAAATAAGAGACTGCCAATTGGGCAGCGATATGGGAGCCGGCAAAGGCGGTTTCAAAGCCACCGTGCGCCGCCACGCCACACTCGTGTATCGACTTTCTGAAAACGTGGAAATGGGAAACATCGTCCGCAAGAATCTGAAGCAAACGCTTGCCCCGGAAGAAAACACGTCCTCCATCACGACGCAATCCATTCCTCGAAAAAAATAAAGAACAAGGCGTTGCGACAGTGCACTAATAACCTCAAATATAGTCTCATACCTAAAGAATGAAGCAAATTCTACTCACGAGTCTTCTCGCGATGTCGCTGTCTGCGACGCCTGCGATGGCCGAACACTTCACTCTCCCCACCGGCAGCAGCACCGAAAAAGTGATCGCGCTCAGTGCCATCGACATCAAAAATGCCACCAACGGCAATAACAATTCGCCCATACAGCTGAACAAGAGCTTCCGCGGTGGCACGCTCACCATTGCCGGCGACACTTTTGCCTCCGGTTTGGGCGTTCACGCCCCCGGCAAGATTGCGGTGCGACTGAACGAGGGCTT
Source organism: uncultured Prevotellaceae bacterium (assembly GCA_963517315.1). GTDB lineage: Bacteria > Bacteroidota > Bacteroidia > Bacteroidales > Bacteroidaceae > Alloprevotella. The sequence goes on from CAUQEF010000015.1 coordinate 50,559, forward strand.
ACGCCGCTTCAAAGCCACCATTGGTGTGGACGATGGCGCGGACGACAAACCCAACCACGCCATTGTGGGCTATAACGTGGTGCTGATCAAGAAAGACGGTACGCGACAAGTGAAAGCCTCGGGCGTGATGAATCGCGGCGACAAGGGAGTGGCGCTTGATATAGATTTGACCGACGGGAAATTCCTCCTTCTCGAAACTACGCTCGGCAACAACAATGACTGGGCAGACCATTTCGATTGGGCCAATGCACATTTTCTCTGCACTCCCGGCGCACAACAGCCGGAAGTGGTGCCGGAAAACGCTTTGAGCGCGACCAACTTTGTGAAACTTCCCGTCAGTCAAGAGAGCGGTACGGAATTCATTCCGCTCAGCTCCCTGGAACTGAAAAACATTACAAACGGTTGGGGTACGGTTCGCCCCAATAAGAGCATCGACAACAACACGTTGGTGATTGACGACACGGCCTACGAAAGTGGGGTGGGTGTACACGCCAAATCGCGTATTGTGGTGAAACTCAATGGTGCCGTTTCACAGTTCCGCGCTATGGCCGGCGTGGATGCCGAAACCAATAAAGACGCTTCCGACCGTTCTGCAATTGTCAGCTACCGCGTCATCCTCCGCGGCGAAGACGGCCACGAAAAAGTAGAATTGGAAGGCACGGCACGTCGCCACGAGAAAGCCGTAGAGGTAGACGTTGCACTCGAAGGCTGGAAATACCTCATCTTGGAAGTGAACGAAGGCAACGGTGTGAACTGGGCAGATCACTTCGACTGGGCTAATGCCTATTTCGTCTATCGCGAACAGAACTCTACACGCCCGACCATCGTTTCAGAAGCAGAGCTGACACCTTCGCTGGCCTGCGCCACCGAATTATTCAGTTTGCCCAACACACGCATTCTCCACAAGATCGTTCCTTCCGCTCCTTCCTCGACGGTCAGTGTCACGGATCTGCCCGAAGGTTTGCATTGGAATGCACAACGCAACGCGGTGGAAGGCAAAATCAGCACAGAGGGTCGCTACGAATACAAGATCTTGGTGACGACCGACGGTAATACGCAAACCTTCCCGGCTTCGGTGACGGTGAGTGGAAACCTTGTGCAGCCTAAACCCATGATGAGCTGGATCTCTTGGAATGTGGTACAGGACAAGATTTCGACCCAAGTGGTGAAAACGGTGGCCGACAATATGGTGAAATTGGGACTGCGCGATGCCGGCTATAACTTCATCATCATCGATGATCTTTGGCACGCTCCTCAACGCAACAGCGACGGCACGCCGAAGGAAGATCCCGCAAAATTCCCCATCGGCATGGGCGCAACGGTGAAGTACGTACACGACCAGGGACTCAAATTCGGAATCTATTCTGATGCTGCCCCAAAAACTTGCGCCGGCGCCTACGGTTCGTATGGCTATGAACATATCGATGCCAAGCAGTATGCTAAATGGGGCGTTGACCTCTTGAAATATGACTATTGCGGTGCTCCCGGCGATGCCATTTCGGCTCAACAACGCTACAAAGCGATGGGCGATGCCCTCAAAGCTTCCGGCCGCGACATTCTCTTCTATATGTGTGAATGGGGTGTGCGCGAACCTTGGAAATGGGGTTCTACCACCGGCGCCACAACTTGGCGTGCCACCTACGACACGCGCGACTGCTGGCAAGGAAAAGGCGGCGGTATCGGGGTGATCCAAAGCATTGCCGCCATGAAAGACCTTTGGGCTTACTCGGGCGTGAACCGATTCAACGATGCCGATATGATGTGCGTGGCGATTCACGGCACGGGTAAATCCAGTTCGGATCTTTGCCTCACCGGCCCGGGCATGACGCAGGACGAATATCGCACACAATTCGCGTTGTGGTGCATGTGGTCTTCGCCGCTGACGCTTTCTTTCGACCTGACGAAGCCTCTCGCGGCCGATGACAAAGCCCTCATCACCAACGCCGATCTGATTGCGATTGACCAAGATGCGATGGGGCAACAGGCAGAATTCGTCGGTCAAGAAGGCAATATCTACTACTTCATGAAGGATTTGGAGAACGGCGATGTGGCGATTTCGGCCACCAACGTGGGTGCCACCCAACAGCAGGTGAAGTTTGACTTCACTAAATTCTCCGCTCTCAACCCCCAAGCGCGTTATCAGGCTCGTGATTGCCAAGCGCAAAAGACCTTGGAGAACGAGGTGGAAACCGGCTTTACAACCACAGTGCGCTCGCACGCCACCGCAGTCTATAGACTGACATTGAAGGGCACAGGCGTTTCGCAGGCTCGCACTTCGGTGGCGTCTCAACCCAACGCTCTCTACGATCTTTCAGGTCGTCGCACCAACGGCACAGAGCCTCACGGGGTCTATATCCGCGACGGCAAGCGCGTTGTCCTGCCCTAAAGTTTCGGCGGTAGACCAAGGGCTTCACTCCTTCGTTCCGCCTACGATAAATGATGAGGTGATTTCTCGCAAAGGAAATCACCTCATTTTTTCATCTATCGCTCCATTCTCTTCTTCAGTTCGCTGATAATCAGTGGAAGAATTTGTTTTTGTCACGAGAAAGTTGTATTTTTGTCGCGTGATTCGGCATTTACGCCGCGTCCATTTATAGCGCATCAGCTTATGCAGATTCAAGAAATCGCACGCGCCCTTGAAAATTTCGCTCCGCTGCCCCTGCAAGAAGGCTACGACAATGCCGGCTTGCAGATAGGAATAACAGGGAACGAGTGTTCAGGGGCATTATTGTGTTTAGACGTGACGGAAGCCGTGATCGAAGAGGCTTCTCGCTTAGGGTTCAACCTCATTGTAGCACACCACCCGCTGTTGTTTCGCGGGGTGAAGTGCGTGAGCGACAGCACCCAAGTGCAGCGGTGCATCCGCATGGCCGTGCAACGCGACATCGCCATCTATGCGGCACACACCAACCTCGACAATGCGCGCGGCGGAGTGAACTTTGAGATTGCCGAGCGTCTCGGCCTCAAAAAACTCGACTGGCTTTCGCCGATTCCCTGCAAAGATGCGGGTAGTGGATTGGTCGGCGAACTACCGCAACCCATTGATGCTCAAGCTTGGTTGAAAACGGTAAAGGAACAGTTTGGTGTCGAAGCACTCCTTTACACCCCCGGGCCGAAGCAGCAGATTCAGCGCATTGCCCTGTGTGGCGGTGCGGGCGAATTTCTCATCGATCGGGCAGCCGAAGTGGGAGCCGACCTGTATCTGACGGGCGAAATCGGCTACCACCACTTTTTCGGACACGAAAACGAGTTGTGGCTGGCTGCTTTGGGACACTACCAGAGCGAACGTTTCACGATCGACTTGCTCGAACGCCTCATTCACGAGAGTTTTCCGGATTTGCCCACGGCGCAAACCTCCATTTACACCAATCCCATTCAATATTTGTAGGAAGATCCCTCCTTCCCTTCCTTGCGCTCAACTAACCGCCAACATAAGGCGAAAACGGGCGGCGCGCTCCTTTCATTGGAATAAAACTCCACTTTATATATGGCAAGCAAAAAAGAAAATCCCGCCGATTTGTCTGTAGAACAGAAGTTGAAAAACCTCTACCAGCTGCAGACCAAACTTTCGGAAATCGACAAAATCAAGACCTTGCGCGGCGAACTTCCCCTCGAAGTGCAAGATTTGGAAGACGAGATCGAAGGTCTGACCCACCGTCTCAAGAAGTACGAAGAAGAAATCGAAACGATCAAGGCGGACATCGCTCGCAAACACGAAGACATCAGCACCGCTCAGGAAATGATGGCGCGCTACGAGAAGCAACTTGACAATGTGAGCAACAACCGCGAATACGATAATCTCACGAAGGAGATTGAATTCCAAGGTTTGGAGATCGAACTGCTGAAAAAGAAGATTCGCGAGGCCGAACGTCTCATAGAACTCAAGCAGGGCGACCTCAACCGCGGTAACGAAACGCTCCGTATCCGTCAACAAGATCTCGACCTGAAGCGTACAGAACTCGACGAAATCGTGTCGGAAACCAAGGCTGAGGAAGAAAAGCTCCGCGAAAAGGCGAAATCGCTCGAAACCAATATCGAACCGCGCTTGCTCACAGCCTTCAAACGCATCCGCAAGAGTTCACGCAACGGTTTGGGCATCGTTTATGTGCAGCGTGATGCCTGCGGTGGTTGTTTCAACAAGATTCCGCCCCAGCGTCAGCTCGACATCCGCATGCGCAAGAAGATCATCGTCTGCGAATACTGCGGTCGCATCATGATCGACCCCGAATTGGCCGGTGTTAAGATCGAGGCTCCTGCCGAAGAAAAGCCCAAGCGCCGCACCACGCGTCGGAAAAAGACCGAAGAATAAATCACGTTCGTCGGCATCGCGCTGTGTGCCCTCAACTGTCGCAGCGCCGACACTCATAGACTTCTTCTTTCGGCGCTATCGTCACAACAGCCCTTCTACTCGAACTCATTCGTATTTCGAGCAGGAGGGTTTTCTCTTTTGAGTGAATCGACGTAGACTTTACTGTTGGGCTTCTTCTTTCTCTACTATACACATCAATCCCACCGCGCACGGGTTGTTTTCTCTCCTATTCTTTCCCGAAAATCCCTCTTCTTCCTATGAAATTGCTCCTCTTGGTCGTCGGTCGTACCGTCGACAAACATCTTTCGGCACTCATCGACGACTATGCCGGCCGCATCAAGCACTATGTGCCGTTTGAGCTCGAAGTGATCCCCGAATTGAAGAACGCGAAATCGCTCTCTTTCGAACAACAAAAAGAACGCGAAGGCGAATTGCTTCTGCGCTCGCTGAAAGACGGTGATGCCGTGTGGCTACTCGACGAGGGTGGGCGCGAGTTTCGCTCTGTCGAGTTTGCCGCGTTCCTCGATCGTCAACACAGCAGTGGGGCTCGTCGCTTGGTCTTTGTCGTAGGTGGTCCCTACGGGTTCTCACCGGCCGTCTATGCGCGCGCCAACGGCAAAATTTCGCTTTCGCGCCTCACCTTTTCCCACCAAATGGTGCGCTTGTTTTTCACCGAGCAGCTTTATCGCGCCATGACGATCCTCCGCGGCGAACCTTATCACCACGAATAGCGCACGGCATCATACTTTTTTCATTGAGCTAAACATTTTACGTACCCTTCTACTCCATGAAACGCCACATGCCACCTTTTTCCCCTCGTTCTTCCCGGCGATTGTGCACCCTCAGACTCGGCATTCTGCTCCTTTTTCTATCTTGCAGCACTGTACTCACTCTCTTTGCGCAACGACACACGGGGTTGTTCCACACTCCGCAACAACGCGCCGTGCGATTCCGCGCGATGGAGTGGAATGTCGAAAATCTCTACGACACGCTCCATGATGAGGGCTTCGTCGACGAGGAGTTTTTGCCCACTTCCGAACGGCGTTGGAACACGCCGCGCTACTTCCATAAACAAGCGTCGCTTGCCAAAACGATTCTTGCCGCCGGCGGACTGCAACCGGTGGATTTGGTGGCGCTTTGTGAAGTGGAAAACGACAGTGTGGTGCATTTTCTCTGTCACCGTACTCGGCTTGCACGATTGGGCTACGACTATGTTGTCACACACAGTGCAGATCGGCGCGGAATCGACGTCGCTCTACTCTATCAACCCGAGACGTTTTCGCTTTTGCACAGCGAAACGCTCCGCGTGCCGTTTGACCCGGTGAGAGAACGTCCCACCCGCGATATTTTGCACGTCGCAGGGCGACTTCCGCAAGGCGATACCCTCGATGTTTTTGTCGTCCATTTCCCATCCCGCCGAGGCGGTGCTGCCGCTTCTGAGCCTTATCGACTGCGCGCCGCGCACCTCTTGCGCAATATGGCCGACAGCATTGCTCGTCTGCGCCGCCGTCCACAATTGCTCGCCATGGGAGATTTCAACGACGAACCGCAAAATCGTTCCATCCGCGAAGTACTCGCAGCCACCTTCGCTACACTCACTCCACATGCCACACCTTTTCCGGCCGAAGGGCACGAAGACATCGCCGGCACCTATTATTTTCGTGGCGAATGGAGTCGAATCGATCAAATTCTCGTTTCCCCTGCGCTACTTACTCCCGAAAATCCCTTCCATACATCCACCGGATCCATTCACATTCTCGCTTTTCCACCGTTATTAGAACCTTTGGGACGCGGTACACTCACGAAACCTTTCCGCACGTACCTCGGCCCTTTTTGCCATGGTGGCATTAGCGACCATCTACCGCTTACGGTGGACTTCTTCTATTAAATGGGAAGAACGTGTCCGAACAGAAAAGACATTCTACATAACAAAAAACGACTAAAACAAGTGCTTTTGCGTCTGCAACAAGAAAACGACCTCAGGCTTTCCATAGTAAACAGCGATCTACACAAAAATTAATGGGACAACCGTCATTACGGTGCCCCATTAACCAACACAAAAACTAAACTAGACTTAACTAAACTATTTTCTCGTTATCATCACGACAACTACATGATGCAAATATAGATCTTTTGCAAACACATGGCAAGCAAATCGACACAAAAACGAAGATTTACGCCCTGTTTTAACTCAAAAGTTGCCGTACAACACAAAAAAGGACGAAAAACTGGCACTATCATCCCCAAATGAGACGTTGCAGCATCAGTCGATACCTGTAAAGACCTTAGTACAAAACAGAAAAATCGCGCAATTGATCGATAAAATATGGCGATTCGTCGAAAAGTCGCATAAAACACTTCAAGTAACCGGTGGTTTACCTGCATAAATGACAATTTACACAAGTAGGTATCGAGATCAATCCGTGTTTTGCGTCACCATCCGTTGTTGCAAATAAGCATCAGCCAATACCATTGCTGCCATCGCCTCCACAATCGGTACGGCTCGTGGCAACACACAAGGATCGTGGCGTCCTTTGGCATGCACCACTGTCGATTCTCCGCTCGTGGTCACCGTTTGCTGATCGCGCAAAAGCGTCGCCACGGGTTTGAAAGCCACTCGGAAAACAATATCTCGGCCATTGGAGATGCCACCTTGAATACCGCCGCTGTGATTCGTCGCGGTGCCAAATCCGGGAACGAAGACGTCGTTAAGCTGCGATCCGCGCAGGGCGCAACCGGCAAATCCCGTTCCATATTCGAAACCCTTGGCCGCATTGATGCCCAACATCGCCGCGCCCAGCTGTGCGTGAAGCTTATCGAAGACAGGCGCGCCCCATCCCGGCGGACAACCGCGTACCACACATTCTATCACGCCGCCCACTGTGTCGCCCTCGGCACGTACTTCCAAGATCAAACGCTCCATGTCCGCCGCCACTTTCGCATCGGGACAGCGCACGGCATTTGTCTCGATCTCCTCGAGCGACAATTCTCGATAATCCCGATCGAGTATCACATGCCCCACTTGTCGCGTCCATGCTTTGATGTCCACACCCAAGTCGGCCAAGAGGAGTTTCGCAAATGCCCCGCCCACCACGCGACTGATGGTTTCGCGTGCCGAACTTCGGCCGCCACCGCGGTGGTCGCGCACACCATATTTCATTTGATAGGTGAAATCGGCATGCGACGGGCGAAACACATCGCGCAAATTATCGTAGTCTGCGGAGTGTTGCTGCTCGTTGCGCACCACAAATCCGATGGGGCATCCCGTTGTGCGCCCTTCGAAAACGCCCGAAAGTAACTCTACGCGGTCGCCTTCGCTGCGCGGTGTGGTAAGCCGACTTTGCCCGGGACGGCGACGATCCAATTCGTGTTGGATCATCTCCACGTCCACCGCTACACCCGGCGGCATGCCGTCGATCACGCCACCCACTGCCGCACCGTGACTCTCTCCGAAGGTCGTAAGCCGAAAATAATGTCCAAATGTATTCATAAACTTCTTTTTTTGGATCATAAATGACGAGAGCTTTCGCTCCTTTTGGTGCGAAAGCTCTCGTTTTTCATTGCAGTGACCTTTCAGACGCTTCACCGAGCACCCAAAAGAGTCTGCTTCAAGACGATCCTCAGCGACCGCCGCAAGCGCAACCGCCTTCGCCGTGACCGTGATCATGATGGTGTCCGTGACCACCGCAGCACTCATGACCTTCGCCATGACCGTGTCCGCCGCAGCATTCGTGGTCGTCACCGTGGTCGTGGCCGCAGCCACAACCGCAACCTTCGCCCGACATCATGTTGATCATGCCCTGAATTTCTTCGGGCGTCGCGTCGCGTGCCGTCACCACCTTGCCCACATAGTGGAGATCACGACCGGCCAAGGGGTGGTTCAAATCGAGTTTAACGGTGCTTTCTTTCACATCGAGCACCAGTCCCTCAAAGCGCATACCCTCCTCATTCACGAGAGGGAGAATCGCCCCGGGGTAAATTTGCGTCTTGTCGAAACGTCCGTCAATGTGGAACATTTCTTTCGGCACCTCGATCACATGTTCTTCCTCATAAGGGCCGAAAGCCTCCTCCACGCTCAGCGTGAAATCGAAGCTATCGCCTTCGTTGAGCTCAGCCACCTGTGCTTCGAAAGCGGGAAGAGCGGCTGAAAGACCGGTGATGAATTGGAAAGGATGCGTTTCAGGTGCTTCCTCAAAAATCTCGTGGATCCCCTGTTCGTTGTCCGAATAGAGTTTGTAAGCCACGGTGATATAGCGATTTTTTTTGTCTGCCATGTCAGCAAGTATAATATAATGAGTATTTAGAATAAGCTGTTGTTCATTGTCCAAAGAGGATCAATGCAATTCGAGTTGGAGTTCCACCGCCAAACGCTGGAACGCCTCATTGCCTTCAACCATGTTGCGGAAAATGTCGCGCGGCGCATACACCCGTTTCTTCTCTGGCGTCGTCGTGCTCACCACAAAAGTCACCGTCACAGCATCGTTGCGCAATTCTCTACGGAGAAAAGTCGTCAGCGCCGGCAAAATTTTGTTCAGATGCGCCGCGGCCGCCTCGTTTTCCACCACGCCCACCACACGTTGTCCGTCGGTCAACTGCGGGCGAATCATTTTCAGGCGCCCGGCATCGGCCAACTGCACCGGAGGGAGTTCGTTGGCGAAGCGCATCCACTGGTACGCCAGTGCTTCCGGGGTGAACGGCTCGTTGCGCGTCACCGTTGTCGGTTGTCCACCGGCCGTTTCCGGAGCGGCCGTGAGCGATGTTGTACCGTCAGCCGATTGTGGTTTCCGATTGAGTGAAAGGGTTTGCAGTCTCGTCGTCGTCAACTGCTGATGGCTTGTACGAGACGCAGTGGTCTGTTTGGGCGCAGCAGGAGACGGCGCCGTGGGGTTCACCGCCGGGCTTACCGCCGCGGCAGTCGCAGAGGGAGGCGCACTCGTTTTCTGAAGAGGCGCACCGGCCGTCGGTACCTGGACCGCTGCCGGCTTAAAGATGGGGAGAAGTCGCAGCGTAGGGCGACGCCCGGAAGGGGGCACGTCCTCTTGTTGCAAGAGTTGTGCCACTTGGATCAATGTCAGTTCCACCAACAAGCGCTTGTTGGGCGCGGTGCGGTAGTTGATGTCACAATCGTTGCACAGTTTCAGCGCCGCATAAAGGAAGCGCGGTGTGCAACGTGCCGCCTGTTCGGCATAGCGCGCCCTTACGCTCTCCGCCACCTCAAGCAGGGGCAGCGTTTGCGCGTCGCGGCTCACCAGCAAGTCGCGGAAGTGTCCCGCCAAGCCACCGATGAAATGCCCCGCCTCGAAACCTTTGCTCAGCACCCCGTCGAGCGTGAGCATCACCTGCGGAATGTCGACGGCCAAGATGCGGTCGGTCACATCGAAATAGTAATCATAGTCCAGCACATTGAGGTTCTCAATCGTCTGGGCGTAGGTAATATTTCCGTTCGTGAACGAAGCCACCTGATCGAAGATCGAAAGCGCGTCGCGCATACCGCCGTCGGCCTTTCGCGCGATGACATTGAGCGCCTCCTCTTCATATTTTATCCCCTCGCTCTCCGCCACGTGCTTGAGGTGCGCCACGGTTTCGGGCACTTCCATGCGGTTGAAGTCATAGATCTGACAACGCGACAGGATGGTGGGAAGAATCTTGTGTTTCTCGGTGGTCGCCAAGATAAAGATGGCATGCGCGGGCGGCTCCTCGAGCGTTTTGAGAAACGCGTTGAAGGCCGCTTGCGAAAGCATGTGCACCTCGTCAATAATGAACACCTTGTAGCGTCCCACCTGCGGCGGAATCTGCACCTGTTCGATGAGTTCGCGGATGTCGTCGACCGAATTGTTCGACGCCGCGTCCAACTCATGAATGTTGTACGAGCGTCCTTCATTGAACGCCACACAACTTTCGCAGCTGTCGCAAGCCTCGCCCGTAGAAGTGGGCGTTAAGCAGTTGATCGTCTTGGCAAAAATGCGCGCCGACGTCGTTTTACCCACCCCACGGGGGCCGCAAAACAAATAGGCGTGTGCCAATTTTCCGCCGGCAATGGCGTTTTTGAGTGTAGTGGTCAGGGCCTTCTGTCCCACCACTGCGTCGAAGCTGGTGGGACGATATTTTCGGGCCGAAACAATGTAGTCTGACATACTGGTTGGAGGTTATGGAGCAAAGATACAATTATTTTTGCAAATGCGACGCGCCCTTCGCACGCGTTCACACAAAAAAGTCGTAGTTTTGCGCCACACCTCGTTCATTGTTTCACTCGGTTTTCTCCGCACCGACGCGCACTTCCGGCGCAAACTTCGCGCCCGCGGTGCTACCGGCCTGCAGAAAGCCCTCATTCTTCGCTCATGGAAGCCCTAGACATGCTACTCACTCGGCGCAGCGTCAAGCGTTTTTCGCCCGATCAGCTCCCCTCTCTCACCGACCTGCAACGCATTGCCGATGCCGGCGCCAACGCTCCCACGGGACGCGGCGGCCAGTCGCCCTTCATCGTCGTGGTCACCGACCGTGCTGTGCGCGACGAACTCTCGCGCCTCAACGCCGAAATCCTCGGTCGCGACGGAGATCCGTTCTACGGTGCTCCCGTTGCCATGGTCGTCTTGGCCGATCGCGCCCAACCCACCTATCTCTACGACGGTTCGCTCGTGATGGGCAATCTGCTCAACGCCGCCCACGCCCTCGGTTGGGGCGCGTGCTGGATTCACCGCGCCCACGAGATGTTCGACCGTCCCGAGGGGAAAGCTCTCCTCGCCCGGTGGGGCATCGACGCCGACGTCGAAGGCATCGGCCTTTGTGTGGTCGGCCATGCCGAACACTTCCCCGCCCACACCCCACCGCGCAAAGAAGGCTACATCCGTTTCGTCTAATCGCGCGTGCTGACTTCCCTGCTCAACGCATAAAGTTTGTTCTCCGACAACATCACGCGGAAGTTTTCGACAAAACACAACGGACAAATCAAAAGAATGCGCGACGGCTCTCCTTGAGTCGTCGCGCATTCTTTTTTCTGTCGGCATTCCACCGGAAACGTGCACACAAAGGCATGTGCTTCATTCGAGCCGTCAGTCGGCAAGGGGTAGGTCTCTCCGCGCCCTCTCAATCGAAAGGAACAAACTGACGGAGCGCCTCAACATAGGCTTCGAAAGCCGCGCGACCGCGGGACGTCATGCGACAAAGGGTGCGAGGGCGTTTGGCCGATTGGAGCTTGAGAAGTTCAATGTAACCGGCCGTCGCCAACTTGTCGAGCTGCACACTCAGGTTGCCCGCCGTGGCAGCGGTGCGCTCGCGGAGGAAGGTGAAATCGGCCTCCTCCACATTCATGAGCACCGACACCACCGCCAGTCGCAGCCGAGAGTGAAGCAAAGGGTCGAGATCGGGCAGTGGATTAGGCATCGCCGGCAGGGGTGTTTTGCGCACGACGTCGGGCGTCGGCATAAATGAGATGACCGGGAATCACAAACATCGCCGCATGGCTCGCAATGAACAGCGGCATCGCCCACACCTCGAGCAACGGACTCTCGGCGATGGTCGCCGTGAGGACAAAGGCACCGGCCAAAATGGAAAAACCTCCGCCGTAGAGCATCGAGCGATAGTCGAGCAGCAAACCGACCACGGCAGTGCCCATGCCCACCACCAAGAAACTATAAAAGAACATCAGCATCCACACTTGCGGATGACCTCCGAAGGAGAAAAACAGACAAATGAGCGCAAAGGCGAAGGAGAGGAAGCCCACATAGCGCCACATGCTCGAAATCATGCGGTCGGTATAGCTGAGTGCGTACCCCTTAGACACGTTTCTCCGCGAGAGCAAGCGGCTCACGGGGATGCCCACCACGGGGATGAGCCACCACAACAAGTTGGCCCAGACACTTTGTGTGAAATAGGCCACGCCCCACACCAGCAGAGCAACGGCAATGTCGAGATAGCCCCAAAACAGATGGAGGCGGCCATCCTCAAAGTGATAGCGCCGACGCGTGTCGACAATCATGGCAGAGATGAGTTCCAAACTCTCCCGCCCAGTCATGGGTTGTTCGTTATTCATGATGGGATGTGATTACGTTTCGCCGACTCGCGCCTTCTGCTTATTTGATGTTGCGGAGAACGAATCGACAAACGGTTTACAATATAAACTATACAACGAAAGAAAAATGGGATTATCGCGAACTTTCCCACTTTCTGAGTGCAAATATAAATCAGTTTACAATATAAACCAAGCAAAGCCACAACTATTTTTCAAGCATCAACGCAGTTGCTCATCTCAAAGTGCCTATTTTTTTGCACTTACCGGTTGACTCTATAGAGGAAATGCTTAGACCGAACGCAGGTAAGTACAAGGAAAAGCATAGAAACAATAACCATCCATACTGTCTGGCGAAGAAGGATCTATTCCATATAAATGCTCTTGCATCCTCTACATACCCTTTTCTTCTATTCATATACTTCTCATATCCTAACACAGATCTTCGCTATACTTAAACCCAAAATCAAAACCAAGCTCACCAGAAGGTATCGGTTGAGTCTTGACAGGGTGAAAGTCTAAATAAAATCCACCATCAGATATTTCTCCTTCATTTCCTTTGTGTTGAAAACTGTGTATAGACAATTCATACCACCCTGGGGGGAGTTGAAAATCAACTTTTCTATGATGGTCTATTAGACTCACATCGTTTAGATAGCCAATGCCAATAACTCTCAGAACCCCAGTTGTGATTTTGACACTCCAGCCTTTAGACTCGGACAAATAATACGCTCTTTCATCTGCGGTTAGCGTAAAATCATAATATCCCTCAGGAATATTTACTATAGGGATGGCTATGCCCTCTTGAATGACACGATCACCATGCTCTGTTTCTGTAAACACTCTAAGCACATCTGTGATAGGAATTTGATTTTCAAATAAATACCTATCTAGTAAGTCTGGATTATATATCACAAACCCATATAATTCAGCGAAAAGTTTTCCCATGTATTACAATCTATTTACAGCTTGATTTTGACATAAGTTCTACCTGCCACTCTATCAATTACAAAGTAAAACATACAATCTGCTATCAAGACAATACTGACTATATAGTTTTGATTCTGAAGGCAAATTCTCCATCTGTTTTTTGTTCAGCATATTAAACGCATAAAGCTGAGGAACATACCCTAAGTGAATGCTGTGCAACTTCTTCATCCTTTCAATATCGGTCTTAGATACAGAAACACTAGTGGAAAAAATACCTTTTCTTATCTTCCTCTCAGTGCGCACATCCACCCCCTTAGATACCATAAAGCCATAAGCATAGTCCCATGAAGCTACAGACACCAAATCCTTAGCTATTCTAATTGAGCCGGGAACTTCTATTAAATTCAATGAGGATGAAACAAGAATAACCTCAAGCAAGACCGAACCATACTCCTCTCCTTTCTTGTGGAATGAAATTGCGATTTCTTCTCCTGACTGAGAGTTGAAACAACTTATATGATTCACTTGCCTACTGCTCAATCTTTTTTCGTCTAGAAGGAGTGACTTTATCGAGCAATACTCCTTTTCCCCATAGTTTATCTCTATGCAATCAAATGGTTCGTCGTCTTTGAAGCACAATGTCACTAGTCTCGCAACCAAATCGCCTATAGACACATCAGATAACGTCCCTTCCCAAAGCTTCTCATAAAGCTTTATCGCCCATAGATTCTCCTTCTCTTTGCTTGAGAATGTTTTGAATAACCGTCTTATTATTTGCATCCCTCAAGAATAGATTTCCTTCTAGGCATGTAATGATGTCCCCTACTGCTTTAGCGATTTCACACCCCAAGAACCTCCTTGTAGAATAGGAGCTCTTTCTTTGCATTAGCCTTTACATGTGGCCAGCGCAAAGCCATTAGAAAAGGTAAAACCTCATTGGGCTGGTTCTTGATTATATAGAATAACACCACCGGAAATATGGCAAAATCTCTTTCGCATGGGAAAAGTTCACCATCATCGGGATCTTCAGATGGGTCTTGCTCTTCTCCTTCTGGAAACTCATCCCCAAGATCCTCATCTTTTGAGGCTCTATCTATGCATGCGAGAACATATCTAAACAAAGATTCTTTCTCTGTACTCAGGAGGTTAAGTAATTCTTTTATACTAACCTTCGACTTGTTTATAGTATTTGCACTATAGTTCAATATAGTAAACGATGGGAGATCCTCACTCATATATAATCCTCTCTCTTTTTGTAGTCTTTCAATAAAGCACACATACACTGGATGCTGAATGAATTCCTTTACAGCTGCAATATCTACCATGTTTTTATGCCTCTTATAATTTTATCGAGTATATACTTTATATATAGAAAGAGGACTTGCCCCCTTGTAGGAGTATTTTTGCCCCTTAAGCCAATATTCCTGCCTTTCGAATGCAAATATAAATAGGTTCACGATATAAACCACGTGAGATTGAAACTATTTTTCAAGCGTCGACGCTGTTGTTTATCTCGAAGTGCTTATTTTTGCACCGGAAACAACCCATCACGAACTAAACAGAATCAATGAAACGACTATTCTACCTCTTCCTGCTCTTACTGGCTCCTACAACGCTCTATGCCCAGATGCTTTTTTCGGAAAACATGACGATGAGCCTCGACAGCGCGAAGACGCTACAAGGCATGATCACCCCCTCGCTCAACTTCCAAACCGAGAAGGAAAATGTACTCACGTTCAAGAACAGTGCAAACCTCAACCTCCTCATCCACCGCAGCCGCGTGGTCAACCTCCTCAACAAGTTCGAGTTCTCCTCTTACGGCAAGAATGTGGCCCTGAGCGGAGGCTATCTACACGCCGAATATCGCTATTTGCTGGATCGCTCCTTTGAAATCTATCCTTACGCCGAATCGCAGTGGGCAGCCAGCAGAGGCATGGCCTTCAAGTTCTCTTCGGGACTTCAGTCGCGCTACCGCTTGCTCAACAGCCATTCCACCCTACTTTTGGCTACCGCCGGTTTATTCTACGAACACGAAGAGTGGGAGCAGCCCGAAACGGCTCCCGATGCCAAGACCTACGTCCTTAGCAACCGCATCAAGAGCCATCTCTCACTCAGTGTGCGATACAAGATCGGCGACCAATGGGAACTCACCACCACGGCCATACACCAAGCCACGCCCGACACCTACTTGAAGAAAGCCCGCTTTGGCGCCGCCGTCGATCTCAAGTACAACATCACGCCCACCATCGGCATCAGAGGCACCTATCGCCTGATCTACGACACCGCCCCGATTGTCAAAATGCGGAAGGACTACAATGTCGTCGACGCCGGTCTGGACATCTCGTTCTGACGGCCTCCCCTTTCTCTTCCCCCAAAAAACGCCCCGAGCAACTGTTCAGTTGCTCGGGGCGTTTTGCCCGAAGGCAAAAGTCAAAGTTGCGCGACGGCTGCTGCCAATCGCTGCATCGCCTGCTCCAGCACGGCACGAGGCGTGCCGACGTTCAGCCGCATGAAACCGGCACCACCCGTGCCGAACATCTCACCGTCATTGAGCGCAAGGCGCGCTTTGTCGACAAACAAATCGAGCAGGTCGTCGTGTGCCAAGCCCAATTCACGACAATCGAGCCACACCAAGAAACTGGCTTCGGGACGAATGGGGCGCACCGCCGGGAGATGCTCATGACAGTAGGCCTCGACGAAACGAATGTTGTCTTCCACATAAGCCAACATCTCGCGGCGCCATGTTTCGCCGTGACGAAAAGCCGCCACTGTGGCAATCGGTGCGAAAACGGTGGGCTCGTTCAACTCACGCGCCTGCAACCAGTCAAAAAAACGTTGGCGCAACCCGTCGTCGGGCACAATGGCATAGGAACTCACCACCCCGGCGAGGTTGAATGTCTTCGTCGGCGCTCCGAGCGTGACGCTGTTGGCCGCCGCACAGGCAGAAACATCGACAAAGGGACAATGCCGTGCGCCGAACAAGGCCATGTCGGCGTGAATCTCATCGCTCACCACCAAAATCTTGCGCTCCGCACAGAACTCGGCCAAACGGGCGAGTGTAGCCCGATCCCAACAGCGTCCTCCCGGGTTGTGAGGGTTGCACAAAACCAGCACCTTACATCCCTCGGCCACCGCAGCCAGTTGGTCAAAGTCCATTTCATACTGCCCGTCCTCGCGCATGCGCAGCGGGTTGTCGACCACCGTTCGGCCGGTGCGCTCGATCGTCAGGCGAAACAAGTGATAGACCGGCGGTTGGATGAGGATTTTATCGCCCGGTTGGGTGAACGCATCCAGCACAAAAGCAATACCTTTCACCACACCGGGCACGAAACTGATCCACTCCGGCGCAATGCGCCAATCGTGGTGCCCGGCCATCCAGTCGACAATGGCGGGGCGGTAGTCGGCCGGTTCGGCCGTGTAGCCCAAAATGGGATGTGCCAAACGCTCACGCAGGGCATCGAGAATGAAATCGGGGGTGGGAAAATCCATATCAGCCACCCAAAGCGGGAGCAAGTCGGTGCGTCCCCAGCGCGGGCCGAGGGCGTCGATTTTGAGCGCGCCTGTTCCCGCACGGTCAATGTACGTGTCGAAATTGTAGGAAGACATGGTAGGAAAAAATCGTTAGGAGTCCATTAAAAAGCAAGGAGCGGAACCGGTCGATCAGGCTTGAGCCGCAACCGACACGGCTGCCGCAAGCGCTTGGGCGAAATCCTCGCGCAGATCGTCGACGTCTTCCAAACCGATGCTAAGACGCACGGTCGTTTCGCGCACTTGCATGGCGTCGCGCTGCTCGGGGGTGAAGAGGCCGAAAATGGTGCTCGCCGGATGGATGGCCAAGGTGCGATTGTCGAAGAGATTGGTGGCGCGATGCACCAAGCGCAGGGCGTCGAGGAAGCGAAAGGCCGTGGCGCGGTCGGCAAAATCGAGGGTGAGCATCGCGCCGAATGTCCCGCCGTATTGTCGTGCAAAGAGGGTATGGGCAGGATGCGAGGACAAACCGGCATAAGTGACGCGCTCCAACTCCGAGCGCTCCGCAAACCACTGTGCCAAAGCCAAGGCCGTGTCAGCTTGCCGACGATAGCGCACTTCGAGTGTTTCGAGTCCGAGGGTTTGCAGGTGAGCCACCTGCGGTGTCATGTAGGCGCCCCAATTGAAGAGCGCTTCGTGGGTGATGCGCTCGGTGAATCGCGGAAAATGCCCGTAGTCGATGACCACGCCGCCCAACGAGGTGGCGCCCCCGCTCACATATTTGGTGCTCGACACCACTTCCACATCGATGCCCAGTGCCTGCCCGTCGAACTCCGTGAAAGGGATCATCGTCGTGTCGGCCACCAACGGCACCCCGCGACGGTGCGCCACCGCGGCCAGTGCACACACGTCGGCCACCTCCAACTGCGGATTGGTGAGGATTTCGAAGAAGAGACAGGCCGTGTGCTCATCGAGGACCGTTTCGAGTTGTTCGGGACGCGTGAGGTCGCAAAAGCGCACTTCGACCCCAAAGCGCGAGAGGGTTTCGGTGAGCAGCGCATAGGTGTTGCCGAAAAGGTGGCGCGAGGTGACCACATTGGCGCCGGCCGCAGTGAGCGAAAGGAGGGCGGAGCTGATGGCCGCCATGCCCGAATTGAAGGCAACGACGCGGCATGCCCCGGTGATGGCGGCCACGCGGTCTTCGAAGTGGGTGACGGTGGGATTGGCCACGCGCGAATAGTCGGGTGCCGTGATGCGTTCGCAAAACACATCGGCCATGGTCGCCGCGTTTTCGAATTCATACGCCACACTTTCATAGACGGGCATACTCAAGGCGTCGTAAGCATCGCGGCGCGGATAGGCGCAGTGAATGGAACGGGTGTTTTTTTTTCATGTGTCTTGTTCTGTTTTGATGTGCCGGGGGACGACGGTCGGTCGGGCAAAACGGCGAACCACACACCCTAAGCCCTACGCCCTTCGGCAAAAATACAAATTTTCCTCACGCGACGGCATCTAAAAAGAGTTATCGGTGAGCGAAACGCCACGCCGCCCCCAAAACCAAGGGCAAAAAGACGCGCCGGTGTTGCACACTCATTGGTCTTTCTCCGCCGCGGCGCTCGCACCGCGCTCCCCACCCCGATTGTGAGCCCTGCGCCGACCAACGCGCACGCGTAGGCGCGCGTCCGGCGTTTTTCGCTTTTTTGCCTTCACCTCTTCACCCAAGAGGCTCAAAACACTGACGGACAAAACTTTACAGGTGAAGGCAAGGGGGCATTTTCCTTCACCGGTGAAGTGTTAAAACCGCCCGAAAGTTCACCCGTATCTCTCCCATTTTCAACACCTTGCGGGTGAAGGTGAAGGGTGAAGGCAAGAAATGCGAACTGCGGTGAGTGCGCGATGCGCAGGCGCGTGTCCGTTTAGGCGCACCTACACACGCGAGGGGCAACCGCCAACGGAACGAGAAGAAATGGACACGCGGCTTTCCACCAAAAGAAGCCAAGAAAAACACAAAACAAGAGAGCATTCGAAAGAAAGTCCACTTGTTTTTATCACCCATCACCACAACGCAAAAAAACTGCAATTTATTTCGCGAAAACATCTTCAATTCGAAACAAAATATTTATCTTTGCGCTTGAACAAACACAACTTTCCCTTTTCCCGCCGCACTGCGGCGTCCATATAGCGCAAAACAGATGAACTATCGTCTTAACAATCAGCGCACACGCTCTTTGACATACTGAAAATTCCCGACATTCCACCAACAGGGCGAAAGATCGGGAGGAGAAAGTGTAGGAGCAGCCCTACAAAAACAGGATTAGCCCCGAAACAAAACGAATGTCCACTCGAAAAGCGAGCGCAACATCCCACAAAATGGGTGCGATTACTCGCTTTTCTGCGAATAAAATTCGGTGCATCCGACATTTGGAGTTCTCACAAGAATTTGTGCTGCGGAATTAAGGTAACGAACTATTCTTGAACAAATGGATGTATGCCCCCCCCAAATTATAGCCACACAAGGCTTCTTGGCTGTCGTTGGTAGTGCCGTTGCTTATCAATACTCCGCCTTTTACAAAGGGTGTAAAAGTTTTTTCTTGTG
>CAUQEF010000016.1:0-60713 GCA_963517315.1 uncultured Prevotellaceae bacterium
CGCAGAACAAGCCGTCGCGCTCGGGCTTGTAGGTGCGGTAGTTGATGGTTTCGGGCTTCAACACTTCGCCATGGGAGTTCTCCTGAATGTCTTCGGGAGAAGCCAGACCGATGGTGATCTTCGTGAAGTTGGTTTTTATCTTTCTGTCTGATTTGAAAGCCATAACCTATATGTATTGTATGTGAGAAAGATTCGCGATTAGTCGAGGGTGACGTTGAGACCGAGACCGCGGAGCTCGTGGAGGAGCACATTGAGCGATTCGGGGATGCCGGGAGTGGGCATGGGATCGCCTTTGACAATGGCTTCGTAAGCTTTGGAACGGCCGGTGACGTCGTCGGACTTGATGGTGAGGATTTCCTGCAGCACGTGGCTGGCGCCGAAGGCTTCGATCGCCCAGACCTCCATTTCTCCGAAACGCTGACCACCGAAGTTGGCCTTACCGCCGAGGGGTTGTTGCGTGATGAGAGAGTAGGGGCCGATGGAACGGGCGTGCATCTTGTCTTCGACCATGTGGCCGAGCTTGAGCATGTAGGTCACACCGACGGTAGCCTTTTGGTCGAAGCGTTCGCCCGTCGCACCGTCATAGAGCTGGGTGGCGCAATAGCGGGGAAGTCCGGCCTTGTCCGTCCATTCGCAGAGATCCTCGAGGTGGGCACCGTCGAAAATGGGGGTGGCGAATTTCACACCGAGTTTCTTACCGGCGTAACCGAGTACGGCTTCAAACACCTGACCGATGTTCATACGCGAGGGTACACCGAGGGGGTTGAGGACGATGTCAACAGGTGTACCGTCGGCCAAGAACGGCATATCTTCTTGACGTACAATCTTGGAGACGATACCCTTGTTACCGTGACGACCTGCCATCTTATCGCCGACACCGATCTTGCGTTTCTTGGCGATGTAGACTTTTGCCATCTGAATGATGCCGCTGGGGAGTTCGTCACCGATGTTGATGGCGTATTTCTTACGACTGCGCACGGCATCCATCTCGTTGTACTTGTGGAGATAGTTGATGACCAAATTGCGAATCATGCGGTCGATGCGGGCATCGCCGGTCCAGTTGTCAAGTTCAACGGAAGTGAAGTCGAGCGTCTTCAAGAGCGATTCGGAGAGAATGGCGCCCTTGGCAATGACTTCGGCTCCCATGTTGTCCTTCACGCCGAGGCAGGGGTGCCCCTTGGTGAGAGCGACCAGCTTCTCAACGGCGATGTTGAGGAGGGTGTTGACTTCCTTGGCGAAGTCGTCTTCGATCTTTTGGAGTTTCACCTTGTCGGCTGCTTTTTCGGCACGCGACACTTTGTGCACGCGGCTGAAGAGGCGCTTGTTGATGACCACACCGGCCAACGAAGGATTGGCTTTGAGGGAGGCGTCTTTCACATCGCCGGCCTTGTCGCCGAAGATGGCACGGAGAAGTTTTTCTTCCGGCGTGGGATCGCTTTCTCCCTTCGGGGTGATCTTACCGATGAGGATGTCGCCGGGCACGATGCGTGCTCCGACACGCACGATACCGTTTTCGTCGAGATCCTTCGTAGCTTCTTCAGAGACGTTGGGGATGTCGTTCGTGAGGACTTCCATACCACGCTTCGTTTCGCGCACTTCGAGTGAATACTCGTCGACGTGCACGGAAGTGAGGATGTCTTCGCGCACCATGCGTTCGTTGAGCACGATGGCGTCCTCATAGTTGTAACCCTTCCAAGGCATGTAGGCTACCAAGAGGTTGCGGCCGAGTGCGAGTTCGCCGTCTTCGGTGGCGTAACCTTCGGTGAGGATGTCACCGGCTTTGACACGCTGTCCCTTCTCACAAATGGGGCGCAAGTCGATGGTCATGTTCTGGTTCGTGCGACGGAACTTGGGAATATTGTAGGTGACCGTCGAGGAGTCGAATGCACAAAACTCTTCGTCTTCCGTACGATCGTAGGTGATGACGATCTTCGTAGCGTCTACGAAGTCGATCACACCGTCACGCTCTGCGGTGATCATCGTACGGCTGTTTTCGCAGACCTGCTTTTCAATACCCGTGCCGACAATCGGCGCTTCGGAGTGAATGAGCGGCACGGCCTGGCGCATCATGTTCGATCCCATGAGTGCGCGGTGAGCATCGTCGTGTTCAAGGAAGGGGATGAGCGCTGCGGCGATGGAGGCAATCTGCTGAGGAGCTACGTCCATCAATTCGACTTCAGCAGGGGCAACTACGGGGTAGTCAGCATCCTGACGGCTCTTTACATTCTTACGAATAAAGGTGCCGTCGGGACGGAGCGGCGCATTACCCTGACCGATGATTTTGCCTTCTTCCTCTTCGGCACTGAGATAAACCACCTCGTCATTGTTCAGATTGGCCTTATAGAGGTCGTTGCCTTCCTCGTCTTTCTTGCCACTGTTTTGAATGACACGATAAGGTGTTTCGATAAATCCAAGATCATTGATTTTCGCGTAAACGCAGAGCGAAGAGATAAGACCGATATTCGGTCCTTCCGGACTTTCAATCGGACAAAGGCGACCGTAGTGCGTATAGTGTACGTCGCGCACTTCGAAACCGGCACGTTCACGCGAAAGTCCTCCGGGGCCGAGTGCAGAAAGACGACGCTTGTGCGTCACTTCGGCGAGCGGGTTGGTCTGGTCCATGAACTGCGAAAGCGCGTTCGTACCGAAGAACGAGTTGATCACACTCGAGATGGTCTTCGCATTGATCAGGTCGGTCGGCGTGAACACTTCGTTGTCGCGCACATTCATGCGTTCACGGATGGTGCGGCTCATACGTGCCAAACCGATCGAGAACTGGTTGGATAGCTGTTCACCAACCGTGCGGACACGACGGTTCGAAAGGTGGTCAATATCGTCTACCGAAGCTTTCGAGTTGATGAGTTCGATGAGATACTTGATAATCGCAATGATGTCTTCACGCGTGAGTACGCGCACATCAAACGACGTATCGAGTCCCAACTTTTTATTGATACGATAACGACCTACTTCACCAAGGTCATAACGTTTGTCGGAGAAGAAAAGGTTGTTGATCACTTCGCGCGCACTCGCATCGTCTGCGGGTTCGGCGTTACGAAGTTGACGGTAGATCTCAATCACCGCCTCACGTTCGGAGTTCGTACGATCCTTGTTGAACGTGTTGAAGATGATCGAATAGTCGGTGTTGCCGGCTTCCTCGTGGTGGAGCAAAATCGTAGCGGCACCACTTTCAATGATCTCGAGGATGTTCTCTTCGTCGAGAATGGTTTCGCGCTCGAAGAGAATTTCGCTGCGTTCGATCGACGTTACTTCTCCCGTTGCTTCGTCCACGAAGTCTTCGGTGCGCGACTTCGTCACGCGACCGGCCAGTTTGCGACCGATGGCTTTCTTAAGATTGGTCTTATTGACCTTCACCTCTTCGGCCAAACCGAACAACTGGAGAATGTCCTTATCGCTTTCGTAACCGATGGCGCGCAACAACGTGGTCACGGGCAATTTCTTCTTACGATCGATGTAAGCGTACATCACACTGTTGATGTCCGTCGCAAATTCGATCCAGCTGCCCTTGAAAGGAATGATACGCGCGCTGTACAGCTGCGAACCGTTGGCGTGCACACTCGATCCGAAGAACACACCGGGCGAACGGTGCAACTGAGAAACCACGACGCGCTCAGCACCATTGATGATAAAGGTGCCGTTGTCGGTCATGTAAGGAATCATGCCCAAGAATACGCTCTGCTCCGAGGTTTCAAATTCTTCATGATCGGGGTCGGTGCAGAAGAGTTTCAGCTTGGCGCGCAAGGGGACACTGTAAGTCAGACCACGTTCCAAGCATTCGTCGATACTATAGCGAGGAGCTTCGATATAATAGTCGAGGAATTCGAGAACGAAGTTGTTGCGTGTGTCGGCGATGGGAAAATTCTCGGCGAAAACCTTGAAAAGACCATCGTTCTTACGCAACTCATAAGGAGTGTCCAGTTGGAGAAATTCCCGGAAGGATTTCAACTGCACGTCAAGGAAGTCAGGATAAGGCATCGGGTTGTGTACCGAAGCAAAATTGACTCGATTGTTAATTACTTGGGACATTCGAAAATCGTTTATTACGAATTGATTTTATACAGAGTGACTCGGAGCGAACCCAATCGCGCCGAACCGGTTGTTTCGCGGCAGGGCGAAGAAGCGCCTCGAAGGCGTTTCTTCGCACATAGACGCAAAAAGGTTAAGAACCCTCTACCAGAGGATTCTTAACCGAACCCCGTCAAAACGGGGAGTGTGGGAGTCGGATTAAGCGAGCTCTACTTCAGCACCGGCTTCTTCGAGGGCCTTCTTGAGGGCTTCAGCTTCTTCCTTGCCAACGCCTTCCTTCACCTTAGCGGGAGCGCCGTCAACGATTTCCTTAGCTTCCTTGAGGCCGAGACCGCAAGCTTCCTTCACGGCCTTAACGACCTGGAGCTTAGCTGCGCCTGCGCTCTTGAGGACAACGTCGAAAGAGGTCTTCTCTTCAGCAGCGGCTGCACCGCCGGCTGCGGGACCGGCTACTGCCACAGCTGCAGCTGCGGGTTCGATGCCGTATTCTTCCTTGAGGATGGTTGCGAGTTCGTTTACTTCTTTTACAGTAAGATTTACGAGTTCTTCTGCAATTGCTTTGATGTCTGCCATTGTAGTAGTTATTTATTTGTTTGTTGTATACTTGGAGGGGTTGCCCTTTCGGGCGAGGGATGAATACCGCCGATGGCGGAAAGGGCGAATTATTCGGGACGTTCGCCGAGGGTCTTGAGGACGCCGTGAACGGTCTGACCTGCACTCGAAAGAGCAGAGATAACGTTCTTTGCGGGGCTTTGCAGCAATGCCACAACGTCTGCGAGAACTTCCGCCTTGCTCTTGATAGCGCAGAGCGTGTCGAGGTGCTCAGCACCTACATACACTCCTTCTTCAGCGTAGGCAGCCTTCAGGGCGGGGATACCCGTTTCCTTACCGGCTTCCTTCACCAACTTCGCGGGAGCGTTGGCCACGTCACTGAAGAGGACAGCCGTAGTGCCTTTCAGCACAGCACCGAATGCACTGTAATCTGTTTCGGCAGCTTCGAAAGCCTTTTCGAGGAGCGTGTTCTTGACCACTACCATCTTGATGCCGGTCTTGAAGCAGTTGCGACGAAGATCACTCGTCTTGGCTGCGTTCAGCCCGGTCACGTCCACGAGGTAGAAGTGTGCGTATTCTTTCAGTTGTTCACCGAGTCGTTCGATGATGAGGGCTTTATCTTCCTTTCTCATGATGATAATCTGTTATTTTGCAGCTTCTTCGATGGCTTTGGGATCTACTTTGACGCCCTTGCTCATTGTGGAAGAAAGATAAATACTCTTGATATAGGTACCCTTGGCGGCAGCAGGCTTCAGCTTGATGATAGCGTTCACGAACTCGCGAGCATTGCTGGCCATCTTTTCAGCGTCGAAAGACACCTTACCGATGGATGCGTGAACGATACCGGCCTTGTCTACCTTGAAGTCGATCTTACCGGACTTCACTTCGCGAATAGCCTTGGCAACGTCCATCGTTACCGTGCCGCTCTTGGGGTTAGGCATGAGACCGCGGGGACCCAGCACTCGGCCGAGAGCACCAATCTTACCCATGATAGCGGGCATCGTGATGATCACGTCGATATCGGTCCAGCCGCCCTTAATTTTGTCGATATATTCGTCGAGACCTACATAGTCAGCACCGGCTTCCTTAGCAGCTGCCTCCTGATCGGGAGTGCAGAGGCAAAGCACGCGCACCGACTTACCGGTACCGTGGGGAAGGGCAACGACGCCGCGTACCATTTGGTTAGCCTTGCGGGGGTCAACGCCGAGACGAACGTCGATATCCAAAGAAGCGTCGAACTTGGTCGTGGTGATTTCCTTCACCAGAGCGCAAGCTTCTGCAAGAGAATAAGCCTTACCTGCTTCAATCTTTCCGGCTACCAACTTTTGATTCTTCGTAAGTTTACTCATTGTTCAAAAATTGAAAGTGTTACTATTAAGCAGGGAAGTCTCCCTTAATGGTGATACCCAAGCTGCGAGCCGTACCGGCTACGAGGCGCATGGCGCTCTCCACGGTGAAGCAGTTGAGGTCGGGCATTTTATCTTCTGCGATGGTCTTCACTTGATCCCAAGTGAGTTCGGCCACCTTGTTACGGTTAGGCTGGGCAGAACCGCTCTTTACCTTGGCAGCTTCCAGCAGCTGAACTGCAACGGGAGGAGTCTTAACGATGAAGGTGAAAGACTTGTCGTTGTAATACGTGATCACAACGGGCAGCACCTTACCGGCCTTCTCCTGCGTGCGGGCGTTGAACTGCTTGCAGAAATCCATGATGTTAATACCCTTAGAACCGAGGGCGGGACCTACGGGAGGGCTAGGATTTGCAGCACCACCTTTAATTTGGAGCTTAAGTTGTCCAGCAATTTCTTTTGCCATTGTTATTTTTCTTGTTTTGTTGAGAGTTGTGAGATGTCATAAACCGCGGCGTAGCGTAACCTGCACCGGACGTTTTATTCTTTCTCGACGTCCATAAAACCAAGCGTGATGGGCTGCGGGCGTCCGAAGACCTTCACACTGACGGATACTTGTTGTTTCTCCTCGTCGATCGATTCGACTTGACCGGAGAAACCTTTGAAAGGACCGTCCATAACCTTCACTCCGTCGCCGAGAACAAAGGGGACCACCACCTCGACTCCCTCTTCGGGGTCTTCGGCCTGGGCCAAGATACGATTCACTTCACTATCGCGAAGGGGAACGGGATTTTCCATTCCTCCGAGAAAACCAAGGCAGTTAGGAGTACTGCGCAACTCGTGAGCAATTTCGCCCACCAACTTTGCCTCTACAAGAATATACCCCGGCATAGAAAGCCTCTCCTTCACGACACGCTTGTTGCCTTGAGTGGTGATTACCTTCTCTGTCGGGATGAATACCTGAGAAACAAAACCGCCTAAACGACCGTTTTTGATTTCGGCGTCGATATACTCCTTAACCTTGGCTTCTTTTCCACTTACGGCACGCAAGACGTACCATTTCATTTCAACTTCAGCCATGATGAGTAATTTAGCGTTGGTAGACAAGATTCATGATTCTCTCGAAAAGTGTATCTTCCGCAAAAACCACAATTGCAATGAGAATGGAAGCAACGAGCACTACAATTGCGCTATGCATCAATTCGCGGCGATTGGGCCAAGTGGTATTATGCACTAATTCCGAATACGAATCCTTACAATACTTGATAAGATCCATAATTTCGATTTTTGCACGGGAAGAGAGGCTCGAACTCCCGACACCTGGTTTTGGAGACCAGTGCTCTACCAACTGAGCTATTCCCGTAGGAAAGGTTCCGACCCGACTTCGAGCCGGAACCTTGTTATTATGCGTTCGACAGACATGCTGTCGTTGTGCACTTGATTAGTCGAGGATCTCGGTGATCTGACCGGAACCTACCGTGCGGCCACCTTCGCGGATAGCGAAGCGGAGACCTACGTTGAGGGCAACGGCGTAGATGAGTTCAACCGTGATTTCCACGTTGTCACCGGGCATTACCATTTCAACGCCTTCGGGGAGGTGAATTTCACCCGTGCAGTCCATCGTACGGAGATAGAACTGGGGACGGTACTTGTTACCGAAGGGAGTGTGGCGACCACCTTCTTCCTTCTTGAGGACGTAGATCGAAGCCTTGAACTTCTTGTGGGGCTTAATCACACCGGGGTGGGTGATTACCATACCACGCTTGATTTCTTGCTTGTCGATACCACGAAGGAGGAGACCTACGTTGTCACCGGCTTCACCCTGATCGAGCAACTTGCGGAACATTTCCACACCGGTTACAACCGACTTCTTATCTTCACCGAGACCGAGGATCTGAACTTCGTCACCCACCTTAACAATACCCGTTTCAACACGACCGGTGGCAACAGTACCACGACCGGTGATCGAGAACACGTCTTCAACAGGCATCAAGAAGGGCTTATCGCGGTCACGTTCAGGTTCTTGGATCCAAGTATCAACTGCATCCATGAGCTTCATTACGCTATCTTCCCACTGAGCAACACCGTTGAGTGCACCGAGGGCAGAACCACGAATGATAGGAGTATCTTCTTCGAAGTCATACTGCGAGAGAAGATCCTGCATATCCATTTCCACGAGTTCGAGCATTTCCTCATCGTCAACCATGTCGCACTTGTTGAGGAATACAACGAGACGGGGAACGTTCACCTGACGAGCGAGAAGGATGTGCTCGCGAGTCTGAGGCATGGGACCGTCAGTAGCAGCCACCACAATGATAGCACCGTCCATCTGGGCAGCACCCGTTACCATGTTCTTCACATAGTCGGCGTGACCCGGGCAGTCAACGTGAGCATAGTGACGATTTGCAGTCTCGTACTCAACGTGCGAAGTATTGATCGTGATACCACGTTCCTTTTCCTCGGGGGCATTGTCGATCTGATCGAAAGACTTCTTTTCGGAGAGACCATGCTTTGCAAGTACTTCAGTGATAGCGGCAGTAAGAGTAGTCTTACCGTGGTCGACGTGACCAATCGTACCAATGTTCACGTGCGGTTTGGTACGCTCGAAATGTTCTTTTGCCATTGTAGTGGTTATATTTGATTGTTTATATTCGTCTGAACAAAAAGAGACCGGAGAAAATTCGTGCGCCTCTCCAATCTCCCTTAGAGAGCTGTTAGTGAGACTTGAACTCACGACCTCTTCCTTACCAAGGAAGTGCTCTACCGCTGAGCTATAACAGCAATTATTTGAGCGGGAAACGGGGCTCAAACCCGCAACCCCCAGCTTGGAAGGCTAGTGCTCTATCAATTGAGCTATTCCCGCAAGACCTCCGTAGAGGTGGGTAGTGATGGATTCGAACCACCGAAGGCGTAAGCCAGCAGATTTACAGTCTGCCCCATTTGGCCACTCTGGTAACTACCCTTTAGAATGCGGATCCGCTGCACTCGTTCGTACCGAATTGCGGTGCGTTTCCGATTTCGAGTGCAAAGGTAGGCATTAATTTCAGACCCGCAAACTTTTCGGCTATTTTTTTTCTTCTCAGCCGCGATTTTCTTTATTCTCTGCCAATTCCCGGCGAGCCACGTCGACACAAAGATCGACAGCCTCCTCGAAGGTATCGGCCACTTTGGCCGTGTGGATGCTACGACCGGGGAGCGCTACATGAAGTTTAGCCTCTTTGTTGTTAGCTGTTTCGGGCTTCACGACCTGAAGCGTCAGTTCCACATTCTGCACTTCGCCATATTTTTCCAACTTGGCGATTTTCTTATCGATGAAAGCCACAAGTTTCTCGGCGGCGTTGAAACGAAGCGTTTGAAGTTTGAAATCCATGGTGTCCTCCTTTTGTGTTGTGATGGTTAAACGGAGTAGGTTTGTTATTGTCCCGGTACTTGTTGTAAGGGTACACTGCGAATGTAGCATTTATTTCCGGTGCCACCAAATTTTTGCCGAGCTTTTTTCGCGTGCCTCAGGACGCGCACACGGGCGTTGCACGCGTTTTGCGCGCACTCAGCCACTTTAAAAACATTGCCTTCACCCTTCACCTCTAAAGATAACTATCAATCAACCAACAACATACGGTGAAGAAAAACCACCAAAAAAGCCTTCACCGAGGTGAAGGCAGTGCACCTCGTGCCTTCACCTCTTATCACATCATTATCAACCACTTACGTACTAAAGGTGAAGAGGTGAAGGCAAAAAACGAAAAAGAGCGGACGCGCGCGCGTGTAAGAGGCAGAAGAAAACTGAGTTGCGGAGATGAAAAACAAGATAGCTCCACACGCTTTGAAAAGAAGAGAGTTTCCAAAAGAAAACACGGAAGTTTCCCTCAAAAGTTCCCGTGTTTTAATACCTTAGTTTGATGCCTGTGCTATCTCAATCAGACAGATGACCGTAATTCTCAGGCAAGCAGTTATGACATTGTTCTATTTGAGGCCCAGACTGATCAGCAAGACTTCTATCCGCATCGTTTTTCTCATTCAGTTTTCTATCTATGGATTCCTTTCAAGGCATACACTCATGTATGCAGAGTCTTCATCGAATGGTTGAAAGGTATTGGGTAACATTTCCTGTGCAAAAGGCAAAACCTCTTTATATTTATCTGGGCTTGTTACCTTGTAAAAGAAATCATACAAGTCGCTAGCTGCTCTTATGAATCCAGTAGCCCTAAAGTCAGTGATATAAATATCCATCTCATCCTCCTTACTCATAATATCCCAGAATAGATAATCGCCATTTTCACTGACTCCAAAGGGTATGAGATCTTTTAAGTTGGAGTATTCTAAATCAGGGGCTACATCAAACCATAATTCCTCCTTGTTGTCTAACACATCTTGATATGTCGAAATGATCTCCCGACTTCTGATAAAAAACGAATCGGGATAATCTCCCATAGGAATATAGATTATGAAAAGACCACAAGATAGGCCATAACCATATTGCCTAACAAAAGAGACGTAAGATGGGGGGAACTTTTTTCCATTTACAAAAGTAAAATTATGGAGGATTGCGTTCTCTCCCCCTATAACAGCGGGGCTACACTTTCCTAAGGTAAAATTCATACAAACAACAACATAGAGTTTTTGTCTACGATTATTTTATACTGCATCATCAACAATGACATTATCATCTTGATCAATAGCATATATGCTTATTAGCTGAGTTTGGCCAAAGCAATTTGCCTTTCTCTTTCGATGATTTCAATATTAAGCGAAGGCTTTTGGAGCAAGAAACTGTATGCAACCATGGCTGCCATTAGATTCGCGGCAAATCTTCCGATGTTTCTGCGACACGCACTACGCTACCCTTTTTCTGCACGATCGTGTGGATGAGCGGCTGCGTATTGCTTGCGCAGTTCGGCCACCGTGGTGTGCGTGTAGATGGAGGTTGTCACCACACTCTCGTGCCCGAGGAGACGACGAATGGCTTCGAGCTGTGCGCCATGATTGAGCATGGCGGTGGCGAAACTATGACGGAAGACGTGGGGGGATTTCTTTTGCTGGGTGGTAACAGCCGAGAGGGCGGTGCGCACGGTGTTGCGCAGAGCGGTGTAGCCCAGCCGTTTACCGCGAGGACTGAGAAAAAGTGCCTCTTCGCTTTCGGAAAAACGCTGAAGAAAAACGTGACGCAAGGGGAGATAGTCGGCAATCGCATCGCGCAATTCCGATCCGAAAGGAACGATGCGCTGCTTGTTTCCTTTACCGGTGACACGAAGTTGACCGGCGGAAAGATCGACATCGACGAGATTCAAGCCGAGCACTTCGGCGGCTCGCAGGCCGGTGTGATAGAGCAACAACAAGAGGGTGCGATCGCGCTGACCGGCATAGTCGTCGCCAAAGGGATAGTGGGCAAAGAGGCGATCCATCTCGCGCTCGCGCACAAAACTCGGGATGCGTTTAGGCCCTTTGGGATTGCGAACATTGTGAGCCGGATCGGCTGTGACAACGCCTTCACGCAAGAGATAACGATAAAAGGATCGCAGTGCGGAAAGCGAGCGATTGACAGTATTCGACGCGTAACCGCTTTGCATCAGATGAGCAAGCCACTCACGCACATGCGCCGTGGTGAGGGTTTCCCAAGCGATGGGGCTGTGCCGAGCGAGGAAATAGTCGGCACAGTCTGTGAGCGTGGTGGCGTAGGTGGTGCGGGTCAAGGGCGAGCAACCGCGCTGACGGGACATATAATCGAGAAAACGGCGAATGTGTTCGTGCATGGACTTGAAATAGAGATATTTTCGCCCCAAAGGCGATGGCGCGACGGGAAAGATCTGCTTTTTTGCCTCCGACACCCTTCTTATCAACAAAAAAACGACCGGCCGGATCAACTTCACGAAAAAAGACAGCTGCGACAATGAGTTCAAAACGGCTCAGTGTGAAAAAGCGCGTTTATAATAGACGTATTACCGACGCTTTCTCTAACGTGGGCATGTTCTCCCCCATCTCGTCTGATGTTTCTTCCGCATTTTGCGTTGCGAATACTCATTTTCCAACAAAAAAAACGCCATCTCCTAATAGGAGACGGCGCTATGCTTTGCGAGTGGTTCGCAAATGGACTGAAGATTAGTCCTCGTTGCGATGGAGGGCTTGCACATAGATGGCGTGCTCCATGGCGAGACGCTTGCGAACGCTGGGTTTGTCGAACTGCTGACGGCGACGGAGTTCTTTTACGACACCGGTTCTTTCAAACTTTCTCTTAAACTTCTTGAGGGCGCGTTCGATGTTCTCGCCTTCCTTTACGGGTACTACAATCATTTGTGGTTGCTATATTTTATTGTTTTGTGAATAGGCGTACTGGTATGCGTGGTGCAAAAGTACGCATTATTTCTCAGTCGCAAAGAGTTTGACTGTTTTTTTCTTGCGACGAGGATGCGAATTGCATCATTTTGCCACATCATCTTGTGGCGAACGAGTTATTATAGCGTGATTTTGACTGTCCGAGTGAGAACTATCCCTCCTTTCAATTGACTGCGTGCGAAAAAGGACTTTCGCGAGGATGTGATATGAATTATTTTCCAAACCGTTGTCGGCTACTGTGATCGGCCGAAACGAGGAATGAAAAAGTATTTTACTGTATGATGCGGCGTGCGCCTACGTAACGACGGCTGAAATAGGGGTCGGTGGAATTGTCGACGCGAATGCCGGACGAGGTGCTGGCATGAATAAACTTGAAACTGCCGGACGAAGGATTCACTTCCGTTACGATGCCTACGTGCCCCACTCCATGGCGGCCTCCTCGGCCACCGAAAAAGACGAGATCGCCTTTTCGCATCTCAGAAACGCTGGCTACGGGGCTGCCTTCGGTGTATTGGCTACGGGAAGAGCGTGTGAGAATGAGGTTATTTTGACGATAGACGTAGCTGGTGAAACCGCTACAATCGAAACCGTGGGGGCCACTCTGTCCGCTGCGGTAGGGAACTCCGATGTAGCGAAAGGCGGTATTGAGCAGGCTTTCAATGACACCGATACGTCCACCGGCGTTCTGCTTGGAAGCGGCAAGGGCTTCGGGAATGCAGGGTGCTTCGGTTTCACGGAAGCGGGTGGTGGCACTGACGAGATCAATGAGGGCTTGGGAGCGAGATTTTGTGAGACGCGCTTGCGTGGGAAGGGAGTCTCCGGTGGCAGCGGCTTGGTAGTCGGCCACGTCTTGTGCATAGCGCGACTGCGTACCGTTGACATGCGCGGCGGCGAACCACCCGGCGAGCAACGCGACGGCGCTAAAAATAAGTTTTTTAGTTTTCACGAGTACCTTGTTTTATTGGGGTTACTAATGACGACCTCGCAAAGATAGCATTTTTTGCACACTAAACCAAACAAGTGCGAAGGTTTTCGCGAGTTTTTATACAATTCATTCTAATTCTGCATGAATAAAGGCACGACAATTCACTTTTCGCGGATTGTCGTGCCTATTTTTCGGACTTCGTCGGTGGACTTGGACGAAGTTAGAGTTTTTGCGAGTGACGGATGCTGTCGTCATACTGTACTTGGAGACGAAGCAACTCTTTCTTCATCTCACGGGTGACTTTCTCCATGCCGGGACGGCCGTAGAGGTTGTGCATCTCTGTGGGATCGGTCTTGAGATCGTAGAGCTCCCATTCGTCGACATCGTTATAGAAATGGATGAGTTTGTAACGCTCATTGCGCACGCCGTAGTGGCGACGCACATTGTGCTCGGCGGGATACTCGTAGTAGTGGTAATAGAGACTCTTGCGCCAGTTTTTCGGGTGCTTGCCTTTAAGAAGCGGCACGAGCGACACGCCTTGAATGTCGGCGGGAATGGGGGCACCGGCGAGTTCGAGGAAGGTGGGCGCGTAGTCGATGTTCTGAACCATCTCATTGATTTCTCCGCGAGCGGCCAAGCCTTTGGGGAGGTGCATGAGGAGCGGAGTGGAGAGCGACTCTTCGTACATGAAGCGCTTGTCGAACCATCCGTGTTCGCCCATATAGAAACCTTGGTCGGAGGTGTAAACCACGAGGGTGTTGTCGAGCAATCCTTGTTCTTTCAGGTGATCGAGCAGGCGACCTACGTTGTCATCGAGTGTCTTGACGACTTTCGCATAGTCGCGCATATAGCGCTGGAACTTGAATTCCGTGAGAGCGCGACCGCTGAGGTTGCGTTTTTCGAAATCGAGACTGAGCGAGTCGTAGAAATGGTCGTAGATGGCGCGATTTTTCGAGTTGAGACGACCGATCATGTTGAGATAGGCGTCTTTGAGGTGCGATCCGCGATAGGGTGAGAGCATTTTGCAGTCGTAGTCGAGCGTCATGTCTTTGCCGATTTCCATTTCGGTGAGCCCGGCGGCCTTGCGACCGGCATAATCGTCGTAGAAATTGGCGGGAAGCTCGAAGGTTTTGTCTTCAAATTCGTGCAAATACTTCAATTCGGGGAGCCAATCACGGTGGCAGGCCTTGTGGTGCACGAAGAGGGCGAAGGGCTTGTTCTTGTCGCGCGTCTCATCAAGCCAATGGATGGCTTTGTCTGTAATGATGTTCGTAAGATAGCCTTTCACCACATAGGAACTGTCGGCGTTGTAGAAGTCAGGGTTGTAATAGTTGCCTTGTGCGGGGAGGATGTCCCAATGGTCGAAACCGGTGGGACGGCTCACGAGGTGCCATTTGCCGATCAGTGCGGTTTGGTAGCCGGCTTTTTGGAGCAACTTGGGCATGGTCTGCTGTGCGCCGTTGAAGATGCCGTGCTCGTTGTTGGTAAACCCGTTTTTGTGGGAGTGCTTACCGGTGAGCATGCAAGCACGCGAGGGGCCGCTGAGTGAGTTGGCGACAAACGAACGGGTGAATTTCACACCGTCTTGCGCCACGCGATCGAGGTTCGGCGTTTGAATGTTACGGTGATCATAGGCCGAAAGCATCTGCGCCGTGTGGTCGTCGGTCATGATATAGACGATGTTGTAGCGCTGTTGTGCGGCGGCACAGAGGGGAAGCAACGCGGCAACGACGGGAAGAAGTTGTTTCTTCATGATATAATAAGGAAGAATTGAGGAATGAAGACTTGAAAATGCAGCTCGACTACACCTTATTTATATAGAACTTGCATAAAGAACGTGTCTTGTGTAGAACACCTCTTGTACAGAACGGCGTCCCTCGTCCGCCGAAGGAAGAGGGACGCCGCTTAGGATGTGGCCGAAATAGGGGCGCGATCAGGCTTGCTGCGTCATAGAGTAAACGAGATCCACGATCTGTTGTGCAAGTGCATCGGCTTCTTCACGGGTGTGTGCCTCTGCATACACGCGAATGATGGGTTCGGTGTTCGATTTGCGGAGGTGTACCCACTTGTCGGGGAAGTCGATTTTCACACCGTCGATATCCGTGATTTGCTCGCTCTTGTAAATTTCTTTGACGCGTTGCAAGAGTGCAAAAATATCGGTAGTGGGATTGAGATCGATACGATTTTTCGAGATATAGTACTGAGGCAGGCTGTCACGGAGTTCCGAAGCTTTGCAACCCAACTTCGCCAAGTGTGTCAAAATGAGCGCAATACCTACCAAAGCGTCGCGTCCGGAGTGAGCTGCGGGATAAATCACACCGCCGTTACCTTCACCGCCGATGACGGCACCGGTTTCTTTCATCTTCGTCACCACGTTCACCTCGCCCACGGCAGCGGGAGCGTAGTTGCAACCGTGTTTCTCGGTCACATCGCGCAGACCACGTGTAGAGGAGAGGTTGCTCACGGTGTTACCGGGCGTGTGTTGGAGCACATAGTCGGCCACGGCCACGAGGGTGTTTTCTTCACCGAACATCGTACCGTCTTCGCAAACCAAGGCAAGGCGGTCGGCGTCGGGATCGACCACAAATCCAATGTCGTGTCGACCTTTGCGCATGAGGTTGCGAATCTCGCTGAGGTTCTCCTTGAGGGGTTCGGGGTTGTGCGCAAAATCGCCCGTGGGTTCGCAGTTCAGCAAGGTCACTTGCGTCACGCCGAGCTGTCCGAGCAACTTGGGAATGATGACACCGCCCACAGAGTTCACGGCATCGAGCGCTACAGTGAAATGCGCACGACGAATGGCTTCCACGTCGACGAGTTCGAGCTGCTTGATCACTTCAATGTGACGCTGGTCGTAGCTGTAGTTTTGAATGAGGCAACCGAGATTGTCGACATCTACAAACTCATAAGCTTCGGCATTAGCGGCACGCACCACTTCGCTGGCTTCCGAGGGAGGAAGAAACTCGCCTTTTTCGTTCAGAAATTTGAGTGCGTTCCACTGTCGGGGGTTGTGACTGGCTGTGATGATCACACCGCCGCAGGCGCTTTCCATCGAAACGGCCAACTCGGTCGTCGGTGTCGAAGCCAAGCCGATGTTGATCACGTCGAAGCCCATGCTCATCAGCGTACCGCAGACGACTTGACTCACCATCTCGCCGGAGATGCGCGCATCGCGGCCGACAACGATCTTGCGACGATATTTGCGGTTCACCACCTTTTCGCGCAAGCTGGCGAAGGCGGCCACCGATTTAGCAATATCCACGGGGTTAAGTGTATCCCCACTGCGGCCACCGATCGTGCCGCGGAATCCCGAAATTGACTTGATTAAGGTCATATTGTTGTTTATTTTGCTGATTGCGTTGGGAGCGAATCCATTCTGTCACAAGGAGTGAACAGAATCATCCTTATTTTGACTCTACAAAGATACGCACTTCTTATTACACACGCGCACACGCGAGGGTTCTTTTTCGTCATTCCTCGACACGTGACTTCAAACGCAGCCGTTCAAGCGCAGGAAACGAAAAGAAAAAGTGCTCCGACGCACAGTGGCGACGGAGCACGCTGAATGGAGTGCGCGCATCGTCACAGCGACGACACACGACGTGTATTATTTGCCTTGTTGAGCCTGCATGCGTTCCAGCTCTGCCTTACCCGTGGGAGTGGCGGCGTAAGCTTGATAGAAAGCATCGCGGTAGTAGATCATCATGTTGAGCGCGCGGGGCACGACATCACCGAGTTCAAAGTTGTCGGAGAGGAGCATTTCCACACCCGCCCAAACGGCATTCTCAAAACGAACGGCACCCTTGGCCACCTTTACATCGGCATTGGCCTTGTTGAGCGCAGCATAAACGTCTGCACGGTTTTCGTCGTTCACCTCGAAGATTTGGGGGAAGAAGAGGTTGAGGAAGTTCTCATCCTGATCGTCGCGGAAGTGGATGAAGTCGAGGGTTTCGTACTTGAATTGGAGACCGAAATCAGTCTTTTCGGGGCAGAAGCCCTCCTGCTTGAGGTATACTTCGAGTTTGTCGCAGAATGCCATATTCTATTGTTGTTTTGAAAGTTATGGTCTGCCGGCCTTCCCATCGCACTGACGAAGGGAGAAAGGGCGCGACTTAGACGATGCAAATATAAGTTTTCCCCTTCGTTCTGCCAAACAAATCTTACATTTTTCGACAGAATCGAGCCAATCCCAGCTCACCCCACACTGAAATTTTGTCACCTCATCCACTCAAAATCAGTAAGTTAACTGACATTTTAGCAGTTTTCGCGAATAAAACGTCAGTTTTCCAATTTCGGCAAAGCCCTTGCAAAAGCACTAAGCGTCGACGCCCACGAGCCGAGGCAGTTCCTCAACGACTCCCTCCACTCCTTGCGCCGAATCGCCCTCACCGGCATTCGTTCGCACCACTGCTCCTCGGCATCGACACCGACCCACTCATTTTCTAACGACAATAAACAACATAAAGATATGAACTTCGACAACTTCACCCTCAAAGCCCAAGAGGCTGTGCAGCACGCTGTGCAAACGGCGCAACGCACGCAACGTCAGGCCATCACGGCCACCCACCTTTTGCAGGGCGTCATCGCCGTGGGAGAGAACGTCACGCAGTTTCTCTTCGGAAAAACCGGTGTGAACGCCGATCTCCTCTCGCGCACCCTCGACAGCGAACTGCAAAGTCTGCCCCGCGTCGAAGGCGGCGAACCCTATTTGGATCGTGACGCCAACGCCGCGCTCAACGCCGCACAAGACATCGCCCGCCGCGACGGCGACCAGTTTGTCGGACTCGAGCCCTTGCTGCTCGCCCTCCTCACCACCGACAGCACCGCCTCGCGCCTGCTCAAAGACGCCGGACTGACGGCCGATGCCCTCACCGCCGCCATCAAAGAACTGCGCGGCGGCCGCAAGGCCGACTCCGCCTCGAGCGAAGACACCTACCAGTCTTTGCAAAAATACGCCCGCGACCTCGTCGCCGAAGCCCGCGACGGTAAATTGGACCCCGTCATCGGTCGCGACGAAGAGATTCGCCGCGTCTTGCAGATTCTCTCGCGCCGCACGAAAAACAACCCCATCCTCATCGGCGAACCCGGTACGGGTAAAACCGCCATCGTCGAAGGCTTGGCACAGCGCATCGCTCGCGGCGACGTGCCCGAAAACCTCCGCAACAAACGCGTCTTCTCGCTCGACATGGGTGCCCTCGTGGCCGGTGCCAAGTACAAAGGCGAATTTGAAGAGCGCCTCAAGAGCGTGGTCAACGAAGTGACCGCCGCCGAAGGGGGCATCATCCTCTTCATCGACGAAATCCACACCCTCGTGGGCGCCGGCAAGGGCGAAGGTGCCATGGACGCGGCCAACATTCTCAAGCCCGCCTTGGCACGCGGCGAACTCCGCAGCATCGGCGCCACCACCCTCGAGGAGTACCAAAAGTATTTCGAGAAGGACAAAGCCCTCGAGCGTCGTTTCCAGACGGTGCTCGTCGACGAACCTACGCCCGAAGACGCCATCTCCATCCTGCGCGGACTCAAAGAGCGCTACGAGAATCACCACCATGTGCGCATTCAGGACGATGCCCTCATCGCCGCCGTCACCCTCTCGCATCGCTACATCTCCGACCGCTTCCTCCCCGACAAAGCCATCGACCTCATGGACGAAGCTGCCGCCAAACTCCGCATGGAGCGCGATTCGCAGCCCGAACAGCTCGACGAAATCTCGCGCCGCCTTCGCCAACTCGAGATTGAGCGCGAAGCCATTCGCCGCGAGGCCGATGCCGCTGCCGACGGCAGCCACGATGCGAAACTCACCGCCCTCAACAAGGAAATCCAATCGCTCCAAGAAGAGGAGCACGACCTCAAAGGCAAATGGGAAGGCGAGCGTGAGATTTTGACCCAGATCCAGCAACACAAGCAGGAGATCGAGCAACTCAAGTTCACCGCCGACCGTGCCGAACGCGAAGGCGACTACGGCAAGGTGGCCGAAATTCGCTACGGCCGCTTGAAGGAGTTGGAAGGTAAGATTGCCGAACTCCACGACACCCTCCTCAAGCGACAAGGCGCCGAGGCCATGGTGAAAGAAGAGGTCACGGCCGACGACATCGCCGACGTGGTGAGCCGCTGGACGGGCATCCCCGTCACCCGCATGCTCCAAAGCGAGCGCGAAAAACTCCTGCATCTCGAAGACGAGCTCCACGCCCGCGTCATCGGTCAAGACGAAGCCATCAAAGCCGTGGCCGACGCCGTGCGCCGCAGCCGCGCCGGACTCCAAGACCCAAAACGTCCCATCGGTTCGTTCATCTTCCTCGGATCGACGGGTGTCGGTAAGACCGAACTGGCGAAGGCGCTGGCCGAATGCCTCTTCGACGACGAGAACATGATGACGCGCATCGACATGAGCGAATACCAGGAAAAGTTCTCGGCCACGCGCCTCATCGGTGCCCCTCCGGGATACGTCGGTTATGACGAAGGCGGTCAACTCACCGAGGCCGTGCGTCGCAAACCTTACTCGGTGGTGCTCTTCGACGAAATCGAAAAGGCACACCCCGACGTCTTCAACATCCTCTTGCAGGTGCTTGACGACGGCCGCCTCACCGACAACAAGGGGCGGACGGTCAACTTCAAGAACACCATCATCATCATGACCTCCAACCTCCTCACGGCCAAGGATGCACCGCAAGGCGACGACAACAGCGAACACTCGCGCGAACAACTCGTGGCGGCTCTCACCGCGCCCCGCCTTTCGCCCTCCGGCACCCCGCTGCCGGGCTTGCGGCCGGAGTTTGTCAACCGCATCGACGACATTCTCATGTTCCACGCCCTCAGCCGCAGCGAGATCGAACAGATCGTGCGCCTGCACATCGCCACCGTGGCGCGCCGCCTCGAAGCGCAGGGCATCGTCCTCCGCGTCAACGACGACGCCGTGGCCTTCCTCGCCGAAGAGGGCTACGACCCCGATTTCGGTGCACGTCCCGTGAAGCGCGCCCTGCAAAACTTCTTGCTCAACGACCTCTCGCGCGCCATCTTGGGCGGCAAGGTCAACCAAGCGCACCCCATCCTCGTCAAGAAATCGGGCGACGGACTGATCTTCGAAAACGACAACGCCTAAGCGCTCGTTTCCCTCCACACCACGGCGGGCACTCCCATTCTCGGGAGTGCCCGCTTTTTTGTTTTCGCGCTCCCCCACTCTCCCATAAATGGAGGGTAAAATACGCTCATTCCTCGCGCGTGCGCGCGTCCGCCGTTTTTCGTTTTTCAGCCTTCACCCCTTCACCTTTCGGGGATAACAAACTGTAATACAACAAGATGCGGGGTGAAGGCAACACGCCTTAAAATATCACAACAAACCCGCCAAACACACTGAATAACAAACAGATACAGGTGAAGGCTTCACCTCTCATCTTTCCTTCACCCCGGCTTCACCTTTTCCATCACCATTCCGCACAAAAATCAGCTTCTTTCGTGCACCCCCCTCATGGGGTGAAGGAAAAGGTGAACATCACGGAGGGTGGAATCTTCACCCGTATCTATTTGCCAATCAGTTATTTACATCGAATTTTAACACATATTCAAAACACAACAACCTTCACCCGTATTATCCTATTGATCAACCGTTTACCCCAAAAAGGTGAAGAGGTGAACACAAAAAACAGGAAAACACCTGACGCGTACGCGCGCGAGAAAACGGGAAGAAAGGAAGAAAACAAGGGAGGATTTGAAAGGAAGTCCACTACTTTGATTCAGAAGTCGTAGGAAAAAGGATTTACACACCGAGGATTTTTTTTTGGGGGGGGGAAGAGTATCTTTCTTGAAAAAGTGATAGTTTTCTTTTGACCAAAAAGAAAACTATTTATATTTGCATTGTCAATTGTTTGGTTATGAGGTTTCTTATTGTTTTCTCTCTTTTTCTACTACCATATTTGAGTTATGGACAAATCTCTTTTAGTGGAAAATGCTGCTTATTAGGAACACAAATTTCTTCTAATTCTGGGAAAGAAGTTTATATAGGAAGTGGTGTGGGAATTGGTTGTTCTGCGCCTTTAACTAATACATTCTTGTTGAATGTAGAAATACAGTATATTAAGCGTGGATACAAATTTCATGATGTATATGACCCCTATGGCAGTTTCATGAAAAATACGAAGGTTTCGTTCTCTTATCTCGATTTACCGATTTTTCTTGAATATAGAGTATCAGATGTGTGTTTTATAGAAGGAGGTGGGTATTTGGGTTGCCAAATGGATAGGAATCTCTATTTTGAAGATCAGAAGTATTCGGAAAGACATCTTGGTCAAAAAGAGATTTTTGATGCTGGCCTAATTGGTGGTATAAAGCTAAAATGGCAAAGAATATTTGTGGAATTGCAATACCAGCATGGTCTTACACAGGCCTTTAAAAAAGTTGATGGGTTTGCTCTTAGAGGAGTTTCTTTGAATTTAGGATATGTGTTATTTAAAAGATAGTATTAGGTCAGTATCTTAATAGACATATACCTGTAGACCCATCAAAGGTGCAAATTCCTTATTTCTTTAAGTAGGAAAGTCAGCACATATCATCAGCTAGTATATCCGGAATAGAATATGCTAGCTGTTTTTATTGATAATGTGGTAACCATAGATTTGAGACAAGCAGCATTTACCATTTCTCGCTTATTCTATGTGACAATATCATTTTCTTGTATTGCTGTCCGCTAAACATACTTTTCCTTCGCCCAAGAAGCAAATCGCCTCAACTCATACGAGCTGAGGCGATTTTTTAGTATTTGGACAAGCGTTCGACCTTAAAAGAAGGAGGATTTGTCAGACAAATGAGATCAGAAATCAACCATATTCTCCCCTCTGCAACCCGATTGCCGAGGGGTGTATTGCATAAGCACACACACGACGCGGCATCAGAACGAACGAATGGGCAAATCGTAGAGCGGCAACCAGCTGAAGAGATCGTCGGCTTGACGGGGCGGGCGAACGGCTTGGCGATAGTTGTCGTGGGCAAACTGGGTGAGAATGTCGCAACGATTGACGTAGGCCGAGGCGTGCCCCGTGGCGCGCCATGCGGCCAACTTCATGTAGGCTTTGAACTGACGCGACTGCTTGCGGTAGATGCGGCGGTGCGAAGCGTTGTCGTAGCGGTCGATGTGAGCCGGATCGTCGGGCAACCACGCGAGTCCGACGAGGGCGCGCTCGCGCAGGTTACGATCGGTGGCACCGGCGGCAAGGTCGAGATAGCGAAGAGCGAGTTGCTGCAAGGCGTCGCCTCGGAAGCGGTCGGTGTGGAGGTCGTCTTCATAGACATCGGAGGACATGGCCGAAATGCCGTAGCGCGAAAGGAACCAACAGTCGCCGGCAGCCGAGGCTTGGGCGAGGTAGGAAGCGAGACGGTAGGCGATGCGCTGGCGTTGGGCGACATCGGCGGCGGCTTTGAGTTGACTTTGCAAGCGGAGCACGTCTTGGCAGAATTTCAATTTGCTGTTTTCCTCGATATTGTACTCCATCTCGGGGTCGTAATCGTGGACAGGCTGCCGGCGGTACCAGCGTTCGACTTTATAATCGCGCATGGCGGCATAGACGGCAATGTTCTGCGACGCGAGGAAGGTGAGGCTCGTTTTTTCCAAGTAGGGAATGGCCTCAGCAAATCGGCATTCGCGGATCAAGCGTGTGCCCATGAGGTCGTAGTAGAACTCTTTGCCGCCGTCGGAGTTGGGTTTCCACAATTTCTGCCATGCTTCGCGGGTAGGGCTGTGAAGGTAGGTGTAATAGGCTTTGAGGGAGTCGGCACTGAGGCGGTCGATGGCGTCGAAGTAGGACGAGCCGTAGATTAGGTTGGGATCATAACCGCGGCCGCTGTCCATATTGATGAGCGTGCTGTCATAAAATTCGGCACGCTGCGCCAGGAGGGCGTCGAAGGGGCGGCGGGCTTTCTCCAAAGCGGGAATGAGGTCTTGACGCACCAAACGAGTGTGGAGGTTCCGGCCGTGGCCGTTCTCGGTGTCTTCTTCCCAGCGACGCAGATCGGGCACAATGGCATTGAGCGTGGCGTCGGTGACGCCGCGGTGCGCCAAAGAAGTGAAGACGCGCACGTCGCGGGCATTGGTGCGCATCATGGGGGTGCCGGACAGCGGGAGGGCGGCTTCGGCTGCTTGGTCGGCCTGCGCAAATTGTCCACTGTAATAATACATCATGGCGATGGCGGACTGCCACATGGCGAGGGACTTTGAGCGCTTTTCGGCGACGACCTTTTGGGCGAAGGCGATGAAGTCTTGCTGCTCGCGTTGCAACACGCGGGCACGGTCGATGATGGAAAGATAGGCGGTGTCGGCGGTGTTGTCGTAGGTTTCCTGCACATTCGACACGAAGTCTTCGACGAGATAGGGGAGCAAGGGGGAGTTGGCGTCGGAAGCATATTCTTGGCGGATGCCGCGGAGGTTGCGCAGCTTGTAGACGAGAAAGCGCAGGCTCTCGCTGTCGTTTTGGTCGGCGTAGATGCGAATGGCTTCGGGGCTGCGTCCCGAGCGCACAAGGGCGCCGGCGTAGAGGTTGCGGAAGATGGGCATCCACGCGGCTTCTTCGTCCTTGGGGCGAGTGTCCCAAAGGCGAACGACGTCGGCATAGCGGCCGAGCGCGAAGGCGCAACGAGCGCGCAACAAATGGTATTCGCCGCCCCACCGGCCGACTTTGGTTTGCGGACGGCTCAGGCGTTCGAGG
This sequence comes from uncultured Prevotellaceae bacterium, assembly GCA_963517315.1. Lineage (GTDB taxonomy): Bacteria > Bacteroidota > Bacteroidia > Bacteroidales > Bacteroidaceae > Alloprevotella. The sequence continues at coordinate 23,883 of CAUQEF010000016.1, forward strand.
GTTTGGCGGGCGGCGGCCACTTCGTTTTTGGTGGGATAGTCCCAACCGGCGGGAGACAACTTGGACGAGGCGTGGAGGTAGTCGACGAGCGAACGCAGATAGGCCAAGGCATCGTAGTCCTTGCGACTGCGGGCGGCTTCGAGAAGGGTGTTTTCCGATTTCCCGAAGTCGGCGGGCGACAAGCGGGTGAGTTCTTCCAATGCGCCGTTGGCATCCTCCATCGAGATGCCTCCACAGTAGTTGGCCCAGTTGCGGGCTACGGCATCATAGAGCGAAGGACGCTGGCGATCGTCGGGAACGATCTTATAGATATAGTAGTTTGTGGTGGGGACGTAGCAACAAGCCCTACCCGCTGTGCAGGTGAGGAACAAAAGCAGACTAAGGACGATAGATTTCTTCATAACGCGAGGAATGGTGACGTTCAATGTTTTTGGAATCGAGGGGATAGAGGATGACTTGTCGGTGCAAATCGGGACGGCGGCGCGAAAGTTCGGCGCGGACAGCGCGAATCTCGTCGAAGTTGCTGTCGTGGACGAAGACGGAATCGCCGGGCACGAGCAGCACATCCGATTCGCGGCTTCCGCCCACGACGGGACTGACGTAGCGCGAGGAGATGACGACATAGGCATCGGGGCGCACGCGGCGATAGACGGTGGAGTCGTCGAGCCGTTCGGCATAGAGCAGCCCTTTGTAGCGACCACCGCCGACGAGGCGCTGCCAATGGTAGTCGGGATAGGCGGCGGAGAGCGGGAGGGGATAGGCGGCGATGCCACTAACGAAGGGCTTGACGTCGCGCAGACGAAGGATGGGATTGGGGTTGCTCACATCGCGCGGATCGCCGGTGTTGTAGAGCATCAAGACGCCGTAATCCACCGGGGGCGCGGCTTGGCTGAGCTGGTGGAGGCGGATGGTGGCGGAGAGTCCGAGGCCGTGTGCGGTCAAGGTGCTACGCAATCGGCGCAGGAAGGTGAAATAGGCCGAGGCTGTTTGTGCAGTCCAGTCACAGTCGATCTGCACTTCGCGCACCCGGCTGTCGCAATCGTTGGTGGTGCTCATTTGTTCAACGCGATACGCGATGCGGTCGGCCAGGGTGTCGAGCGAGGCCGGAGCGGCGTCGAGACAGGAGTTGACGATGAAGACCACGGGAACGATTTCGAGGCCGTCGGGAACGGAATCGCGCCACTGCAAGGTGGCAACGGGCACGGGTTCGTCGGTGATTTGATCGGGGGCGACGTCGAAATAGCGCAGATAGACTTTGCCAATGCGGTGCCGGCGCAGAAAATCACGCTCCCGGGCGGAAAATTCCAGGACGGTGCGCCAATAATAAACGGAAGGTGCGGGACGCGGCACTTCGGGTGACTGACGCCGGCTGTCCATACAACCTATAAGGAGTAGGCTGCAAACAAAGACAAAACAATAGTAGAAGCGATTCATAACACAAAAGTAGGTTTTCGCCACGAGATGGACAAAGCGAAAAGAAGTGTTTTTCCGAATGTACATGTTTTGCACAGTGAGAGTTGGCGAAACCGGGTATTTCGACGCTTCTCCCATGAAAAAACTGCACACATGAATCAATTTTGCGCAGTGAAGTAGGCATTTTAAGACAAGTAGAGAGATGGAACTGCTATTTTATGCTTTTACATTTGGCGTATAGTCGCAAAAGTCGTACATTCGTATCGCGTAAGATAAAAGAAACCTTTTCTCTTACGCCGGACTCCGTCCGTTGTTCTAACTATTCATCCTCAAAATACCGAACTATGCAACTGACCGACATCGCCGGCAGCTTCGACGGAAACATCTGGAAGGACGAAGTCAACGTGCGTGACTTCATCCAGTACAACTACACCCCCTACGAAGGCGACGACAGCTTCTTGGCTCCGCCCACCGAAAACACTCTCGCTCTCTGGGACAAGTTGAGCGAAATGTTCAAAGTGGAACGTGAGAAAGGCCTCTACGACGTTGAAACGCGACTCCCCCAAAGTGTGACCACTTACGGTGCGGGGTATATCGACAAGGACAAGGAAGTCGTTGTCGGTCTGCAAACGGACGCTCCCCTCAAACGCGGTATCTTCCCCAAGGGCGGTGTGCGCATGGTGGAAAATGCGCTCAACGCCTATGGTTATGAACTCGACAACTGGACGAAGGACATCTTCACCAAGTATCGCAAGACGCACAACGAAGGGGTGTTCTCGGCTTACACTTCGGAAATCCGCCGTTGCCGCAACAGCCATGTCATCACCGGTCTGCCCGACGCTTACGGCCGCGGCCGTATCATCGGTGACTACCGCCGTGTTGCCCTCTATGGTGTGAACAACCTCATCGAGGACAAGCAGAAGTTCTTGGCTCGTCTCGAGATTCAAGAGATGAACGACAAGACGATCCAGCTCCGCGAAGAGACGACCGAACAAATCAACGCGCTGAAGGACCTCATCAAACTCGGTGAAGCTTACGGCTTCGACTTGACGCGCCCCGCTGAGAACGCTCGCGAAGCAGTGCAATACGTCTATCTCGCTTACCTCGCGGCCATCAAGGACCAAGACGGTGCAGCGATGTCGATCGGCCGTGTTTCGACCTTCCTCGACATCTACATCGAACGCGATCTCCGCGCCGGTAAGCTCACGGAAGTAGAAGCTCAGGAACTCATCGACCAATTCGTGATGAAGCTCCGTATCGTGCGCTTCCTCCGCACTCCCGAATACAACGCCCTCTTCTCCGGCGACCCCGTTTGGGTGACCGAATCGATCGGCGGTATGGGTATGGACGGCCGCACGATGGTGACGAAGACCAGCTTCCGTATCCTCCACACGCTCACGAACCTCGGACCTGCTCCCGAACCTAACCTCACGGTGCTTTGGTCGACTCGTCTTCCCGAAAACTGGAAGCGCTACTGCGCGAAGATGTCGATCGCAACTTCGGCCATCCAGTACGAGAACGACGACCTGATGCGTCCCGACTACGGCGACGACTACGGTATCGCTTGCTGCGTATCGCCCATGCGCATCGGTAAGCAAATGCAGTTCTTCGGCGCTCGCGCCAACTTGGCGAAGTGCTTGCTCTACGCGATCAACGGTGGTGTGGACGAAATGAACGGCAAGCAGATCTCTCCCCTCTTCCCCCCCATCACGGGCGAATATCTCGAATACGAAGAGGTGATGCAGAAGTTCGACCAGATGATGCAATGGTTGGCACGTGTTTACTGCAACGCGCTCCGCATCATCCACTACATGCACGACAAGTACAGCTACGAGGCTCTCGAAATGGCGCTCCACGACGGCGACATTCTCCGCACTCGTGCCAGCGGTATCGCCGGTATCTCGATCGTTGCCGACTCGTTGGCCGCTATCAAGTTCGGTAAGGTACGTGTAGTTCGCGACGAACGTGGTCTCGCTGTCGGCTTCGAACAAGAAGGTAGCTACGTGCCCTTTGGTAACAACGACGACGCTACCGACCAAATCGCAGTGGACATCACCAAGACGTTCATGAACTACATGCGTCAGCACGAAGGCTACCGCGATTCTGTTCCCACGCAGTCGCTCCTCACCATCACTTCGAACGTGGTATACGGTAAGAACACGGGTGCAACGCCTTGCGGACGTCCCGCCGGTGTACCTTTCGCTCCCGGTGCCAACCCCATGAACGGCCGCGACACCAAGGGTGCAGTTGCTTCGCTTGCTTCGGTGGCGAAACTCCCCTTCCAGCACTCGCACGACGGCATCTCTTACACTTGGGCGATCTCTCCCGCTACGCTCGGTAAGGACGACGAGACGAAGGTCAACAACCTCGTGGGTCTCATGGATGGTTACTTCACACCCGACGGTGGTCAGCACCTCAACGTGAACGTCTTCGACCGCGATCTCCTCTACGATGCAATGGAACATCCCGAGAAGTACCCGCAGCTCACCATCCGTGTTTCGGGTTACGCTGTGAACTTCATCAAGCTCACGCGCGAACAACAACTCGACGTGATCTCTCGTACCATCAGCAGCTGCCGCTAATCCGGCGCTGAAATCATCGCATAAACACTTCAAGACACTCAGGAAAACAGTCACAGCTGCTCCTGAGTGTCTTGACTTTCTCATCCCTTCCCCTACGGGTTGCCGATAAGCATCCTACTCGCACTTACTACAAACAAAGCATACGGCACGAAACACCGAAAGTACGGCGCGCCGGAGGCACGAAACGATCGGCAATCGCACTACTCCACCCCGACATAACACGACAATTCTCTATGACATCCACCGATTCTCCGATCATCGGACGCATCCATTCCCTCGAATCGATGGGAACGGTAGACGGCCCCGGTATCCGCTTCGTCACCTTCCTGCAAGGCTGTCCCATGCGTTGCAAATTCTGCCACAACCCCGACACATGGGAGATTGGCGCGAAAACGAAATACGAACTCACGCCCGAAGAACTGATGCGCGAAGTGCGGAAGTACAAGAACTTCATCAAATCGGGCGGCGTCACCTGCACCGGCGGCGAACCTTTGCTGCAAGCCGAGTTTGTCGAAGCCTTCTTCAATCTCTGCCGTGCCGAAGGTATCCACACGGCGCTCGACACCGCCGGTTCTGTGTGGACGGAAGCCGCACGCCGTGCCGCGGCTGCAGCCGACCTCATTCTCTATGACGTGAAAACGGTCGACGATTCCATTCACAAGGACTACATCGGCGTGACGCGCGACCACAATGCGCGCTTCTTGGACTACCTTCAAGAGATCGGCAAACCCGTGTGGTTGCGCCACGTGGTCGTTCCCGGTATCACCGACGACGATGAACGCCTCAACGCCGTGGCCGAATACCTCAAGCCCTACACCGTTATCGAACGCGTCGAAGTGCTCCCCTACCACACCATGGGCACCTTCAAATACGAAAGCATGGGCTTGTCCTACCCCCTCGAAGGCGTAGAACCACTGTCTAAAGAGCGCAAAGAGAACGCCCACAACATCTTCGCACGCCATCTTCCCGGCGTCAAAATCTTGTAAGCCACCCAGCATTTGCTGCAAAATGCGGCAAGGTACTACACCTACAAAGCGAAAGCGCCCACACACCGATTGGTGAGGTGGGCGCCTTCCTTTTGCCGATTCGCAGCGAGAGAACAAAACACTCACGACAAGAAGAGAGAATGAAACGTACGGTACGAATTGAGTCCGGCACCGACACAACAAAAGAAGCGCTCCACAATCCATAGATTGTGGAGCGCTTGCTTTGTACTCCGAGCCGGGGTCGAACCGGCACAGGTTTCCCTATCGGTGTTTGAGACCGACGCGTCTACCGATTCCGCCATCGGAGCAAATCATACGGAGAAGAACAGCAATCGCGAAATTGTTCTTGCAAGTCTTAACCTGATTCTTTTGCAAAGGTAGTGCATTTTCGCAGTTTGAGCAAATTACTTTCCAAAAATATTTCTCTACCCCACGAAAACATGCCCCACTTCCGCGATTTCTCACAATTCCTTCGTTCAATTAAAAGTGAAATTGTATATTCGCCTTTACAAAACAACGCCTCCTGCTATGACCAATCACAATTATTGCATCCTTCTCGCAGGCGGAGTCGGAAAACGCCTCTGGCCGGTGAGCCGCGAACGCAAACCGAAGCAGTTCATCGACTTCTTCGGCATCGGGAAAACACTACTCCAACTCACCTTCGAGCGTTTCGCCGCCTTCCTCCCTGTCGAAAACATCTATATATCTACCTTCGCTGACTACGTCGACACCGTACGCGAACAGCTTCCACAGCTTCCCCCGGAGAATATTCTCGCCGAACCGACGCAACTCTCCACCGCCCCTGCTGCAGCGTGGGCCTCTTGGTGCATCGCCCGTCGCGATCCCGAAGCTTGTTTCGTTGCCACACCCGCCGACCAATTCATCACCGGCGAACAAGTCTTCGCACAAGAAATCGCCCAAGGATTGGACTACGTTCGCACCCACGATAGCTTCTTGGCCATGAGCGTGGCGGCGCACAGCCCCAACACGGCCTACGGTTATATACAAAAAGGCGATGATCTCGGCGATCATCGCTTCACGCTCAAGACTTTCACGGAGAAACCACCCCTCGAGTTCGCTCGTCAGTTTGTGGCCAGCGGCGAATTTCTGTGGAACACCGGCCTTTTCCTTTGGAATGCGCGCACCATGCTGCCCCTCATCGGTCAACTCATCCCGGGACTGCCCGCAATTGATGCCGCACTACCCCAAGGAGAAAGCGAAGCCCACCTTTTGGCACGCTGCTACCCCGCCGCCGAGCATTGCAGCCTCGACCACGTTGTGCTCAACAACGGCTGCCCCACCGTCGTGCAAGCCTGCACCTTCGGTTGGAAAGACGTGGGATCGTGGCCGGTGATGAAGGAAACGCTCCCCGCCAACGTCGACGGCAACACTACCATCGGCAGCAATGAGGTGCTCTTCCAAGGCACACGCCAAACCCTCGTCAGCCTCCCCAAAGGCGTCGGCGCTGTCATTCGCGGACTCGACGGCTATCTCGTCACCCTCCAAGACAACATGCTGCTCATCACACCCAACGAGGACGCCGCGCGCACCCGCCTCATCGCCGGTGAGGTGCAAATGAAACTCGGCGAAAACTTCCTTTGATGCCCTTTGCCCTAACGCAAAACTCCCCTCTGTGGTCTAAGCCACAGAGGGGAGTTTTTTTTGCAGAAATGAATCCGAAGCCAAAGTGCTTCCGATCAAATCCGATGATATTGTTCGTCGAAAGGCAAACGAACACGTTCAGCAATTGCGCGCGCCTCATCGCGGATGCCGCAAGACACAATCATGTTCACCCGCGCCGCACAAGGCAAATCAAGCACCTTCTTCACGCGGGCCGAGTCGAAACCTTCGAGCGGACAGGTGTCGTAACCCGCTTCGCTCATCGCGAGCATAAAGGTCTGCACCGCCAAAGCGCAACTCTTGTGCTGTACGGCCAGCATATCGCTCTCCGTCACTTGGCGAACGATGGGGCGAAAACAGCCCGTCACGTTCGCAATCACCTTGCGACACAGTCCCCAAACGCCGAAACAGCGAGAATAGAGGAAAGGAACAAGCTTTCGATAATAGGCTCGTTGCAGACCAGCATACTTTTCCCACTTCGCTTCTGGGAAAGTCTTGCGGATATTCTCTTCGTTGGCGGCGAGCACGCTTTCGGCATGCGCCTTCCACCGGTCGGGACGCACCACAAACACCACCAACTGCTGCGCGGTCTTCACCGCCGACTGACCAAAGCAAGCCGGTACGAGGCGTTCGATCGTGACGCGATCCGTCACATGATAAGCCTCCCACAACTGCATATTGGAACTTGTGGGCGCCAAGGTTGCCAAGCGCACACATGCTTTCACACGCTCAGGATCGATGGGTTTCGACGCGTCGTAATAGCGCACCGCACGGCGGTGTTCGAGCATCTCCTGTAAGTTCATTGTACTAAGTTTTTGAAGTTCATAGAAGATTCAGAGCCATACCGCGTCTAAACGCAGGTGCACTCCGAAAAAAGCCGGCCGTCGTCAAAAGAGTTTCAACTGTCCGGTCAGGTCGTCCATCAAGTCATCCTCCGTCTGCGAAGGCGGATCCACCGTCTGCACCGGTTCGTCAGCGCCCGAAGGGGATACGCCCGTCGAAGACGTCGTTTCGTCGCCCTCCTCCGTGTATTCCGCCTCATCTTGCGGTTCGGGCTCGGGGAAGCGCGTCGGTTCAAGTTCCGTCACCTTCGCCACGTTAAGCGTCGTCACACGTTTGCCCTTCGCCTTGTAGCTCTTCACGCCGATGAACTCTTCGGCGTCGATCACCAACGGCTCACGGAAATCATCGGGCGCGCCGTAGGTCACTTCGAAGCGCGGATACGCCTGACTCGAGAGCGCCACAAAGCGGCAACCCGGGTTCTCTCCCATAAAATTCAAGTGACGCGTCTGCGCGGCACGCTCGAAGGTGAAACGCTTTATATAGAGATTGTGGTCGTTGTCGGCATCAAAGAGCACGGCCGTCCACACTTTGTCTTCCGAGAACTTCTCCACGCGCAGAATGCCGGTGGATTCATAGTGGTTGTTCGGATCGAAGTTCGTGGTGTAGAAATCGCCGTTGTCGAGCACCACCAGCACGAGATCGTCCGTGTGGAACTCGCCGAGGTAGTTGCCGCGTTCGTCGAAGTTCAAGCGCTGCACATCGGGATCGAACCACACCTTGCGACCGCCCAGCGTCGAACCGCCGTGCGATTTGAGCGTGATGCGCAACACGTCCAAGCGCGTGAGCAAATTGCCCTTCGAGGCACGGCCCTTCACCGCCAACTCCGAGAAACTCTTGTCGAAGAAGATGCGGCGCAACTTCGGGTTCGGCTTCAGCGTCACCTTGATCACCTCGGCCTCTCCGTTCGGGTTCGCCGTGAAATACTGGATCTTCGAGCCCTTCTCACCGCGAGTGAGATCGTATTCTCGGTCGTGTGTGATGCTTGTCACGTTGAAGCGCTTGATGTAGTACGCCCCGTCCTTGCCGTCGCGATACACCACATTGTAGATGGTGCGTTGGTCGTTTTTCTTGAACACGGCGATGTGCACAATCTCGGCTTTCTTCTTCTCGGCCTTCGAACGTTCGGTCTCACCGATGTACACTTTCTCCGCCACACGCGTCACCTTGTACGTTCCGTCGCGGTAGAAGATGATCACATCGTCGATGTTCGAGCAGTTCTCCACAAACTCGTCCTTCTTCAACGAAGTACCCATGAAGCCATCGGCGCGATTCACATAGAGTTTCTCGTTCGCCTCCACCACCTTGGCCGCCTCGATCGTGTCGAACGAGCGAATCTCGGTGCGGCGTGGGTGTTCGTCGGCATAACGCGCCTTGATGGTTTCAAACCAGTCGATCGTCACCTCGGTCATGTGTGCCAAATCGTAGTCGATCTGCTCGAGTTCGGCCTTAATGCGCGCAATGAGTTCGTCGGCCTTCGCCTTGTTGAACTTCAAAATGCGCGCCATCTTGATTTCGAGCAGGCGCAACAAGTCGTCGCGCGTCACTTCGCGCACGAAATCTTTTTTGAACGGTTCGAGACGCCCGTCGATGTGCTGCAAGGCCGCATCGATGTCGGGCGCATTCTCATAGGCCTTGTCTTTATAGATGCGCTCGTCGATGAAGATGCGTTCCAACGAGGCGAACATCATGCTCTCGAGGAGTTCGCCGCGGCGAATCTCCAACTCGCGGCGCAAGAGATCGGTAGTATTGGCCACATTCGTGCGCAGCACCTCGCTCACCGTCACAAAACGCGGTGTGTCGGTATCAATAATACAGCAGTTGGGCGAAATGCTCACTTCGCAGTCCGTGAACGCGTAGAGCGCATCGAGCGTCTTGTCGCTCGACACACCGGGGGCGAGATGAATGAGAATTTCGACCTGCTCGGCCGTGAAGTCTTGGATCTGTCTGATCTTGATACGCCCCTTGTCGGCTGCCTTCTTGATGCTTTCGCACAGCGTGTCCACCGTCTTTCCGTAAGGCAATTCGGTGATGGCAATGGTTTTGCTGTCGCGTTTTTCCACCCGCGCACGCACCTTCACAGCACCGCCGCGCAAACCGTCGTTGTAGCGCGACACGTCGATGAGACCGCCCGTTTGGAAGTCGGGAAAGAGGTTGAACTCTTCCCCGCGCAGGCAGGCGATGGCGGCATCACAGAGCTCGCCGAAGTTGTGAGGCAAGATCTTCGCACTCAAGCCCACGGCGATACCTTCCGCTCCCTGCGCCAAGAGCAAGGGGAACTTCACCGGCAGCGCCACCGGTTCCTTGTTGCGGCCGTCGTACGAGAGTTTCCACTCTGTCGTTTTGGGATTGAACAGCACATCGAGGGCGAATTTCGTCAGTCGGCCTTCGATGTAACGCGGAGCGGCCGCGTCGTCGCCCGTGAGGATGTTACCCCACGAACCCTGGCAGTCGATGAGCAAATTCTGACGCCCCATTTGCGTGAGCGCATCCACGATCGACGCGTCGCCGTGCGGGTGAAACTTCATCGTTTCGCCCGCAATGTTCGCCACCTTGTTGTAGCGGCCGTCGTCCATGCGCTTCATCGTGTGGAGAATGCGGCGCTGCACCGGTTTCAAACCATCGTAAAGGTGCGGAACGGCGCGCTCCAAAATCACATAAGAAGCATAGTCCAAAAACCAGTTCTGGTACATCCCGGTGAGGGGATGCACGTTCACCTTGTCATCGCCGCCGCCCTTCGGATCGAAATCACTGTGGGCCTCGGGCGAAGCCTCGGCGTCGAAATCATCGGCTGCCGTGTTCGTGGGCGTATTGGAAAGGACGTCTTGCTCGTCCCGGGGATCTTTTGTGCTGTCGCTCATCGTCGTAAATTTGGGTGTGATGCGAAGTGAATACCTCGACTCGCAAAGATACAAAATTATTGGCCGACGCTCGACCTTTTCCGCCCATTTTTCAGCGCCCTTGCGCTTCACGGCGTTTTCCCTCCGCTCGTTCCACACTCCGCCCCCCTCCCACGCGCTACCGCAAGTTTCCCGGAAAAGCCTCCACGGCTTCGCCCGAAGGGAATAAAACAATCAGGCACAATCACTTATAATTGAAGACAATGGCCTAAAAGTCTTCACCTTTCTCCACGACAGTCGCACTCTCCGACGTCCTCATACCACTATTTGTCCTGAATTTCCAACGAAAAAACACGGTAAAGAGCATTTTTTCTCCTTTCGTCTTCACACTTCATACCCTGAAAACAATCGCTTGCCCACACCCAATGACACAGCGAAGGGAAAAACTCAAAAAAAATGGACGGGCATTCGCGCATGGAGTCGAACAATGCGTTCATTTGAGACTTCCAATCCTTCCGTTCTCCCATGGTAAAGGAAAAACGCCTCTACTTTCCGAGAAAAGTCGTGGACTTTTCGGAAAAAGTAGGCTTGTTTTTCGTGATTCTCCCCAACTTATTATTTCTGCGCGCAGGACTTCGAGACGTTATTTTTCATCAACGCATGAAAAACGGCCTTCGATCGATGAAATCGCCCATTTTGGAAAGTCAAAATCGCAGCATCGGCCGAAAAAGGCATTTTGTCGCGATGCAATTGCCCCGAGCGAGAAAAGGCGCTCACGAGAAATCGGGGTGCTTCAAGCGCGTATGTCGATAGAATTCAGTAATTTCGCGTGATAACAAGGCGCGGAGAAAAGCATCCGAGACACGGAGCAGCGCCCGCCCGCAAACCGGAATACAAACAGACCCTACAACTATGCAATATGAAGTGATGGCTCCCGTGGGTTCGCGCGAATCGCTCGCCGCGGCACTCAAGGCCGGAGCCGACTCCATCTATTTCGGCATCGAATCGCTCAACATGCGCGCACATTCGGCCAGCCGTTTCACCATCAAAGACCTCCACGAAATCGCACAACGCTGCGATGAACTCGGCGTGAAGAGCTATCTCACGGTCAACACGATCATCTACGGCGAAGACCTCGCCCTCATGCGCGAAATCTGCGACGCGGCCAAAGAAGCCCACATCTCGGCGGTCATCGCAGCCGATGTGGCGGTACTCAGCTACTGCCGCACCATCGGACAGGAGGTGCACCTCTCCACACAGCTCAACATCTCGAACGAGGAGGCGCTCCGCTTCTATTCGGCCTTTGCCGATGTGGTGGTACTGGCGCGTGAACTGAAGATGGAACAGGTGAAAGAAATTTCCGATTTCATCGACCGCGAAAACATTTGCGGCCCGAGCGGCGAGAAAATCCGCATCGAAATGTTTTGCCACGGCGCGCTCTGCATGGCCGTGAGCGGAAAATGCTATCTTTCGCTCGACAACCAAGGCCGATCGGCGAACCGCGGCGAGTGCATGCAGCAATGCCGACGCAGCTACACCGTCCGCGACAAGGAAACGGGCGTCGAGCTGGACATCGACAACGAGTATATCATGAGCCCGAAGGACTTGAAAACGATCGGTTTCATCGACAAGATGATGCAAGCGGGTGTTTCGGTCTTCAAAATCGAAGGGCGCGCCCGTTCGGCCGAATACGTCTACACCGTGGTGCAGTGCTACAAAGAAGCCATCCGCGCCGTGCAGGAAGGCACGTTCAACGAAGAGCGTGTCAAGGAGTGGGACAAACGACTCTCCGCCGTGTTCAACCGCGGCTTCTGGGACGGTTACTACCAAGGTCGCAAACTCGGCGAATGGACGGAGAAATACGGTTCGTCGGCCACCGAGAAGAAGGTGTATGTCGGCAAGGGCATGAAATACTTCTCCAAGTTGGGCGTGGCCGAGTTCTTGATTGAGGCGGGCGAAATCAATGTGGGAGATCGCCTTGTGGCCATCGGCCCGACAACGGGCGTGGTTTACCTCACCGCTGACAGTATCCACGGCAACGACGGCCCGGTCGAAAAAGCCGGTAAGGGCATGTTCGTCTCCATTCCCTCGAAAGAGAAAATTCGTCCCAGCGACAAACTCTATAAACTCGTAACGAATGATTCCGGTCTTTGATTTTGGCGGCGTGATCGTCGATTTGCGCAAGACGGCCACCATTGAGGCCTTCGATCGTTTGGGCTTCGACATCCGACCCTATCTCGGTACATACAAGCAAGGTGGCATTTTCGCACTACTCGAAAACGGCGACATCACCACGGCCGATTTTTACGATGAAATCAGGCGAATCAGCGCCAATCCGACACTCACTGACGAGGACATCCGGCTGGCGTGGGAAGCCTACTTGGTCGGAGTGCCCGCCGAACGCCTGGCTTGTCTGCGCCGCGTGAAGCAAAACTACCGCACGGCGGTACTTTCCAACACCAACCCCATTCACTGGGCGCAGGCCGAGCGCGACTATTTCGGAACGGATGGCTACACCGTGGCCGACTATTTCGACACGCTCTTTCTCTCCTGCGACATGCACGCTCAGAAACCCGACCCGGCGATCTTTGACCGCGTCACAGAACAACTCGGCTGCGCACCGGAAGAAATTATTTTCTTCGATGATTCCGAAGAGAATTGCCGCACGGCGGCCGAAAGAGGTTGGAATGCCCGACTGACTCCCGCCGGCGGCGCGTGGGTGACCGAAGCCTTCGACGAGGAAGGACACTTGCGCCATGAGTGATTTCAACCTAATCACTTTCAACCCCACCCCGACAGCCCGAAAAAAGGCGGTTGCCATCGGTTTTTTCGACGGGGTGCATCGGGGACACCGCTTTGTCTTCGACGAACTTCGCCGGCGCGCCCGAACGGCGGGTGAATCGCCGTGGGCAGTGACCTTTGATGTGCATCCTTTGGCCGTCATCGCACCCGAACGCCAACCGCCGCTGCTCTCCACGCTCGACGAGAAGGTTGAAGCGCTCCGCTCTTGCGGATTGGACGGTGTGGTGGTGCTACACTTCGACCGAAAAATGGCCGATTTCACCGCAGAACGTTTCATGCACAAGGTGCTTCACGAGCATCTACACGTGGAACGTCTGCTCGTCGGGCACGATCACCGATTCGGGCGTCCGATGTCGGGCGATGGTTTTGAGCGTTATCGAGAAATCGGCGGTTCCATCGGCATCGAAGTCGATCTCTGTCCGCCGATGCCGGGCGAAGTGGGTCTATCTTCCTCAGCCATTCGCTCCCTACTCGAAGCCGGAAATGTGCTGGCGGCCGCCGAACGTCTCGGCCGTCCTTACGCCCTGAACGGAACGGTGGTGCACGGATTTCAAAATGGCCGAAAACTCGGTTTCCCCACGGCCAACCTCGACCTGTCGTGCGCAGAAAAGGTAGTGCCCCGACGAGGAAGCTACGTCACAACGGTCTGCACCGACGGAAAACAATACCCGGCGATGACTAACATCGGGCAGCGACCGACGTTGGACAACGGCAACCAAGTGACGATCGAAACACACCTTTTGGACTTTGACGGGGATTTGTACGGACGACAACTCGAGATACGATTCATCGAACGACTGCGCGACGAACGAAAATTCGACCATATCGACGCCTTGAAGGCGCAACTCAACGAAGACGCACAGCAAGTGCGCCGATACTTCTAACCCTTGCACCATGACTTTTCGAAAACTATCACCTATTTTGGCCGCTAAAATCGCGGGGCTGCTGCTCCTATTCCTCTTAGGAAGCGGTTTAATCGCAATCTTGGGCTCGTTTTTCACCCACAAGATGGGGATGGGCGGGAATATGATATGGGCTGACGACGGTTCGCTCTTGTTGACGACAACAGCCTTTGCGGCGGCTTCGACCATCGGCTACACTTTGGTGGCCGCCGGCGCGGTCTCGCTGAGCTGGGCAAAGTTGTCGTTCCGTTCCGAACGCAGCATCGGCTTCGGCGTCCCCTACCTGAGAGTGCTGCATTTCGCCGGCTGTTTGGTGGTCGCGTCCTTGGGATTGCAATGGCTGATTTCGCCGTTGAACATCGAATTGTCGCCCCTCGATACAAGAACTTTCGACGCAATGGCTCACGATGGATTCGCTGTTTTTATCATCGTAGTGGTCGGCCCCTTCGTGGAAGAACTGTTTTTCCGCGCGGGTATGTTTCGATTGCTCCACAAAAAAATCGGAGTCATTCAAGCGATGGTGATTTCCTCCTTGCTCTTTGCCATCGTACACGGCAATTTGGCACAGGGTATCCCGGCTTTTGTCATCGGCATGGCGCTCGCGCTGCTCTACTTCCGTTCGGACGATCTGCGCCTGTGCTTTCCTGCGCACGCGGCCAACAATGCTTTGGGTGTCTTGGGATTCCACTTTCCCGAACTGGAAAATTTCGGTACCAATTGGCCACCGGCAATCCAAGTGCTTCTGGGCTTGCTGCTCCTCGTTCTCGGTTTCGCGGGATTGATGATGCGCGGATCGCTCTTTTCTAAACAACGCAACAACGCATAATGAAGATACGCAATATCGACTTGGGCACTCATCCGGTGGTGCTCGCCCCCATGGAGGATGTGACCGACATCGGTTTTCGCCTCCTCTGCCGACGTCTCGGCGCTTCTATGGTCTACTCCGAATTTGTAGCCGCCGATGCACTGGTGAGAATGGTCAACAAATCGCTCCAAAAACTCACCGTTTGTGACGACGAACGCCCCGTGGCAATCCAAATCTACGGACGCGATCCGGGCGCGGTGGCCGAAGCCGCAGAGATCGTTGTGGAGACGGCACACCCCGATGTATTGGATTTGAATTTCGGTTGTCCAGTGAAGAAAGTTGCGGGCAAAGGTGCCGGCGCAGGTATGCTGCAAACACCCGATTTGATGCTCGACATCGTGCGTTCGGTGGTGGATCGCGTGAGCGACCGCGTACCGGTGACGGTGAAAACGCGACTGGGTTGGGATCACGAACACCGCATTATCGTCGATTTGGCCGAACGCATCCAAGATTGTGGCGCGGAAGCACTGACGATTCACGGCCGCACGCGCTGCCAAATGTACACCGGCGAAGCAGATTGGGAACTGATCGGCGCAGTGAAGCAGAATCCACGCATGCACATCCCCATTATCGGCAACGGCGACATTGATTCGGGCGAATCGGCACGAAAGGCTTTCGAAAAATGGGGAGTCGACGCCGTGATGGTGGGACGTGCCACCTTCGGACGCCCATGGATATTCAAAGAAATACGCGATTCCATCGACAATACGCCGTTTGAAGTCGGCGATGTCGTACCCTCCACTTACGAGGCGATGACGGCCGACTGGATGTTGGACGTGCTCAAGGAACAAGTGCGACAAAGCGTGGCGCGCATCGACGAATACCGCGGCATTCTCCACGTTCGTCGCCATTTGGCAGCCTCTCCGCTCTTCAAAGGCATTCCCAATTTCCGACAAACGCGCATTGAAATGCTGCGCGCCGAAACGATGGAATCGCTCTTTGACATCATGGAACGCATTCGCCCGCAACTCCACGGCGAGAGCACACCGCCGCTTGACTGAAACGCGCTTGGCACGATCAATTCGATCGTGCCGCTATTTTTTCTCACCCTAAGCTCCACAACATGAACCAACCTAATCTTATTCAACAACGTCTTGCCGACTTACGTTCGGCGATGAAACGGCACGATTTGGACTTCTATTTCGTTCCGACCGCCGATCCGCACAACAGCGAATACATTGCCGACCATTGGAAATCGAGAGAATGGTTCAGCGGTTTCAGAGGGAGCGCCGGAACGCTGATCGTTTCAGCGAAAAAGGCTGCACTTTGGACAGATTCGCGCTATTTCTTACAAGCGGCCGAAGAACTTACAGGGACGGGGATCGAATTAATGAAAGACGGTTTGCCCGAAACGCCCGATGTTGTGGAGTGGATGCGCGCACAGTGGTCAACGACCGCCGAAAAACTCACGGTGGGTTTGGATTATGCCACTTGCAGCACAGGACAATACTACGCGGATTTTTCGACCTTCGCCACCAAAGACGTGGATCTCGCCGCCGAAGTTTGGGAAGATCGCCCTTCCCTGCCAAAACGCCCCATAGTTTGCCATCCTTCCGAGTGGACAAGCAAAACAGCGGGCGAGAAAATAGAATTGGTTCGTCGATTACAACACGAATTCATCGCGAAAAAGTTGAAATCAGCAGAACCGATGGCCGCTGATTCCGCGCGTAAGTTCGATGAAAGCGCCGATACGTATTTCTTCTACAACGATATTTCCGAGATTGCGTGGCTGCTCAATCTCCGCGGCGAGGACATCGACTTCAACCCCGTCTTCCTTTCCTATTTATTGGTGGGCGAACGAGAAACTCACCTTTTCGTGCATCTTGAAGCTCTCGGTGAAATCGTGCGAAAAGAACTGGAATCGCACAATATCACCCTGCATCCCTACGATACTGCCGCAGTTCTCCTGCGTTCGCTCGATGCAAAAAAGGGCATCGTCGGATATGCCGAAAGCATGAACCAACAAATGGTGGAAACATTCCACGATTTGGGGTTACACTCCATTTGCACCTCCCCCGTCACGCCCGTCCCCGCCTTGCGCGCCGTGAAAGACGAACGCGAAATTGCCGGTTTCCGCCGCGCCATGCAGTTGGACGGTGTAGCCATGGTGCGTTTTCGCCGAGCACTCGATGAAATCATCGAAAAAGGCGAGATCGCGCAAGAAACAGAACTCTCCATCGAGCAGCGCCTCACCGCGTTTCGCGCCGAACACGCCGATTTTCGCGGTTTGTCCTTCGGCACGATTGCCGGATACGGCGCACACGGTGCCATTGTGCACTACGAAGCCGACGAAGAAAGCAACGCGACGCTCGCCCCCCGCAGTTTCTTGTTACTCGACAGCGGTGCACATTATGTAAGCGGCACGACCGACATCACCCGCACCATTCCGCTCGGTCCGCTCACCGACGAAGAGCGCAAAGCCTACACCCTCGTGTTGAAAGGTCACATCGCTTTGGCGCGCGCCCGCTTCCCGGAGCGCACACAAGGCTTGGTGCTCGATTTCGCTGCCCGCTATGCTATGTGGCAAGAGGGTATGGATTTCGGACACGGCACAGGACACGGCGTCGGCAGTCACCTCTGCGTGCATGAAGGGCCGCAACAGATTCGCAAAAACACCAATGCCGCCAGCACCACCCCCTTTGTGGCCGGCATGACCATTACGGACGAACCGGGTATTTACATCAGTGGGAAATTCGGGGTGCGCCTCGAGAATGTGCTCCTCACTCGCGAATATGCGCAAACCGACTTCGGCCGCTTTCTCGAGTTCGAAACTCTCACGCTCTGTCCCTTCGACACCACCCCCATTATCTTGGAGATGCTCGATGAAAACGAGCGAAACTGGCTCAACGACTACCACCAATGCGTCCGCGAACAACTGCTTCCGCTGCTCGCCGACGAGAAAGACCGCACCTGGTTGGAGCGCGCCACCCTGCCCCTCTAAACTTCTGCCTCCGTGAGGAGACATTTCGCCCGATGATTTCGGTTTTTTCAGACGATACACACCGATTTCATCGATCTACAAAACATCGCCGCCTGCATTCCTTTGAGGAAGCAGGCGGCGATTGTCGTATCCGGTGATTAGCAAGCGGCCAATCAGCGTATTTATTTCTGCGGAGTGATGCGGAGCGTGAATTGCTGCGGCGTGTTGGGAACCCAATATGATTTGCGCGTGTCGACACCACCGCAAGAAGCGTTACCCACACCACGATAAGCGGCATCGAAGTGCAGCACCGTGTAAGGACGCGCCTTCAACTCCCAACTGTGACGCGCATCGGCCAAGTCTTTTTCAGTGAAAGGCACGGCGGCAAAGCTCACTTTGCCTTCGGCGCGCACCAAGATACCGCGGCCGGTGGCATCGGCAAACGACACCTCGCGCAATCCTTCGCGGTTACCCGTGCTTTGCGGCTTCATGTAATGCTCCGTCGAAGTGGCCGGTGTCGTGGCATAACGTCCCACGGTCACGCCGTCGATGCGGTCGTTGTAGTTCTCCCAAGGCCCGTAAGCCCAATAGTTCACACGGCTGAGCGTGGAATCAAGCCCCACTTCGATACCCAGTCGGCGGAGTCCTTCGCGCTTGGGGGTGAATTTCGTCGTCACATCGAGTACATTGTCGGCATGGAGCGTGTAGACCATCGTCAAATCGCTCAGTTTGCCCGTGCGATGGGTCGTCACCACGTAAGTTTCTCCCTTACGTTCGGCCGAGAACGTGCCGAGAGAATCCATACCGTTGTCGGCATTGCTCTGACGGTCGTTTTCGATGAAACGGAAGTTGGTGTAATCGAGATCCAATCCATGGCCGAGCACCTTCTTGCCGTCGATGAGCAACGCATGGAGTTTTGCACTGCGTTCGTTGAAGACCAGCTTCATACGGCCGGCCGAAATCACCGCCTTGCCGTCTTTGCGCACATCCACCACTTCGAGCGGACGAGCAGCCGGAGCGGGAAGAGTGCGACGCGTGGCGAGGGTAAATTGCATCAACGCCTCTTCGTGGCGTTTGGTACTCCAATCGGTGGCCGCACGACGATCGGCATAAACGTTGAGCATCACTTCATCGCCATCACGCACGGTGCGGCCGTTCAAATCAGCCTTCGCCAACTTCACTTCCACCTCCACACTGTCGGAGGGAGCGACCGCCGGCAGAGCCATGCGTTGCGTGCTGATCACGTGACCGTTGCGCAACACTGCGGTGCGGAGATCGAAGTCGCGCAGGTTCGTGAACGCATAACCGTTGCGCACCACCAAGCGCGCCACGTTGCGCTGCTTGTCGACGTTCGCCAAGCGGAACTTCACAAACTGGTGCGCCGCCTTCACTTCTTTGAGCTTCGCGCTCTCTTCGCGCGTACCGGGCAAAACACCATTGCTCATGAAGTTGCCCTGATGCGGGCCGGGATAGTCATAGCCCGTGTGCAAGCGACGGATGCCCTGTTTCAATTCCTTGGGATCGTAGATGCTCTGATCGACCCAGTCCCAGATGGCAGCACCCACGCACGAGTTACTCGCTTCGATGACGTCCCAATATTCGCGGAAGTTTCCCATGGCGTTACCCATGGCGTGAGCGTACTCACAAACAAAGACCGGTTTGTCCATGTTGTTGCAGTATTTCTCCATCCAAGGGATGTCAGGATACATCTTCGAATAGAAATCCGAGAAGCGTTCGCCGCCGAAGGGGCGATGAATGCGCGTTCCTTCGTAGTGCACGGGGCGCGTGGCGTCCATTTGCTTCGCCAAATCGTAGCAAGCACGGAAATTTTCGCCGTTGCCGCCCTCGTTGCCCAAACTCCACATCACGATAGAGGGGTGGTTGTAGTCACGTGCCATCATTTCGCGAATGCGGTCTTCGAAAGCCGGAATCCAGCTCTTCAAGTCGGAAATCGATTGGTTGGCGTGGTCTTCCAAGTCGGCCTCATCGCAGGTATAAAGACCGAAATGATCGAACATGGCATACATGCGCGCATTGTTCGGATAGTGCGAGGTGCGAATCAGGTTCACATTGTTCTGCTTCATCAGCAGGATGTCGCGCAGCATCGTCTCGTTCGTCACGGCACGACCGCGCTCGGGATCGGTGTCTTGGCGGTTCACGCCCTTGAAAAGTACGCGCTTACCGTTGATGTACACCAAGGAGTTGGCCAGTTTGATTTCGCGGAAACCATATTTCGTGCTCCACGCCATCTCCTCACGGCCGGCCGCATCGTACTGACGGAAACGGAAGGTGTAGAGATGGGGCGTTTCGGCCGTCCAGTTGGTCACGTTCTTCAAGTCAAATTTCACCTGTTGGCGCGCCAAGTTCATGTCTTTACCGGCCGGCGCTTGGAGTTGCCAGCGCTGCGAAGCCACTTTCTTGCCGTCGGGGCTGTAGACGTCGAGCGCCACGGCTTTGGCTTCCGCCTGCTGCGTCGGGTTGCGCAGTCCGAAGTCGATCGTCACCGCGGCATCGCGATAGTCGTTGGTCAGCACATCGGTGATGCGATGATCGTAGACCGTGGCCGCGGGCACACTGTAGAGATAGACATCACGGAAGATACCGCTCATGCGGAACATGTCTTGGCATTCGAGATACGAACCGTCGCTCCAGCGCATCACCTGCACCGCAAGGCGATTTTCGCCGGCGCGCAGATAGGGGGTGAGATCATATTCACTCACGTTGTTCGAGCCCTGACGATAGCCCACTTCCCGGCCGTTGAGCCAAATCGTGGCCGCTGAATAGACGCCACCGAAATGAATGATCGTGCGACGACCGTCCCACGAAGCCGGCAGCGTGAAGGTGCGCACATACGAGCCCACGGGGTTGATGCCGTAGTTCGCCCCGCCGTCGTTGTAGCCGGGACGCGCCATGATGTAAGGCGGTGTGTTGGCGTGCGGATACTCCACATTGCAGTAGATGGGGTGATCATAACCGAGCATCTCCCAGTTGGAAGGCACGGGAATGTCGTCCCAACGGCTCACATCGAAACCGTCCTTGAAGAAATCGGTCGGACGCTTCGAGGGTTCGCTCACAAGGTTGAACTTCCATGTGCCGTTGAGCGAGAGATAGCGTTCGCTCACGGGCACCGTCCACGGCGTGGCGTAGTATGATTTGTCGGCCAGCATCTCGCGTTCCGAGGCATAGGGTTGGAAAGTGGTGTGACCGGGGAGGCGATTGATGGCAAACACCGTTTCGTCTTCCCAACGGGGCGACTGAATTTTGGGTTTGTCCACTTCGTCGAACGCCACCCAAGCCGTGCGATCTTTCACATCAAGGGGTACAATCTTCATCTCGTTGCCGCGCAGGGCGAACATCTTGCCCTTCTTGTTGTAGGAAGCGATCACATACGCGTTCGTTTCGCCGGGCACGGGCACGATGGTCAACTGCGCATTGCCGGGGCGATTCATCTGCGCCGGCCATTGCAGGAGGTAATCGATGGAAGCATTGTTGCCGCCGTCGTCAAAGTGCTGGGTGAAATAGGCGTTGCCCACCACACGACGTGTGAGGTCGAGCATCTTGACGTTCCAATACTGCCCGCGGTGCACCGAATCTTTGCGTTCGGCCACGATGCGTGCGCCGTTCTCGGGCAGTTCGCCGTTGCCGAGCACGAAGCCGGGGCGATCCACGAGGCGAAGGCGATAGGTCTGCGCCTCATCGAAACCCGAAACATCGGCGAGTGTGGTACGGAAAGCCGAATACTTGTCACGACGAGCAGCGGCCAAGTCTTTGAGCACGGCCTTGCCCGTGGCGTCAACACTCAGGCACACCGTGCGGCGCGCGGCCGGCACAAAGAGATAGCCCCCTCCGGGCAAAGCCTCGGCGCTCCACATTTGGTTTTCGTCCGAACCGTTGATTTCGCCGGTTTCAACGCGGTCGCCGTCAAAGCGAAGCGCGCGGCCGGTGAAGGGATTGATGATGCGCCACGCGCCGGAGAGCGGCGCCAACGTCCAATACTGTTCGAGGCGCGAGGCGTCGACTTCCGCGGTCTGCACAGCTTCGCCGCGCACATCGAGCACTTTCGCACCGGTGGGCGGCGACAGCCGATAGAGCGCTCCCTTGCGCCACTGCACCGCATCGGCACTCGCACCGAGGGCAAGCATGCCCAACAAGAGTGTGCAAAGGGCTTTTTTGATCACGTTCATAGGAAAGAAACTTGTCTGTTGATGAGTTGATTTTTCGGATTTCGGGTTGATGCAAGCAAAGATACTACTTTTTTACGATACCCCGCATCTTTTGCGCAGCGTATATTGCAAAGCCACTCACCCGAATTTACCGGTTTCAGGAACGGTGCGCAATGCGATCCTCTTCTCTCAACTTGCTGTGCCGAACCGCCAACCCACAAAGACGAGCGGCGGCGCATTCATTTTCTGCGATTTCATCGCCTCACCGCAGCAAAAGATTGTCTTCGCGCCGGGGCGGCTCACCGACCACCGATGGCGCACCGCCTCCACACGGCGAAGCAGCAAGAGCCCAACGGGCAGAAAGCACCGACGAGCACGCCTGCCGGATTACGCGCTTGTATTTCCGAAAACATCCCGACTTTCTCGCAAAACACGCCGACTTTTTACAACTTCTTCTCGAGTGTTCTTTTCCCTCACGCGCGTAGGTGCGCAGACTCAGCGAGTTTTCGTTTTTTGCCTTCACCCTTCACCTCCGAACTCAAAACACTGAATAGCAAATACTTGCGGTGAACACAAAGGTGAAGGAAAGCCTTCACCCACCGGGCGCAAAGGTTCACCGTACGCCGCATTGTTCACCGATGAATTCGGGCATTTTAGGGTCTTTGAACTGCACTTTTCCATGGGTGAAGGCAATTTGCACTTGTGCCTTCACCCTTACTATACTGGGAAACAATCACTTACAGCCCTCAGGTGAAGAGGTGAAGGCAAAAATCGGAAAACACTGGACGCGCGGGCGCGCGAGACTTGGCGAAAACGCCATGGTTTTCGTCCGAAAAGGGGGGCGCTGAAAAAGATGGATATCCTCTTCGTTTTTTGAGCCCTGCACCAAATGCACAAGGCATACAGCCGGCGAGAAGGGAGATGCATTTGCCAATTGCTCTTCGCCGGGTGTCTTTATCGATGGATTCGGCAAAAATGAGACAAGAGGAAAGTTCCCGAGCGAAAAAGTCGTGAACCCATTTCGAGGTTTTACTGTCTGCGTCGATTTCCCTCTCGTCAACCTGCATGCATCGGCATCGGGCAGTGCACTCGGGCAAGAAGCCTACCGGCGCGTCCCTTCTTCTTTTTCCGAAATGACGGTGCTGCACAGACAAAGACGGAAAAAAGCCGCTTTCTCCTTGGACATTCGAGGGGCAAAACGTAACTTTGCCGCGAATTTGAAGTATCCACTTTTCAGTATCAGTCTCCCTTTCCCCACCACAACCGGTTTCGCCGGCCGAAGGCGGGTGTTTGAAGTCCCTGAAAATGAGAAGAAAATCCTCTATAACCCTGTAATCTGTTAGGATTTCAATGAAAAAAATTCTGGTCATCGGTGCCACCGGCCAAATCGGTTCGGAACTCACCATGAAACTTCGCGGCGTTTATGGCAACGACAATGTTGTGGCCGGCTACATCACGGGTGCGGAACCCAACGAACTGTTGCGCGAAAGCGGTCCCTGCGAAATTTGCGACGTGACCGACGCGGCAGCCATTGCCGCTGTGGTGCAGAAGCACAACATTGATTCGATCTACAACTTGGCCGCGCTCCTTTCGGTGGTGGCTGAGAACAAGCCCAAACTGGCTTGGCACATCGGTGTGAACGGTCTGTGGAATGTGCTGGAAGTGGCTCGCGAACAGCAGTGCGCCGTCTTCACACCCTCGTCCATCGCCTGCTTCGGTCCCGAAACGCCGGCCGACCACACCCCGCAAGACACCATTCAGCGCCCTCGCAGTCTGTATGGCATCACGAAGGTGACCACTGAATTGCTCTCGGACTACTACTATCGTCGCTACGGCGTGGACACGCGCGCCGTGCGCTTCCCGGGACTCATCTCTTATGTGACCCCTCCCGGCGGCGGTACGACGGACTACGCCGTGGACATTTACTATTCGGCCGTGAAGGGCGAAGAGTTTGTCTGCCCCATCGCCAAGGGCACGTATATGGACATGATGTACATGCCCGATGCGCTCAACGCCTGCGTGCAACTGATGGAGGCCGATCCCGCTCGCCTCATCCACCGCAACAGCTTCAACATTGCGGCGATGAGCTTTGAGCCGACACAGATTTTCGATTCCATTCATCGGCAACTGCCTGACTTCAAGATGCGCTTCGAGGTGGATCCGCTCAAACAGAGCATCGCCGATTCTTGGCCCAACAGCCTCGACGACACGGCGGCGCGTCTGGAATGGGATTGGAAACCGGCTTTCGATCTCGACGCGATGACGGCCGACATGCTCAAGAATCTCACACCGATGCTCAAAGGGTAAGTTTTAGATGAGCGAACGTCCCTTTTGTCGGTGTTCGCCCGTTGCAACAAAATCGCCCCCTTCTACTCGATGTAGAAGGGGGCGATTTTACTTGTCCGGCGGTCAGCGCTTGGGGACGATGCCACACGTGGGCGCTTTTCTTGTTACTCTCTTTCAATTAGGAGGTAGGTGGGTGATTAAAAGGTTGGAGGACTGAACACGTCCAAGTGCTCAACGGATTGCGAGCGGTCTTCCTGCACCTTCTCGCGATAGCGCGTGGGGGTCATGCCTAAGAGTTTTGAGGCGTAGCGACTGAAATAGGATAGGGAATGGAAATTCATCTCTTCGGCGATCTGCGTCATCGGTAGTTCGGGCTGTTCCAACAATGCTTTGAGCGGAACAAGGGCGTAGGAGTTGATGATGGTGGTGGCACTCTTGCCCGTGACACGGCGAACGGTGTCGGTGAGAAACTTCGGCGTCACCCCGATGCGTGAAGCATAGTAGCGCACTTCGCGTTCCCGACGGGCGATACCACTCTCGAGCAGGTCGTAGAATCGCTTGACAGTGCGTGCGCTGCGATCGGTGGCGGACTGCTGGGCGGCGCGGAGCGTGAAAACATCGTAGACCAACACGCTACAGAGGGCGGCGAGCACGTCATTTTGGTATGGGGTCTGCGCTTCGCGGCTGCGTTCGCCGATGCGCAGTAGATCGTCATACAGGCGATTGGTCTCGACATTGGACAAACGCAGGAGTTCGCACTCATTGCATCCCCACCCTGCCAACAGGTCGCGGGCAGCACGAGCATCTTCTTCCGGTGTGCGAACAAGCGCATCTTGACTAAACAACGTCGGTCCGTCTGAGCTGGGGACGACTTTCCCGGCCGCAGTTGGCGATTCGAGACGCAGAGGCAAACTTTCCCAAAAATCTACGGGAGCGGCAACATATTCCACACACCAATCGGCGGAGGCTTCGTGCAAAACGACGCTGCGCAGATCGCTCACGATCAACAGGTCGTTGGCTCCCATCGTCCATTCGCCGGTGGGTGTGTGCAAGCGGGCATCGCCGGAGAGGGCAAGCAGAAAAGCGACCGACGAGTGCTCTCGCCGTTCGTGCTGCGGTTGCATTTCCATGCCTCCGATGAGTTGATTGCCACAAAATAGAGTTGCCATGTCGCGAAGATAATATTTTTGCAAGATATTGACAAACTTGCAAATAGGAAAACACAATGAATCAGTGCTTTTCCGTCAGACAAACCAAAAATGCAGAGTCAAAAGTGAGATTTGTGCTATTATCAAGAGGCTGTATGCGCTTTATCGTCACAACCGTTGCAATTTGTCTCCCCCACTGTGCGCCGCAAGCGGTCCGGCCGGTGCACT
The DNA here is from genome assembly GCA_963517315.1 of uncultured Prevotellaceae bacterium. Taxonomy (GTDB): domain Bacteria; phylum Bacteroidota; class Bacteroidia; order Bacteroidales; family Bacteroidaceae; genus Alloprevotella. Next base: position 49,478 of record CAUQEF010000016.1, read on the forward strand.
TGTCCCTACGATCTTGACAAAAAAGAGAAGAGAAGCCCTCTTGCGCGGAGCAAAAGGGCTTCTCTTTCATTTGCGCAGGGGCTGCGCTTGTCTTTTCATCTTTTCTTAGCTGATGCCGTCGCACGATTGCTGAGCACGCGGTAGCGCGGTTTCTTGGCTTTTGCCATGAAAGAGGCTCTTTGTGCCTGGGCTTTCGCCTTGGCCAACTCCTTGCGATTGTTATCGCGCTGCACCCATTCGACGGTCGTGTAGTAGCGTCCGTTCAAAGGGTCGTAGAGTTGGAATTGCGGAATCGCGGGTGTTTCGTTGTCGATCTCCGTTGCAGGAGTCGTTGCGGGCAACACTTGGGTGACTTCCACTTGTGCAACACCGGAACGAATCATGTCGATTTGCTGTGCGGCGGCTCGGGAGAGATCAAGAATCGTGTTGGCGCGATAGGGGCCTCGGTCCGTGACTTTCACCACTACGACTTTACCGTTTTTGGGGTTTCGCACGTGCAACAAGGTGCCGAAAGGCAGGGTGCGGTGTGCGCAAGTGAGTGAATCTTTGTTGTAAGACGAACCGCTCGCGGTGCGGCGACCGTGCCATCGGTCACCATAGTAAGTAGCATTGCCTACCTTGGTGTTGTCATCTTGGGCATACATGGCCGTAAATGCCAACAGCGTAAGGAAGGATACTGCAATCTTTTGAATGATATGCATTGTTTGTTGTTTGCGGCAAGGCAACTTTCGGCTCTTGCGAACAAGAGAGAAAGCGGCGCTCGCGCGAACGCGAGGAGTGCGATGAAGTTCTTTGGCTTGAACTTGCTGATGAACGGCAGTGGTCTGCGATTCATACACTCGGCCTTGCCATGTTAGCGCCGCAAAGTTACGAAATGACCTTTCGGTTGTATTCGTTTTAACGCCGAAAGCGGAAAACCAACCAGTTTTTTAACACAGAATGTAATTCTAAAGATTGCAATTTCTCGAGATTAGAAAGCAAAAGTCCACCATACTCGGGTGGACTTTTGCAGTTAATCTACTGATTTTGAAAACAGAAGCGAGATTACGGGCGCACTTTGAGCGTCATGGGCGTGGAAGTGGCCGAAAATTCGGGAGCAAAGACCGATTGCACGGTCGAAATACCACCGTCAAATTGGCCGCTGCGAACGGCGATGCTCTCGTCGGTGAAGACGTGCTTACCCTTGGCGAGGTGCTCCATGAAATATTCGTTTTCGGCATCGCGCACCATGCGGTAGCACATTAAACCGTCCGCCCATTCCACACCCGAGAAGGGATCGCGCGGTTCTAAGCCGGCCGGGCGTGTCGATTTGAGCGAGACGTGATCGAAATCGCGGTCGGCGGTGAGGGTGTAGACCCAGCGCACGCGTTCGCCCACACGCACTTCGCCGTCGACCTTCGTCCATTTTTCGTCGCGCCACACCTCAAACCGGCGTTCGAGGCGGAATCCGTTGCCGGCGGCCTGCACTTTGGCGGCGTCCACCTTGTAGCGGGCAGACACCGCGCCCCAAGTGAGGCCTTCGTTCATGCCGGCCGATTGTGAGAGCAGGGCGTAAGCCGCATCGGTTGTGGCACGCGACGTGTTCCACACCTGCGTGCGCTTCGATTGCAAGAGCCACAATTTCAACTCATCGACGAGTTGGGCGTTGGCCGTGCCGTCGATCTTCGGCATTTGCGTCGCTAAGCGCTGCAGTGCCTCGATGGCAAAGGTTTGCGTCGGGATGCGATAGCTGCTCCATCCGCCGAAAGCGCGTTCGGTGTCGAAGTATCGTCCCATTTCGGGCGACGACACGGTGTGCTCGACCACGCTTTGCAGGGCATTTTGCGCCACTTTTTCGTAAGTCGTTCCGCTGAGGGCGATGGCTTGCGCGCTCTTACCGTACATGGTGAGCGTTTTGTTCTCCGAAGCCAACTTTTTGCGGATATAGGCGAGCGTCGACGTTTCTCGGCGTTCGAGCAAGCGGCATACATATAGATAATTGTACATCCATTCGGGCAAGGAGCGGACGACCGTCTCGCGGCGCTTCTCGATGCGCTTCAACTCTTCGACCTCCTTCTTCGCCTCAGCGTCCAAAAAGCGGAGTGCTCCGTTGCAAAGTGCTCTGCCCGTCTTATCGTTGGTCAGCACTTGGGCGCGCGACAAGAGTACGGCGATCTGTGCGGTGATGTAGGGCGAGCCTTGCAGTCCCTTGAACCACGGCCATGAACCGTCGCCGTTTTGCAATGCGCTCATTCGGTCGAGTGCCGAAGCGCGATAGGCTTGGATCTCGTAGTCCGAAAGTGAGAGATGCTCGCGGAGTTTCGATGCCAGTTGGATGCCGTAGAAAGCCACCGCTTGGTCGTAGGCCGAACCGTCGACCACTCGCATCCATTCGGGCACCACTTTCGCCACTTCGGTGCGAGCATCGCGGCAAGTGTCGGTCGTGAAGGTGGGGTTTACGCCCTTTTCGAGTTGTGCGGCCAGCGCACGGCGCGCTTCGGCTTCTTTCGTTGGCAACGATTCGCCGCGGCGCAGCGTGAAGGGCACGGCGCGCGTCACTTCAATTTGTCGCGAAAGCACCGAAACGAGGTGTTCTTCGCCGTCGGAGAACTCATTATTATTGGCCGTCACGCGAACGAGCAAACGTTGCACGCCGTCAGGGATGCGCAAAGCGAAATGGTCGTTGAAAGACTTGCCGTCGGCGAGGTTGAATTGGCCGTTGAAGGTTTTCAACATGCGCTTTTGATCTGCGTCTTCGATTGTCAGTGCGAATTTTCCCTGCGTGTCTTTGCCGCTGATGTTGCGCACGGTAATCGGCCAGTCGATTTCATCGCCTTCGCGCAGGCAGCGCGGCACGCTCACTTCGGCCGTGAGCTGTTTGCGCGCGGTGATTTTGTCGTCGAGCGTGCCCGAGTTGAGTTGCACGTCGTGGGCGAAAGCATTGAATTGCCACTCCGTCAAACTTTCGGGCAGGGTGAAACGAAGCGTGGCCAGGCCGTTTTTGTCGGTGCGCAGCGCCGGCATGAAAAAGGCTGTCTCCGAAAAGTTGGAACGCACCGGCACCGCTGCCTGCTCCTTGATTTTCAAGAACTTGGCGCGGGTGGGCGCGGCGGTTCTGTCCATGGCTTCAGCTTCAAAAGCGATGCTGCTGTCGTTTGCTGTTATTCTCAACGGGGCGGCACCGACAAGCATCATTTGCTCACTCAGCATCATTTGGTCACTCCGATAGTCGAACATGGAGTTGTGCCAATGGGTGAACTCCACCGAGGGAATATCGAGGAGACCCTTACCGGCCAAATGGCCTTGGAGCGTCGGCAGATTCCAAAGCGGACGAAGGAAGTTGGCCGTCGGGAGGTTGCGCAGGAAATTGTAGTGGAACTTCCACGGCGATTCGTTTTCGCTCGTTTCCTTGCGATGCTCCTTTTGTCGCATCAGCGCATCGAGCGAAGCGTCGTAGAGTCGCGCCATCACGTTGGCTTCGGCCGGTTTTCCGTCAGGGTGGGTCACGGAGAGTGTCCACGTTTCTTCTTGTCCCGGGGTGAGCTGTGAGCGGAAAGTGTTCCATTTCAGCAGCAAACGCTTGTCCGGTTTCGGGCGTTGCACGGTCACTTGCTCTTCGTGGTGCACCCCATTTTTCATGTAGGCCACAAGCGCCTTGGCGGCATCGCCGTATGCGGCCTTCCACTCCACGGGGAGCGTCGTACCGGCTTGTACATTGATGAGACGGTGCTCCACGAGGCCGCCTTGCGTAGCCACCAAATCAAAGACCACGGTGGCCGTTTCGCCAAAGGTGAACGTGGCTTTGTCGCCGCTCTGCTCCTCTTTCGTGGTGATCATCGGCTTTTCTTCGGCCGGCTCCTCCTGTTTCAGATTCACATAGGCCGTGCGGCGCGCTTCGTGCGTCTCGCCGTCGGGCGCGGTGGCCGCGGCGTTGACCGACAGGCGGTAGTAGGTTTTGGGGTCGGCCTTCATTTCGACCTCGAAGTCGAAACACCCCTCGTCATCGGTGGTGGTCACCCCCTTGCCGTCGAGCTGTTCGTCATTATCCGTCTCTTCGTTCGTCCAATACCACACTTTGTTCAACTCCCAGTCCCATTTGATTTCCGCATTGCGCACGGGCTGTCCGTTCATCGTGAGCACGCGGCCGCGCACCTTGACGTGGTCGGATGAGTTGAGGGCGGAAGAGAGCGTGTCGAGCTTCACTTCAAATTTCGGACGTTGATATTCCTCCACTTTGAAGTCGAGGGTGGTGGCATTGTTGCCTTGCGTGTTCATCGACACGGCGAAACTGCCCGGACGGCAGTATTTGGGCAGGGTGAAGGTGCCCGTCGCCACTCCGAAAGCGTCGGTGGTGACGGTCTGTTCGGCCACTTTCTCGTGGTGACTGTCGAGGAGTTTCACAGTGCCCTTGACGTTTGCCCCCACCTTGTAGGTATCGCCTTCGCGCGCATAGACCAAAGCGGAATACTGCACGCGTTGTCCCGGGCGATAGAGTTGACGGTCGGTGTAGAGGTGGACGCCCCTTTCGGTGCGCATCACCGGATCGCGGTAATCGCCGAGACGATAGTCTTGATAACGCCGCTCGGGAGGGATGGTGGCGATCTCTTTCTCGTCGGTGATGGGCTGTCCGGTTCTGTTGTCGACATAGGTATGCTGTTTCTTGTCGGGAGCGGTCTTCAGGAGGAAGAGCGTGCCGCGCGAAACCGTCACGAGTTCGCGTTCCACGAGTTTGTCGTCTGCCCACAATTCGGCCACATAGATGCCGGCAGCGGGCGTGCGGAACTCAATGCTGTCCGTCGTCGTGCGATGGGCGGGCAGCGCCGGCAGGTCCTTGCGGAGGGTCAGCGCCGTTTCGTGCGGTACTTGCGTGACGAGCTTGCGCAGTTCTTCCGCCCCCATATATCCCTCGGGGTCTATGCCGTAGGCGCGCAACTGCTTGAGCGAAGCGTCCACGCCCTTGAGGCGAACGAAGTTGATTTTCACCGACTTCAAGTTATTCCAAGTGAGCAATGCGCGATAAGTGGCCGCGGGATAGAAGGCATTGCCCTCGGTTTTCAACTCGGGCGACGACCAGTCGACCTGAATGCGCGGTTGCTCTACTTCGGCAAGGAAGTTGTGGAGTCGGGGTGCGGCATTTCCGTAGCGTTGCAGCCCTTCTTTAGCCAGCGCGACGGCTTCGTCGAGCCGATCTTTGCGCAGGATTTGACAAATGTGCGCAAGTGTTTCGGAATTCTCGGGGAGTTTCTCGTAAAACTTGGCCACTTTTCGCAAAAACTCCTCTTGTTTTTTCGGCTCGATGAGCTCAGCCATATCCAACTCTGTGCGCAGGGCGGCCAAATCCTTTCCACTTTGCCGGTAATAAGCGAGATTGCGACGCAGCACCTCCAGCAATTCTTCCTTCTTGATGGGGCGGAAATAGTTGTCTTCACACGCACTGACGAGCGTAGAGGTGAGGACACTGAGCAGGTCGTCGCCGTAGATCCGCTTACTGTCTGCGCCGAAGTCAAAAAGCGTGGTGTAGTCGCGAGCGCGTGCCCCACCGAGCAGTGCCGTCTGTTGCACGGATTCGAGGAGCAAGTCGTGGGCTTTGCGCACCGCCGCGGTGTCCTCGTTGCGCCATGCCGAGCGCGCTTCGTCGGCATAGAGCCGTCCCAAGGCATTGAGCCAGAGGGCGCGCTCAACGGGTCGCTGCTCTTTGGCCAATTCTCGTTCGATGAGTCCGCGCATCACCGCGCCGCTGTCGGGCGCGATCTCCTGTTGCATCACTTGTTCGGTGAAGAGGGCGCGCAGGAGTTGGGCTGTGTTGCCCGACCGGACGGCCTCTTTTCGTATGAGTTGCAGCGATTTCAGCGCCGTCTTGGGTTGATCTTTTTCACTCGCCGCCTCCACGTCCTTCCACCACCGGGTGAAATGCTGTGCGGAGACCAATTGTGTCAAACACGAGGCACAAAGCAGGGTAAAGAGCTTGGTATTCATGATATTTCTGTACTGATGAGAAAACAAAAATACATTTTTACAACGGGTTCTCCTTATTTTGTCGCGTATTTTTCCGCCCGGAATGTTAATTGTATGCCGAAACACACAAATAGTCGCCTGCGATGTTTGTTTCCCTTCGGGAAATCGTATCTTTGTACATGGTTTTCCGACCGTGAGCCCGTGTGCGCTCCCCGCCTGTCCGCACTGTGCCGACCCACACCACGGACATTGGGCTGTTTTGCCTACGCCGGCTCTCTCCAACTCATCCCCCAACTATAAAGTTTCTGCACATGAACGATAAAATGAAGCAGTTTCTCCCCCCGGTCGATCTCGAGAAAATGAAAGCCATTCTCGACATCGAAGAACGCTTTGTCACCGGAAAGATCACCCTCGAGGAGGGTCGCGAAGAAGTGGCACGCCGCGTGGGTTCGCTCCGCCCCTATCATCTCGCTTTCATCGAACAAACGATGACCGAACACACCGACGATGAGTGCATCCGCGAGAATATGGCGCAAAAAATCAAGCTCTTCGAGGGCTTCATGGACTATTCGCGCCCCGCTCTGCCCGAAGATCACCCCATCGCCCACTACTATGCCGAGAACGACGAGCTGAAGCGCCTGTTGCTCCAAGTCGAAGATTTGGTCCAATACCCCGTGATCAAAAATCAGTGGATCGATCTCATCGACCGCATCAACGAATATCCGCTCCACTACAAGCGCAAACAGAATCAGCTCTATCCCGTGCTGGAACAGAAGGGATTCGACCGCCCCACCACGACGATGTGGACGTTCGACGACATGGTGCGCGACCACATGCGTGAGTGTCGCCGCCTGCTCGACGCGGGCGATGACGATGCCTTCGTGGCTGAGTGCGAGAAGTTGATCTACTACGGTCGTGACTTGATGGACAAGGAGGAAACCATCCTCTATCCCACCTCGTGCGCCATGATCAGCGAAGAAGAGTTTGCGCAAATGAAGGCCGGCGACCACGAGATCGGTTACGCCTACCTCAACATCGAGGTCGACCACCGCAAGGCCGCTGCCGAAACAGCCGCTCCCGCCGCACCGGCCGAGGGCTTCGCCGCCGACTTGTCACAGCTGCTCTCGAAATACGGCTATTCGACCGGCGCGAATGAGCAACTCGATGTGACCACCGGCCGTCTCACGCTCGAACAGATCAACCTGATCTATCGCCACATGCCCGTCGACCTGTCGTTTGTGGACGAGAACGAACTGGTATGCTTCTACACCGACACGGATCACCGCGTCTTCCCCCGCAGCCGCAACGTCATCGGGCGTGAAGTGATGAACTGCCATCCGCGCAAGAGCGCCCATGTGGTGAAAGAGGTGATCGACAAACTGCGCTCGGGCGAACAAGACAAGGCCGAGTTCTGGATCGAGAAGCCCGATCTCTTTATATATATATTGTATGTCGCCGTGCGCGACGAGCAGGGCCGCTTCCGCGGTGTGCTCGAAATGATGCAGGACTGCACGCACATCCGTTCGCTCCAAGGTTCGCGCACACTGCTCAAGTGGGCAGACGAAGCCGGTGTGCCCGCCGAAGCGCCTTCGACGGCATCGGCCGCGGCTGCGCCCACACAAGAGGCCGCCCACTCCGTTGCCGCCCCTACAGACGAAAGCCATCCCGCCGACGAGACTGCGACCGAGGCGCTCACGCCCGACAACATCGGTCCCTCCACACGATTGGCCGACCTCTTGGCGCAATATCCCGACTTGAAACAACGCCTCACCGAGATTTCGCCCCTCTTTGCGATGCTGCGCACGCCTTTCGGCAAGATCATGGCGGCCAAAGCCGACGTGCAGAAGATGAGCGACCGTTCGGGCGTGAAACTCGAACGTTTGCTTTCGGAACTGAAGCGCATCGTGGGCGAACTGACGGGTAAGGCTTAATCGCCTGCGCCCGCTTTTGCCGACACGGCCACCGGTGGTCGCCGCGCAAAAGCCCTTTGCCCTTTCTCCCCGCGGCGCAAACTTGTCCGACAGCCCAATGGCGCGCCCCGGCTCGACAGCCGGCATGCGGGCGGTGGCGCATCTTCTCCGAGCACCGACTCATCGGGTGTGAAAGTCTTGCGCAGTGCCGGACTTTCACACCCTCTTTTTCAGCCTTCACCCCCTCGCCTTTCGACTCCGCGGGGGCGGTCGTCTTCCTTATTATATATAGATCTCATTTCTTCGGTCGTCTCCGACAACGGTTGACACTGAGTGCACGGCAATGCGCGGCAAATGTTTTTCGCCCTTCCGCATTTCGTTCGTGCGCGGCAATGTCCGTTAAAAGACCGCCGGAAAACCACCCATCGACAAAAATTATTGTACCTTCGCGGCATGGAATTTATCATCCCCTCTATCGATCGTATCGACGAAACGGCGCGCCAATTTGCCGCCGCTGCGCATTTTGAAGATAAGCGCCGCAACGTCTTTGCCTTCTATGGTAAGATGGGCGCGGGCAAAACCACGTTTATCAAAGCACTCTGCGACGTGCTCGGCGTCGATGACGTCGTCAATTCGCCCACCTTCGCCATTGTCAACGAATACCACAGCGGTGTGTTGAATGCCCCGGTCTTTCACTTTGATTTCTACCGCATCAAGTACGTAGAAGAAGCCTTCGACATCGGCACGGACGATTATTTCTACTCCGGCGCTCCGTGCTTCATCGAATGGCCCGAGCTCATCGAGCCGCTGTTGCCCGACAATGCCGTGCGCGTCGACATCGAGGAATTGCCCGATGGCACCCGCCGCGTCGTATTGGGCGATTGAGGGCTGTCTTTCCGCCCCTTCCTTTCTCTAACCGTGCATCGCTTTCGGCTTTTGGCACGATTACTCTCCTCTAACCCCTTCCCATGAAAAGAATTCTCTTTGCCCTGTGCTGCATGGCCGCGCTGTCGGTCGGTGCGCAGACCACTGTCCCCCCGATGCCCAACAAGATTGCGGAGACCATCAGCGTGTCGCAGCTCAAAGATCTCACGCCGGCACAGAAACCGCGCGTGACGAAGTTGGCACTCACCGGCACACTCACCGCCCGCGGCAACAGCGATTTCCGACAACTGCGCGACCTTTGCCCTCAACTCCAAGAACTGGATCTCAGCCAAGCTGATGTGACCGAGATTCCCGACAATGCTTTTCTCGGTTGCAGCAACCTCCGCAAGGTGATTCTCCCCGCCAAGCTCCGCAAAATCGGTTATCAGTCGTTCTTGGGTTGCCGCGGTTTGACGAGCATCTCCTTCCCCGCCGGTTTGGAAGAGGTGGGCGCGGCGGCCTTCAACGGCTGCACCGGCCTGCGCGAGGTGCATTTCGCAGGCGCACAGCCCAAAGTGGTGGGTTTTGCCGCCTTCAACGGCGTGCCTGCGGCCAATCTGCCCGCAGAAACTGACGCGCTGCGCGAAAAAGTGCGCACGGAAAAGTATTCGCTCGTTCCCCTGCCCGCACAACTTGAGGAACGCGCCGGCGCCCCCTTTGAGGTGGCGCGCATCGGGCGCATCGAGGCCGCTCCCACTCTCCACAACGAGGCCGGAGTGGCACGCCGCGTGCTGCGCGAACGCACCGGTGTGAGCGTGTTGCGCGGTGGGGCGGCCTTGCATCTCGCGGTCGATACCATCGCCGTGAGCAATGCCGAAGGCTATACCCTCACGGTGGATAAAAAGGGCATTCGCATCGTCGGTGGTTCGCCCGCGGGAGTATATTATGGTCTCATGACGCTCGACCAACTCCTCGCCGCGCAGCCCACACAGCTCGCTCCGGTGTTCATTGCCGACGCACCGCGCACTCGCGTTCGCGAATTGATGGTCGACCCTTGCCGCACTTTCATTCCGTTCGCTCGCTTGAAGCAAATCGTTTCGGAAATGGCGCGCTACAAGTTCAACGCCCTGCACCTCCATCTCGTGGACGATCAGGCTTGGCGCATCGAGATTAAGAAATATCCACGTCTCGTCGCCGAGAGCAGCAAGCGTCCGGCCATGGACGACATGCTCTATTCCAGTCCGGGCTTCTACACGCAGGCCGAAATGAAGGAGCTGGTGGCCTTCGCCGCCGCCCACCATGTGATGGTCATCCCCGAGATCGAAATGCCCGGCCACGAGGTGGCGGCTATTCATGCCTACCCCGAACTCACGCCCGGCGCAAAGAAAGTGCCCATCCGCACGACCTGCGGCGTATCGAACGAGTTGCTCAATCCCGCTTCGGAGTTCACCTACCAATTCCTTTTCGACGTGTTCGACGAACTGGCCGAAGTCTTCCCCGCCCCCTATGTTCACCTCGGCGGTGACGAGGCCGGCATGCCGCCTCTCGATTGTTGGACGAATGACTCGGCCTGCAACGCGCTCAAAGACCGTTTGGGCATCACCTCGCGCGACCGTAGCGAGAACTGGCGCTTGCAGAAGTATATGTTCGACCGTGTCATTGAGCACCTGCGCGACAAACTCGGCAAGACGCCCATGTTCTGGTATGAAACAGACTTCAAGGAAATTCAGCCCGGCTGCGTCACCTTCGCCTGGCGCAACGGTTTGACGGCCAAAGCCCTCGAAGCAGCCGAACGTAACAACGTCAAAGTGATGCTCTGCCCCGGCGAGCACTGCTATCTCGACTATCCGATGGCGGGTGGCGACCTCCCGGAAGTGAACTGGGGTATGCCCGTCACTTCGCTCAAACAAACCTACGCTCTCGACCCCGCTTGGGGACGCGGCAAGGAGTTTGAAGACAAATATATGTTCGGCGTCACCGGTACGCTGTGGAGTGAATGCATGCCACGCCCCGAACGCATCTTCTATATGGCCTTCCCTCGTGCATGGGCGCTGGCCGAAGCGGGCTGGACGCCGCAAAATCGCCGCGACTACACTGACTTCTTGCGCCGTCTCCGCTTGGTGATGGCGGATTATCAACTCCGCGGTCTTCCCGCCTCCAACAAGTTCTAAACGGATGCGCCGATTGACGCATTAAAACGAAAGCCTCCATCCACTTACGGCCGTGTTCATGGCCAATAAGGGGATGGAGGCTTACTTTTTTCTCCAAAACGAAATTTTATGGCGGGGTTTTCCAAGCAACCGACCCTTTTTGCTCAAAACACCCGACAAAGACTCGAAACAAAGAGAAGGGTATGCATCGGTTTCAGTCCGCGACGTGTGCCCGCTCGGTAGAAGTGCAAAGCGATTCGACGCTTTCTGAAAGACAAAAGGGCACAAAAAAAGATCGATTACCAATAAGGCAATCGATCTTCGCGCTTCAGGATGGGCTTGAACCAACGACCCCCTGATTAACAGTCAGGTGCTCTA